>SXSK01000053.1 GCA_005793375.1 Verrucomicrobiales bacterium | reverse complement strand
GGACTCAACAACAAGATTCGAGTGACTACCAGGCGAGCCTATGGATTTCGAACGTTTCGAGCTCTCGAAGTGGCTCTTTACCACGCTCTTGGGAAACTACCAGAGCCGCCTCTCACCCACAGATTCTGCTGAGGAGGCGTTTATCTCTCAGGTTCCTTTGTCTACGGACTGGTGGTGGCGAACACCGCTGAACATTGCCTGATCCGCAGTAATATTTTCCGAAATCTGAGTTACGACACCTGGTTGGTGGGAGGCGCGAACAATATTTTGGAGCAAAACCTCCTCGAGGCCACTCAGGGTTGGGATGCCATCCATTTCATGGGGACTAACAATGTCTTCCGACTCAACGTTATCCGCAACAGTCCCCTGGTCGTGTACCAAGTCTCGCCGGATCTGTTCGAGAACCTATCACAAGCCCGGTTCGACAACATCTTGTTTGAGCGCAACTTCGTCTACGGCTTCGACGGTGTCATTACGTCGCAAAAGGGATTCACCGGTGATGCCGGACCCCTGACCTACAGCCACAATGTATTCATCGACACCGGCTCCATCAGCATTCGATTCCCGAAGGCCAGCTTCCTGAATAACACGTTTATCCACGCCTCAGCCGTTGGCAATCCCGTGGCAGCCCCGCTCAAACACCCCATCACCTTTGAAGCCATCCACAGCGAGAACGCCGTCCTGAAGCACAACATCTTCGTGGACTGCGGCTCTGGTCGAAATCCGAACGATCAAGGTTGGTACGAGTTTCTGGGTAGTTCCTCTACCGCGACAATCGCGAAGAACTATGTTTCAGGGCCCGCGCCATCGTATGCCTCCAAGACCGGATTTAAGGAGGGGATACCCGCACTTAACGGTGGTGATCCTGGATTCGTCAACATCAACGACCCACTTGGACCCGATGGTCTCGCGTTTACCGACGATGATGGTCTGCGCCTGCGCGCCGACTCAAAACTAATCGAAGCGGGCGACGATTGGGCGGATTTGGGAGCTTACAACATCCCCACATCCCCACCGTTGCTGAGACTTCTCACTCTCGGCCCGCAGAAATTCACTCTCGAGTGGACCAAGGAGTCGAAACATTTCGAGTTACAACAAGCTTCCAACGCGAATGGCCCCTGGACCCATTGGTCGGGTTCAAGGACGACCAATGAAACGTCCATCTCGGTCAGCCTCCAAGAAACCAGTCTGACGGGATTCTACCGCCTAATTCGATAGCTTCGATATACGAAGACCCAGGCCTCACGTTACAGGGTCAGGGAAGTTCTCGACCGGTCGCCTCTCGGACTCGTTCGCGCCAAACGTCGGGGTTCAGATGGATCGGCTTGGCTTGGCACTGCGTTTCGAATCCAGGGAAGTTCCAAAGATTGGGAAAGTCCCGACATTGCTGTGGTTTGACCGGTTGAATCCGACAATTTCCATTTTCCAGAAAGACGCACGCACCGTCCTCTCGATCTTCCAGAATCAGACGAGTCCTATCGGTGCTCAGTCGAAGGTATTGCTGAATGAAATCGGCCTCCAGCAATCCCAAATGCGAGGCGATCCGTCGGATTTCATCCTCAGTCACTTTCACCTGACCTGGCCAGCGGCAGCAGGCGGTGCAGCGGTCACATTCCCAAAAGATTGGCATAGACCGTTTAGCAAATGACTCGCGCCGGAGGTGCCTTCGCAAAGGACGCCGCGCGAAGGTAGACCGGTGACAAGCTTGCACCCGGCATTTCCACACCCCGTTGCACCGCCAACTGGGCCGCGCCAGCAGCTGTCGGGTAGGCCAACTCACCACCCCCCAGCAGGCGAAGCACATCCGGCCCAACAATCCGTTCACCTCCCTGAAGATCCGCGGCTAACTCAGTGTTGGCTATCAAACGAACAGGCGTCACGAGCAACCCGCCTTCCGCTTCGGCGACGGCGCATTCCGTTTTTTGTGCATCGATCGCCAAACGCACCCGCGTGGGACCCATCAGGGATGCCAATGTCTCCAGGCTGTTCACCCCCATGACACGCACACCAGTCGCCAACTGCCAGCCTTGGGCCACAGCAATGGCCAGTCGCACGCCGGTATAACTGCCCGGGCCCAACCCCACTACCAGAGTGTCCACATCTGCCTGCGGCACTCCAGCCTGTTTCAATGCATCTCCAATTAACTGGAAGATCGGGGTGCGGACGGCGCCCTCAAACACAGCCTCCGCCATGAGAGCCCCATCGCGGACCACCGCCACAGTCCTTCGATCCGATGAGAATTCAAGCGCCAGCATTGTCATAGGCAATCTCCCGTGTGTGTTCATCCAATGAGCTGAGATAGACTCGCCGAAATGTCCCGGCACCGACGCCTTCCGTCGCTCCCGCATCCCCGCACCAACGCTCAACCCATTCCACCACACTGACACCGTCCGGGCAGTTCAGGTATTCCTCCAACCCGGCACCCATCACGTCTTCTGGTCCGCGCAGTCGATACAAATCCAAATGGTAAATTGGCATCACCCCACCCTCGTATTGATTGAGCAACGCAAAGGTCGGTGAATGCACCCGTCCCTTAAAACCCAACCCGCGCGCGAGCCCCCGCACAAACGCCGTCTTGCCCGCCCCCAAATCGCCCGAGAGCCCAATCACCCATCCAGACCCAATTGATTTCGCTAGAGCCTCGCCAAAGGCTTCGGTTTCCTCGACCGACTTGCTGCGTCGAACAATCATGAGCAGTGCTCGTATCCTTTCGCAGTTAGCGGTCGTACCCCATCCGGCCCTTTGATCCAAATCCCGGGCTCCGCCGTGACCCGCCCAATGCAGGTCAGCGCCAACCCAGGAAAACGCACCTTCCATCCATCCAACAGAGCCACACTGTGGCCGCGTCGCACCGTGAACAATAGCTCAAAGTCTTCACCATCGCATAATGCCGAGACAATTGCAGGTCTCGACAAATCTCCTCGTCGTTCACGCTCTCGAGCCACCCGGCTGATGGGTATCGCCGTTCGCATCAACTCAGCCCCTCGAACCCGACTGGCATCAAGCAGCTTCGGCAAATCCGACGCCAACCCATCGCTCACATCCATCATCGCACTGACAGCCTCAGTGCCTGCCAACCAACGCCCTTCCAACAACCGAGGCTCAAAATCAAAGTGCTTTCCCTCTATCGACCCACCCAACTCACCTGTCACAAATAGACCATCCCCTTCGATGGCACCCGATCTCAAGACCGCTTTTCCACGGGGAACAGTACCGAGTAACGAAATGCTAAGGAACAACCGCTCTGGGCTGGAAGTCGTCTCGCCACCCACTACGGCAACCTGGTGCATGGCGGCCAGCGCGTTCAGCCCGCGATAAATTCCAGTCAAACGAGCGGAGTCCATTCCTTTTGGCATGCCCAGCGCAACCAGTGCGGCCGTCGGAGTCCCGCCCATAGCCGCGATATCACTCAGAGCGCGAGCCAAGGCTTTGCGCCCGATGCGCTCCGCGGGAGCATCCGTCATGAAATGAATCCCCTCAACCACTGCGTCCGTCTTGAACAGGGTCTGAGTATCCGGCGCCCCAAACTCAAGCACGGCGCAGTCGTCCCCTGCCCCAGTCACAACAAAATCGTTCGTCGGGAGCAACGGTCTGACAGCCTCAATCAACTCGCACTCAATCACACACCCAGCAAACCAAGGAATGGGCTTCCAGAGCAATGCCTTTGCGGCCTGCCCTGGAGACTCGTAGGACGCGACGACTTGTGGTGCCCACCCAGCCACAAATCCCATAAACGAACCCATTGATGGGCAGCGCGAGTTGAATTCGACGGGCTCGCGAGGGACTTCTCGGTCACTTCAACCGCACCAACTCACGCTCCTTCAATACTCGCCCAAATACCACCACTTCATCCAGACGCCCCTCCCAACTACTTTCATGGTCACTTCGTCCGCCAAAAAACCATTGCCCGTTTGAATCGACCGCACCCGTTTTGGTTTCGAGGTCCATTCGACCGTCCAAATAAACGCGAACCGATGACCGATCGCGCACCAAAACTATGTGATGCCATTCCCATCGCGGTATCTGGGTTCGTCCGACGACCTGCATCTTGGGATCCTGACCAAAGGCGAATACCAGTCGGCCCGGCAAGCCATTGGTTCCAGCAATTCCCAGGTGCTCGCCTTGCCAGCTCAGTCCGTAATCAGGACCGCGAGAATAAAACCAACCACTCACCCCACGCGCCTCAACCGGCATGCCATTCCAAATCCACAGCGACACTGAGTAACGATCCCCAAGCCCATTCAGCCGCGCCCGCAACCTCCCGCCGACAAATTGCGGCGCCCGATTGACCTCGTCCTTCCCACAGAACCTCGCCGAATCAGGCCCCACGAGATAGTAGGTGACATCGGGCTCGAACACAGCATCTCGCCCGGCACCGCTGGCGTCCGAAGCATGCGGACCAGTGAACTCATTCAAACGCCAATAGGCATGCGGCTTGAGTCCTAAAATCGCATCGGTCGCAGCTCCAGGCCTCAAACTCCACGGTCGGCGTCTCTTACCAGAGGTCTGCTCCAGGAGTTGAATGCAGGCTTCAGCAATCTTTGGCTCCGCCTCAACTTCCAAGCCCGCCGACCGGGCTGGCCATGTATTGTACCCCCCGAACCGATGCTGCTCCGGCGGTGGAATGTATCCATCGCCTCCATTGGCCAACTCAATAACCATCGTCTGGCTCAAAGGACTGGCTGCCTTGATCTTCAATCCAGTCACCGCGTAGGTCTCGCACGGGGTCGTCGCAATGGAGATGTTTCCCAGCCGGATTCCCTGCACGACAATCTCCGTCAGCGGACGCTCGTTAAGCAACAATTGCTCCTGCGCATACACCTCGGTTGTCGTCGTCGCCAATCGATTGCTCAACCCACTCACAATCCGCTGCGCCCATTCCAACCGCTGACGGTCGGGCACTCGATACTGTAGCGTTAGCCGACGCTCCGCCATGGCTAGATCCACATCCTGGCGATAATCAATCCGGTCATAGGCCTTTAGCGCGATCGCCACCAAGCCATCCGCATATTCCTGAATCGTCTGTTTAACATTCCAGGCATTCTCCGGTTGGGTGTAGTCCCGGCGCCAGATATCCCCGCTACAGCCATGCGACATCAACGCCACAAATTCAGGCTGGGTCGAAGTTGTCACCAGCGCCAAACGCCGCTCCATACCCTCGCAAAATAGTCCAAAGTAATCGGCGCTGATGTCCTCATCGCTAAAGTAGTGCATGGAGAAATTGCCCAGCAGCGCCAACGGCCGGCCAGCCAACGATTGAACGGAAATGAGTGTCAGTTCCGGATCCTCGGGTCCCGCTTCACCCGTCACGTCATCCCACACTCGACCAGCATGCATATTGGCCCGAACCGTCTTGTTGCCAAACGGATCTTCCTCCAACCGATCCGGCCTCCGAATCCATTGCCGCAAGGCGGTGAACTCCGCGGCGTTGCCCCGACCAAAGCCTATCCTTGCAGATTCTCGGCGAGAGTCGGCCTCAGCAATCACTTGGATCAACCGATCCCTCAGGAAAGGCACATAAGCAGGATCGGCAGCCGTTCCGAGACATCCCATGGAGGACGGCGCACTATGCGCGTGGGTCGCGGAGATTAGGATTCGGTTGGTCGCAATCCCGAGGCGTTTGTTCGAGAGACTCTTCACCTCATCCAGGAGCACTCGCGGCATCATGCAACTGTCGACCACGACAATCACCAAACGCTCCTTGCCGTCGCTCATCGCTATCGCCCGGGCTGACACCGCCGTTTTTACCTTGCCAACGCTTCGGCTGAACATCCCACCATTCACCAGCACGGGAAGTCGCAAGGGGGTCACATCGATGACGGCCGCTCCCGCCTGGAATTCCGCTCGGGCACTCAGCGTTGCCACCCACTGGAAGACCAAGAGCAACCACATCACGGTCGTGGATGGAGTCGACTTTTGGTCCAGGTTCGGACCTCGGAAACGTGGGGCATTCATTAATGATGGAGCGGAAGCAGTTGAGCCAACAATACCGTGATCAGGATCGCGACAGCACCCATGATGGCCATTAATGCGGACTTGGTCTTGAGCGATTCCACTTCGGTCAATCCGGTCATGGTCCGATAAACCCAGAATCCGCTGTCATTCATCCACACACCAATCAGCGATCCCGCACCCACTGCCATGACCAAATAAACCGGATTGTAAGGCGGCGGCGATTTGAGAACCAATGGTGCCAAGATAGATGACACCGTTATCATGGTCACGGTGGCTGAACCCTGGGCCACCTTGAACAGAATCGCCAAAAAGAAACCCATCCAGATCAAGGACAATCCCATCGATTGCGAGAGTGCCCCCAAAGCATCACCCACTCCCGCCAAAACCAGCATGCCCCCAAAGGCTCCCCCGGCAGACGTGATCAAGATGATAGTGCCCGCACTGGCGACCGCAGTTTCAATGGGTTTTGACAACTGCTGAAGCGTCAACCGTCGGTGCCGGGACAGAACCCACAACCCTGAAATCGCCGATGCCGTGAGAGCAAAACTAGGATGCCCGACAAAGGCGAACGCTCGGGCAATCCCTGTTCCTTTCGCAACAGCTTCCGTCACGGTATTCCCTGTAATCAATATCACCGGCAGAAGAATTGGAGCCATGGACGCCCAAAAACCCGGCAATTCATTCTCCGGCCGCTTCGAGACTTCTTCGAGTACAGCAAGGGAAAGTCCAGGAGCTTCACGGATCGGCAGCGCCAGCCGCCGATCGATCCACACGCAATAGAACCAACCTACCAGCGAACTGGGCAGCGCGACCGCAAGCCCGATCAAAATGGTCAAACCCAAGTCCACTCCCAACGTCGCCGACATTGCGATCGGCCCAGGGGTTGGAGGAACAAACACATGCGTCGTGGATCCCCCAGCTGAGATCGCCAAGGCGTACAACACATAGTTGCGTCCCCCTCGCCGAATGCTCATCGCGCGGGCCAAGGGCACCAATAGATAGAAGACCGTGTCGAAAAACACGGGAACGGCCAGCACATAACCACAAACCACCATGGACAGCGACGCGTGCTTCTCCCCGAGCCATGCCACAAAACGGCGTGTGATCTTGTCTGCCGCGCCACTTTCCATCAGGCATTGCCCCACGATCGCCGCGGCCACAATCGAAATACCAATGCTGCCAGCGACCGAACCAAACCGAACCCCCAATTCCTTCATCACCGTATCCAATCGTACGCCAGGCGCCATCACTCCCACCAATATGCCCGACCCAATCAATGCCAGAAACGGATTCAACCGCAGTCGCACAATCAAAAAGACCGCCGAGAACACCGCAGTGACCAGGATAAACAGTGGTGACATGGATTCGACCTCTGGATAGCAAGAACCATGGCATGGGTCTGCCACTTTCCATGCACCGGAGATTTCTGTCTCACGTCTACTTCTGGTTTGGGAGAAAAATCAAGTGTTTTGCCCGGAAACCACTTCCTGGACTGATTTCTCCGACGTTTTAAGAAGGGACTGGACGGTAAGAGCAAGGAACCATCGCCGCGACTTCGCCACTCACCGCCAAGCCAAAACCGAGATCTTCGACTACATCGAAGCCTTCTATAATCGAAATCGAATCCACACCAGCTCGCACGGCCTTTCCCCAGCCCGCTTCGAACTCATAAACAACTAACCAATATTCCCTTGTTACTGTCCATTTGCTTGAAACAGGCCCAAACGCTGCGGGCCAGCATAGCAAAGAAATCAGGCATCAATCTTGCACACCGTTCCCCTCCGTCTCATGCCCAATGGTTGATAGGTTCCATTCGGCGAGAATGCCTCGATCGAGTCATCGTGTTGAACGAATCGCCGTTGAGGATGCCTTTTGAAACCGAGCGCCCCCCAACCACCGCCGCAACAACGCACTCAAGCGCCGTCCCCAAGTGGTTCGATACATCTGGCCCAACACTGATAGCCTGACGGTCTCATAGTTCTCCGGCAGCATTACCATCTTCCCACCAAAACCATACTTGAACCAATGATGAGATTGTCTTCCTTCATCCGGAATCTCCGCCCCTTCGATAACCAACCGCGCCAGCACTGGATCGAATCCCTCCATGTCGTAATACCTCAAGCCTCGGTCTCGCGCCCAATTCAAGGCCGTCCAGATCACCATCACCGCCGGATGCAACTCCGGGAACTTGCCCGACCAACCCGCGCGCTTGGTCACCAGTGTGTCGCCAAAGGTTACGTCCAATTCAGCAGCGACCGCTTCGCCGTGCGCCTCGGCCAAGAATAAAACGATGTCATCCGATGCAGCAAACAAACGCCACATGTTCTGGAAGTACTCCAGATTGGGTGGTCGGAACCCATGCCGCTGACCTGTGGCACTCAACAGAGCGTGGAACGTTACCAGGTCGGATTCAGAACCGGCACGGACTCGAAGTTGACTTGAGTCGTGTTTGTGGATGGCTCGACGTGTGCTCCGACGCATTCCGGCCAACAAGTCGGCGGCTGAGTGCTGCACATCAATTAACACCGTCGCAGTCGGCGCGACTTCAAAGGGGGCTACCGCGAAACCGTTGGCCAGTAACACCGGAACAAATCCTGCTCCGATCTGAGGCGGCTGAACGGTCAGATAACCCAGCTTTTTCCGGCGCGCCAACTTCAGCAGTTCGGAAATCAAGAGCCCGGATAACTGCTCGTTCTCTTCGGCAAAGACTGGGCCGCGAGGCGCGTAACCGACTCGCACGCAGCCCCCCACCAACCGATGCAGGACCTGAATGGCAGCGACAATGGCTCCCTTTCGTCTTAGCGCCACGCGGTCCGCTTCCCAACTCAAGGGCCCCTTCAGTTCTGCCCACAACGTGGATTGCAGATGGTGACTGCCCGGCACGGCTTCAAGAAATCGGTTCCACTCCGCCGCCTGAACGTCGAGGCATGCCTCAAATTCACCGGAAATGTGTCCTGTGGTACTCACGCAGCGAAAGGGACTGGTGCCAGCGATTGGGATCGGATCCAATCAACCCCCAGCACGCGCCAGATGAAAAGACGCTCCACCGGCACGAAGCCCAAGGCCTTAAAACCGCGGAGTGAAGTCTGGTTGTCCACGTTCACATGAGCATAGGCAACCTCAATCCCGCGCGTGCGCAATTCCCGCAACACATGTCTGGCGACGCTTGTAAAAATCCCGCGTGCTCGAAAGGCCGGCAATGTATGGACGTCGCGGATCTCGATTTCACGCCTGGACGGTTCCCAATTCGAAACGGTCGTTGCTTCGCCCGCTCCCGCCACCCAGAGCACATGCGCTATCTCTGCATTCCAATACCCCAGGTAGAAATCGCGTAACCCATGAGTCTGGTCCACGTAGAAACTTCTCGGCAGGGCTTTCCCAACCGAAGTCGCTCGCAATTGCTCGAGTCGGGCCAGCGTCCCACGCTCGATGCACAGTTACTCCTGGAGCTTCCCCTCCCCCTCAACTGAAGGCAATTCACGCAAGTCACGCCTCAGCCTGAAACAGTCGTTCCTGGAAAGGGCATTGTGGCGGAACAAAGCAACCACGCCTGCCCAGCCACCACGTCGTACTTGCTCAACGGCTGATCGTAAACTCTGCATTGTCGATGCCCGCACCCCGCGCTTTTGGTCCGGTTACAGTGATCGGCTTCGGTGTTCGGCCGAGTTTAGGCTCTCGAAGGAAATTCGTCCAAAGGTTGATAGATCGGCAGGGGTTTTCTTTTGACGCTCCGCGAAGTCCGTGACTTGGTTTTCGGGGTAATTGCAACTCGCTCCAACCTCCGATTGGGTCCTGCCTGAGTCAAGACCGTTTTCAGCGAGGAATTGAATGAAAGCGGTACGAATTCGCTTTTGACGTTCCGCGAAGAATCGCCATCAATAATATCAAGGAAAACATCGCCAACTGTGGCTTCCAGGACTAACTCAATGGCGGGATCATTTCGCCACCGTAGACCACACCCAATCGCCAGGGCCGTTCAGCAGGAGTTCCTCGCCAGTTGGCGGATCCGTCCATTGTCCCAGTTCTCCGCCGTTGTCCAACCCGT
Source organism: Verrucomicrobiales bacterium (assembly GCA_005793375.1). Taxonomy (GTDB): domain Bacteria; phylum Verrucomicrobiota; class Verrucomicrobiia; order Limisphaerales; family UBA9464; genus SXSK01. The sequence goes on along the minus strand of SXSK01000053.1, from coordinate 6,208 downwards.
CCTCCCCGACTGAGTAGAGCTTGAAGCTCCCGTCCGCCGCGCCGACGTAGTGCAAAGGCTCACCGGTCATAGGATCGGAGGGCACGCGGTCGAGGAAGCGCGGCACTAGCTCAGTGAGAGCCGCCGGATGGCCGCCAGTCGCGAGCCGGTGCCGTTCCAGCGCACAGGCAGCTAGCGTCAGATGGAGTTGCGCTTGGCCGCGCAACAGTGTCGCGACACCGCGGCGCAACGGCATCTGGATCCCGAACTGGTCCACAATGAAACGATAGGGATGCACTCGATAACGCGGCGCAGGTTCTTGCACGGCGAAGTTCGTCGCGCCACGGTTTCCGTTCCGGGCCGCAAAATTGGCCAGTTCCTGCCGGACAGTCTCGGCAGCGGTGACTTGGTTCTGGTAGAACCAACCAGCAGGACCGTGGCGGATAAGCCAAGTGCCCAGCTCGATCTGGTGCGGCTGAACCTCATCCGCATTGGGCCTGCTCGTGAAACCCGAACGAAACATCTCCGCGAGGTCCTCGCGCTCTTTCGCGCTCGCCGGGACGATCTCTGTGACTATGTGGCCTTGGAAGATGCGCGGCACATCCACCAGCAAGTCCGTCGCCCTCAGACGGCGCGTGAATTCGGCGAGTTGCGGCTCCTTCCAGCGATGGTCGTTGAGCCCCTCCCAGACCGGTTGCAACGCCAGGCTCCAGGCCACGGCTCGGACCAAATGGGAGATAAGGAACGGTTCGTCGCGCATCATCTCCGCGATCCGCATCGCTAAGAGCGCGTCCGCGAACGCAGCATCGCTCTGGCCAACCACCAAGCGCGCTGCGGCCCGGAGCTTGAGCACGACCGTGAACTTCTTCGCTTGTGCCAGGTGCGGAAGCAATATCCCCCATGCCGGTCGCTCCAAGTATTGCACCGGGAATCGGTCCAGCGGTCGGCGGGCCGCTTCAACTGCCAACGAATCGAGCTCCACACCCAAGAGGCTGAGAGCCAACAGCACGTCTTCCGCCGGCGTGCCGAGCGCGGGCGGTACCGGAAACGTGAACGCATTGCGGAACTCCGCTTCAGTCAGGTTGGTCCCCACTCCATAGCGTGCAGCCAAGTCCGGAGACAGCGGGCGCAACTGCGGAAAGCCGGCCACCGCAGGGTTGGTCACGGCAGTGGCGGCATTGGTCGGGATTTGCAAGCCATAGCGCGCGGCCAACACGGGGTCGAGGCCAGTGGGTTTCGGCGGCTTGGGTGCGCTGATCTCTTTGGCGAGTTCCCTATAATAACGTTGCCACGCGGGGAGATCGACCCGCTCTCCGAGGAACCAGCTCTTATCGCCGGGCGCTTTCGTCCGGGTTGCCCAAGAAACGTGACTGACCGAGCCCAGCCGACTAAGTCCAGGGCGGTCATCCCAGACGAGGTTGCCGTCGGGTTCGCGGTGGAAGGCGAGCACCGGGCGGAGCAATGGAGCCAGCGCCAGGTTCTGGTCGTCCGGCACGGGTGGCGGCACGAGCGCGGCGAAGTTCCGCGGATGGCCCTGCGCTACGAGCTCCCTCTGGACCCGCTTCCAAGCGCGCTCGCCGCGCCAGTTCTCCACGGCGTAGGCCAGCGCAACAAGCGTGCCGAGCACCAACGGCGTGAGCAGCAGCCAACGCAAGCAGCGCCAGACACGGGATGGACGGGGATCTGAAGAGATGGGGTTCATAGGTTTGGGATCGGGTTTAGGCCAAGTTCTTCAAGCCAATGCGCCGATCCCGCGGCAGCATGGCGCCCGGCGGGGATGCGGGACGCTCCTTGGCACGGGGCGGGAGCGGGTTCGCGGGCGTGGTAAGTTCCACCCACAACTGGCGCTGCGCCTTAAGGATTACCTCCACCTCGGGCGAGAGTCGGCTTGCCACGACGACGGCGGGACGCTCCGTCATCGTGGACGACATAATGTTCAGCAGGAGGATTATCCCCCACGCTGCGCCGAGCGCTGCCCAAGCTGGCCGACACTCGATGACCAACTGCTGCCACAATACCGTCCACAACGACTGGCTAGGGATGACGGCCTTGGCCGCGCGCATCTCGGCGAGCACGGCGGCGCGCACCTCATCCAACCGCGGGCGGGCCGCGGCGTGGCGGGCTAGGAGAAGTTCACGGGGAGTCTTCATGGCGAGGCAGGTTCAAGCAGTCGGCGGAAAGCGTTTTTAGCGTGGTGTAGTCGGGACTTCACGGTGCCGAGCGGGACGCCTGTGATGACGGCAATCTCCTCCAACGGGAAGTCGTCCACGAACCGCAACAGCAGCACCGCCCGGTGCGCCTCGGGCAGTTCGGCCAAGTGTCGGAAGAATTCGGCCTCCTGTTCACGCCGCACGAGCCACTCACGCGGATCCGGTTCCTCAGAAGCGGCACTGACGTCTTCCCGTGCCAGGTCGGGGGAGTCAGTGACAAGCCAACGGGCTTCGCGACCGCGGCGGCGTCCGTGCTGTTGGCACTTCTGGTGCGCGATGCCGAAGAGCCACGACCCGAAGCGCGCGTCGTCGCGGAGCGAGGCGATGTGGCGGACAGCATTGAGGAAGGTCTCCTGCACCACGTCGAGCGCGGCCTGGTCGTCGCGGAGAAGTTCGCGGGCATAGGCGTAGAGCGGCAGTTGATGGCGACGAAAAAGCACGTCCCAAGCGGCAGGATCGCCTGCCCGGGCGGCGGGCACAGGCAGCGGTTCGTCGTCAGCCTCAACGGTCATTTACACCAGGTGGAATGCGTCGGCAGCGGAAAGGTTCAAATTAGACGAAGATTTCTGGAATCCTCATCTGCCGCAGCCGCCCCCCGGCCAACCCAATAGCCGGAAGCCTGGCTTTTTCAGGCGCTCGTTGCGGAGCATCAAAGCAATTGCAACGCCATATCAATAACGGACGTTCCGGGTCGTGAGAAATCGGTGGTGCTATTTGGCAAACGGCGCATCTCCGAGTTGCCGGACGTTTGGAGATCGGTCGTCCCGGAAATTCCCGCAGGGTCACAATATTCTAATCCGCTGATCCGCAATCGTTTCGGCCCGTTCCTGTGGTTGCCTACGATCCTGTTGTCGCACCATTATTCCGCTCCATGAACTGGAAACGACTCCTCGCGTAAATCAGCGGTTCGGTGGATCAGGAACTGCTGCTCCGGAACGATTATCTGGCCACTGAAAACCGCATTCTTGGGAACGAGTTCCAGGGCCGTCTGCAGCTCAACGACTCCGACCGGATTACCTTGTCCGAAATCGGTAAACCGTTTGGAAGAAAAGCACTCGAAGAAGTCGCCCAAATGATTTGTCCAGAAACCATACGGGATCGGGGTGTCGCCAGCCGCGTTGACAGAAGAACTCCTGAAGAGGATGGTCGGGCACATGACCTACACGAGAGACGGAACGGGACGTCCTGGTCCAATCCTCGGGTTCACACTGATCGAGTTGCTGGTCGTTATCGCGATCATTGCGATCCTGGCCGGGCTTCTACTGCCGGCCCTGGCATCTGCCCGGGAGAGCGCCCGTGGCGCCGCGTGCCGTAACAATCAGAAGAGCCTCATCCTGGGATGGATCATGTATTTCCAGGATAATCAGGACCGGCTTGTAGGCGCCCATGACCGTGGTCGGCGCGAAGGCGACTGGGTCGGCCACAAGCTGGACGCGAACGGACGAGACGTGGGTGCCGTCGGGACAATTGAAGACGAAATTCGAGGGTTCAAGGATGGGCTGCTTTGGCCGTACCTCAGCGCATCCGGCGCCTATCATTGTCCCAATGACTTTCGAGACCGCCCCGTCAAGTCCAGGAAGGTCAACCAGGGAAAGGCTTTTCGAAGCTACGCCATCCCATGCAGCATGAACGGTGCTCCGTATTCACCCCAACCGATCGTCAAGTCGGATGGCTGCAGATTTCCGTCCGCGAAATACGTGTTCCTCGAGGAAGATACGGATGTTGGAGGATCCAATTGGGGGGGCTGGCTCCTGCCTTGTCCGTTCACCGATGCATGGTGGGATCCGATAGCCATCCGCCACGGGAAAAAAAACTGCCTCGCCTTTGCCGATGGCCATGTGGAACTTCACAAATGGGTCGATCCGAGAACGTTCAAGATGTCGGATGGGCAGGAGTATGGAGTGAGCGCACCCAGGAGCCCGGATCTCAAATTCATGCAAGCGGGTTATGCGCAGCTGGGTGATTCCAGGTAGTCTGGCTTGGGCAAGGCGAGACGGATTTACGCCGCCGACGGCTCGGGATAGTCTTGGAGGCAGCACATGAGCGCTCCTCGCAAAAACCACGGTTTGTCCACGTCGTCCGGGCAGTCGGACAATGCCTGGCTGCGGTTGCTCGAAGTCTGCCGTCCGTTGCGCTTCGAACCGCATGACATTGAAGCGCAGCTCGACACACGTGGGCGCTACGAGGTGCCGCTCGACGAGGAATTCCCACTGCTCATCAAACTTTTTCGCTACACCTCGCGTCGGCACACGCGGAGAGCGACGTGGCATGATCGGCTCGAGTTGTTCCTGCCGCTTGATGGTCCGACGCGCTTTCGCATGGGGGAACAGGAAGTCGAGTTGCAACGCGGCGACCTGCTGGTGGTGGACAATCTGAAGCTCCATCACGTGGTGGATTTTCCGGGCTTTGACACGCGGGTCATCGTTGTCAGTTTTCTCCCGGAATTCGTTTACAGTCTCGGTTCGCCCACGCACGACTATGCGTTTCTCCTGCCGTTCTACTCGAAGGTCGCGCGGCGGCCGCATGTGGTGCGGGCCGGAGAGGCGGCCGCAGCCGAAGGACAGGGAGCTTTGGCGAGGTTGCTGAATTGCTATTTTGACAGCGCGGCGACACCGTTTCGTCAGGCGGGAGCGAAGGCTTTTCTGCTTGAACTGCTGTATCATCTGGCCACGCACTTCCGCGCTTCGGAAGTCGTGAAGTGGGAATTCATGCGGCAGCAGGAGCGCTCGCTGCGACTCAAGAAGCTTTTCGAGCATATCAACGCACACACGGCGGAGAGACTCTCCGTGAACGCGGCGGCCCGGATCGCCGGCATGAGCACCTCGCAGTTCATGACGCTCTTCAAACAGGTTGCCGGCATGACCTTGGTGGCCTACCTGAATCACGCCCGCCTCGCCAACGCCGCGAGACTGCTGCGGGAGACGACGCGTTCCATCGCGGAAATAGCCAGCGAGACGGGTTTCTCCGACCAGAGCTACTTCGACAAACGGTTCAAACGCGCCTTCGGCCGCACGCCCAAGGAGTTCCGAGCCGGGGTCACTCAGTTAATTTTGTCCAAAAAATCGGGCGGCTTGTCCTAGAGGTTGAAGGTGAGTTTTCTCAGAGTAGTTTCATGAACCCGATTTTCATCGCCGTCATGCTCGCCCTGAGTTGCCTCGTTTCCGCCGCCGAATCGCTGCCGGCGCTTGAAGTCTCCGAGAACAAGCGCTTCCTCGTCTCGGCCGGGGGCCGGCCGTTCTTCTACCTTGGTGATACGACGTGGGAGCTGTTCCACCGTCTCACTCGCGAACAGGCTGTTCAGCTTATCGAGAATCGCGCGGCACGGAAGTTCAACGTGCTCCAGGCCGTCGCCATCGCCGAACTCGAAGGCCACACCGACCTGAATCCATACGGGCATGTGCCGTTCACCGAACTGGATGTCACGCGACCCGCTGTGCGGGAAGGGCCGCAGAACGATTACTGGGATCACGTTGACTTCATCGTGCGTGAGGCGAACGCGCGCGGGCTTTACATCGGCTTCCTGCCGACCTGGGGCCGCTTCTGGCGCGACAAGAGCGAGACACGCACGCCGCTGTTCACGATGGAGAACGCGGAAGTGTATGGTGAGTGGTTGGGGCGGCGCTACAAGGAGGCGGCCTTGATCTGGATCGTTGGCGGCGACCGCGACATCGCGAACGACGAGCACAAGGAAATAATCCGTGCGATGGCAAAGGGATTGCGTCGAGGTGACGGCGGCGCGCACTTGATCACCTTCCACCCGCCGGGCGGGCGCGGCTCGGCCGAGTGGTTTCACGACGAGCCGTGGCTCGACTTCAACATGCGTCAGAACGGCCATGTCGCCGAGTTCACCGGTCGATATGACAAAACCCGCGCGGATTACCCTCATCTTTGTCTCTAAAATGGCTCTCTAGACATTCTCACCATTTTGCTTGGGAATGTCGTGCTTGGCGGTGCGTGAGTTCAGGGGTCTCCGGTATCTTGTTTGGCACACTCGCCCGGAGCAGATCGAGGATGCCCGG
>SXSK01000052.1 GCA_005793375.1 Verrucomicrobiales bacterium | reverse complement strand
CGATCTGCTCCGGGCGAGTGTGCCAAACAAGATACCGGAGACCCCTGAACTCACGCACCGCCAAGCACGACATTCCCAAGCAAAATGGTGAGAATGTCTAGAGAGCCATTTTAGAGACAAAGATGAGGGAGGGCCACCGCAATCCAAAAGGCGCGGCAACTCGGAGATGCTCCGCTAGGTGCGTTCATCGGAAAAAGATCTAGAGTAGTCCAAGGCATGGGAGTATTTTGCAAATAAACCATGAAGGCTACCGCTCAGCAACTGCCTCGGATTCAAAGCACCCCCGTTATCTTCTAACCCAAACTGCACCGTGCCATGACATCCAATCTTATTATTCAACACCGCCCGTTTCTGGGTCGGAAAGCCTTTACGCTGATCGAACTGCTGGTCGTCATCGCCATCATTGCGATTCTCGCCGGCATGCTCCTGCCGGCCTTGGGCAAGGCTAAAGGGAAAGCCAAGATGACCTCCTGCCTCAATAACAACCGCCAGATCGGCCTGGCCACCGCGATGTATGTCCACGATTACCGCAAGTTCCCAGGTTGCCTATTCGCCAACAGCCCGGGTCGCTATGTTTGGATGACCCGACTATTATCGCAAATGGGGACCAACCGGGCTGTATTCTCGTGCGCGGCCGCTAAACCCCGATCGTTCTGGAGTACAAACCTAAATAAGACGCTTGGCGTTACGGGTGATCCGTACGCCGTGCGGTTTGATAGCTTTTTTTCCCTGGGCTACAACGACTGGGGTGCTCATGGGGCTTTCACCACCCACGGACTTGGGGGCGACGTCGACCAAGCCCAATGGCCAGAGATCAACGAATCGGCGGTCAGGAATCCTTCAGAAATGATCATGTTGGGTGACACAAAATCCGACAAAAACTTCGACGCCAACATAGATCCAACGAACCCAGCCGAATGGCCTGCCAGCCGGCACGCTGGACGGACAGTGCTCATGTTTACCGACGGCCATGCAGAGGGTCCGCGTCGACGGGATGTGGTGAACCCAAAGTCCGATTGGAACAGAAAATGGTGCAATACGGGTATTGCGGACGGATCGTGGACATTTGACGCGAAGCTCGCCGACATGATTGACATGGATTGAGCTCGAAAGACGCCAATAAGCTTCAGATATCGCGTTCCAGTCGCTCGACGACCGAGCCGGAATTTGTGAGCTACTAGAGCGAAAAAGCATCCCATTCATCGGAGTCGCACCGCCGAGTTGGGAATGGCGCCGAGGATTTCAGACCTCACGGATAACAGTCGGGCGATGGGATCGGCCGTTACAAGTTATTGGAGAAAATCGGCGAAGGCGACTGTGGCGTAGTGTATGTCGCCGAGCAGACCGAGCCGATGCGTCGCCACGTGGCGCTCAAAGTCATCAAGCTGGGCATGGACACCAGGCGGGTCATTGCCCATTTCGAAGCGGAACGGCAGGCGCTGGCCATGATGGATCATCCGAACATTGCCAAGATCCTGGATGCCGGAACCACCACGTCCAAGCACGCGCCTGGCAACACTCGAAGCCGATGAATTCACGACCACCGCCAAGCGCCGCTCCGCCGACACTTCGAAGCTATTGCACCAACTCAAGGGCGATCTCGACTGGATTGTGATGAAGTGACTGGCAGAGGTTTGAGGCGGTCCGACGACGGCTTGTCACGCAGAATGAACGCGACAAATCTCAAGCGGCGCAACTGGAAGTCGAAAAGGCCCAACCTGCCGAAATAAACTGCGCTCCTCCAGGCCGACCACGATCGCTACGTCGCCAACATCAACCTGGCAGGGCAGGCGTGGGAGCGCGTACTGGCCGCGTTGCTGCGCGAGCGGGCGGCGAAGCGACAGCGATGACCCTTCGGAATTTCAAAACTTTTTGAAGGAATCCAATCCTGAATCTCGCATGAATAGCTGAACGGACGCGTGTGTCGCGGACGATCAACACAGCCATCCCATGCTTGGATGATCCGACAACGGTCTCTGGCAACATCATCAACTTTCAGAAGCAATGAAATGAGCATTTGTAAGATTGGACACCAGTTTATGCGGAATGTAGCCACTGCCCGCGCAACGCGCCTCATCCCTGCCCTTGCCCGGCTCTGGTCCGCCCTCGGAAGCGCCGCCGCGGCGTTCCTGGCATTTGCGACGCATCCAACGCAAGCCGCCAGCCAACTCCAATTCAATGTCAGTTCGATGCAAGCTCTGGAAAACAATCTTGAGATAAATGTTTCCGTGGAACGGACTGGCTCTTTCGATGGAAAAGTTTCGGTGGATTTCGCGTCGAGCGACGACACAGCAAAGGCGGGCGAGGATTACGTGGCCGTCTCCAGTCGCTTGAACTTCAACTCCGGTGAGAGTCTGCGATACTTCAGCGTCCGGTTGATCAATGACGGGCTTAGGGAATCGACCGAGCGATTCACACTCACCCTGAGCAATCCGACGGACGGCGCAGTGCTGGGGACGCGCAAGACCTCCGCCATCAACATCGCCGATAATGACCAGGGGATTACATTCGAGAAGGGCATGTTCGAAGTCAGCGAGGTTTCTCCACAAGCCACCATCACGGTCCAACGGGGTGTGGACGACATCTCGAGTGCATTCATGGTGGAGTTTGCCACAAGCGATGGTTCGGCGATCGATGGTGAGGATTATAAAAGCGTCTCAGGAACCCTCAACTTCCGCCCCGGCGACACGCAACAATCGTTCGTGGTGCCGATTCTCAACGATGGCACCCAGGAAAACTTTCAGTCACTCAATTTGAGGTTAAGCAATCCGACGAGTGGGGCCTTCCTCGGGCTTCGAACCAACGCTGTCTTGAGAATTGCCGACAACGACCCTGGGTTCTCCATTTCTCCCGGACCGTACGACGTCAGCGAAACCCCCGGAGAAGTGCGCCTCACGGTTTACCGGGGCACCGACAATCCTTCGCGTGTTTCCGTGGACTTTGCCACCAGCGACGGGAGTGGGCTCGCCGGGCTGGATTACGGAGCCACATCGGGCACTTTGACCTTTGAACGCCAGGAATCTTTCAAAACCATCTCGATCCCAATCCTGGGAGATGGGCTGGTGGAATCCCGCGAGAGCTTCCAGATCACATTGAGTAATCCAAGTCCGGGTGCCAGCTTGGGCTCGCCCACGAGCGCGACTATCCGGATCACCAGCGACGACAACGGGATCCAGTTCAACAGCTCGAGTGCCACGGCTTGGGAGAATGCGGGAGAGGCCCACATCACCGTGGTGCGAGGCAATGACACTTCAGGCCTGGTGTCCGTGGAGTTCGCGACGGCGGATGACACCGCCAAAGCCGGCGTCGACTACATCGCCGCCTCGGGCATCCTTAAATTCGCCGGTTCTGAGCGAACCAAAACGATCGTCGTTCCCTTGCTGAATAACGATCGGGTGGATGGATCCCGGCAACTCAGAATCGAACTCAAAAAACCCTCCGGTGGCGCGGACCTCGGAACTCGGAGCACGGCCGTCCTGGCAATTCAAGACAACGAGACCGGGGTTCAGTTCAGCCACGGCAGTTACTCGGTCTCCGAAGCGCAGGGGGCGGTCCGAGTGACCGTGCTTCGCGGAGATGATGGGAATCTGCCGGTGAGCGTCGATTACACGACTGCCAATGGCACCGCCATTGCGGGTGTTGACTACCAGACGCGATCAGGTTCCCTGAGGTTCATGGCTGGAGAAGTCAGCAAGTTTCTCCTGATTCCGATTTCAAACGATGGGCGGACGGGAATCAACCGGACATTCACCCTCTCGCTAACCAAGGGCGGCGGTACAATCGGGCCTTGGTCCACCCAGACTGCGGAAGTCATCATCATAGACAATGACATGGGCCTCTCCTTCAGCCAGTCCAGCTACGTCGTATCCGAAACGGACAAGTCCGTTGAAATCACAGTCATTCGCAGTGACGACGGCAATTCTTCGGTTTCTGTGGACTATGCCACCCGAGACGGATCTGGACAGACGGCTCCCACTCATGTCCCTCAATCCGGCACGTTGACGTTTGGGACGGGAGAAATGGCTCAATCGTTTACGATCCCGATCTTGAATAATTCCGTGGCCAACGGGGACTCCATTGTTCAACTCCTGCTGAGCAACCCGAACGGCGGCGCAACCTTGGGCGCGCCGTCCGCAGCCAGCTTAAGCATTGTCGAAGATGATCGCACCGTGGTCCTGGATACGACCTTCGATGTGGGAAGTGGGGCCGATGAGAGTGTTAGTTGCCTTTCTGTGCTGCCCGATGGCCGGGTCCTCGTCGGGGGCCATTTCCGTTCGATCCAAGGGGTCGCCCGAACCGCGATTGCGCGGATTCTTCCCAATGGGTCGGTGGATCCTGCCTTTAACCCGAACGATGGGCGTGGAGGCATCAATCAGGGCGTAACCTGTTTTTCAGTGCAGGCGGATGAATCGATCCTGATCGGAGGATACTTTGATTCAATCAATGGCATTCCGCGAAGCCGGATTGCGAAGCTCAAGCCGGATGGAACCTTGGACGACGCCTTTGTTACAGGCGAGATCCTCGGAGTCGTCGAATCCCTGGCGGTTCAACCAGACGGAAAGGTTATCATGGTGGGATGCGGGTTCACAGTGGGCGGCACTCTTCGAGGACCTATCCTCCGGCTCAACTCCGATGGCACTCTTGACACCACTTTTGCTTCGCCGTTTTCTCCCGACGACGGGGGCTGCCTCCGACAAGTGGTGGTCCTGCCGAAGGGTAAGATTCTTGTTGCGGGTGAATTCTACTTAAGTGTGCCCGAGGATGATCGTCAGGGGTTGGTGCGTCTTAACGCAGACGGCTCTCTTGACACCGAGTTTCTAGCTTGGCCAGGCATGGATTACACCTACGCCCGCCTGGCCTCTACCGAAAGCGGAATGATTCTGGTGAGCAGCGGTGATCTTGTCAGACTGAAAGGCGATGGATCTCTGGATAAAGTTTTATTAGGATCCCCGGATGGACATCAGTCGCAGGTCCGAGGAGGCACCGAGATTTTTGCTGTGCAAATGGATGGGAAGATCGTCGCTTTCGGAAATTTCTTCGGCGATGATTCTCCTTTCGAATCCTACCGGATGGTTCGCCTCAATCTCGATGGTTCACCTGATACCCAATTCAACGAGAATGCTAAAATAGCTTCGAGTTGGGATAGCGTCCAGTTGGTCGCGGCTCAACCCGATGGCAAAATTTTAATCGGAGGCAGATTTCAGACTTCGGGGGCGGCGCCACACTCTGGGATTGCTCGTCTGAACGCGGATGGCACGCTCGACACCAGGTTCAATGTGGGAATCGTAATCGAATACCGAAATCCCGATTCGACGCTCAGTCCGGGTTCGGTCGGATATATTAGCCTCCAGACAGATGGCAAGATCCTCGTCGGTGGAGAATTCAACAGCGTCAATGGTTTTCCAAGGTGGAATGCAGTCCGGTTGAACGCCGATGGCTCGGTTGATCGAAGTTTCGATCTTGGAGATCTAGCAACTCTGTGGTGGGGTGACCTCTCGCCCACCCTCGTTGAAAACTCGAAGGGTCAGATTCTAATCACCGGCTACTTATCCGGGATTGATGGTCAAAGGTTCGTGGGTATCGCCCGGTTAAACAGTGACTTCACATCCCCTGCCTTTCAGTTCCAGTCCCAGAGGTTCGCTGCCTCCGAGAGCCAGGGGATAGCCGAAATTCGGGTCCGCCGCCTGGGAAACGCGGACAAGCCGGCCACCGTTGAGTTCCATGCGGGCACTGACACAGCCGTGGAGGGAGTCGATTTTTCCGCGACCTCGGGAACCCTCACCTTTGCTCCGATGGAAACTTTCAAAACTTTCCGCATCCCGCTCATGGACGATGGAGATGACGAGAACGACAAGACCGTCCAGCTCACTCTCAAAAACCCTTCGGCGAACTCCCAACTGGTGTTGGCTAAAGCGATGCTCACGATTGTCGACGACGAACGGCCGGGAAGTCCGGACCCAACGTTCAAGCCTGGATTCAAAGCGGATGAGAATGGATTCCACGGGTCGATCGATCTTGCGGCTGTCCAGTCGGATGGCAAAACCTTGATTCTCGGGCAGTTCACCCTCCCCGATGGTCAGCCCAGGAGTCTTGCACGACTCAATCCCGATGGAACACTCGATGCGGGCTTCAAGCCTCTGCAGAACCACTATTCAAGCACTCTGATAGCGCAGCCCGACGGTAAGATCATCACCCGATCCCCCAGCAACCTCGTCAGGCTCATGCCAGACGGCTCGCTCGATTCATCCTTTTCTCTCGATCCCGGGGTTGTCACGTGGACGGCTCCGGGAATGGCGCTCGACTCCAACGGCAAGGTTTTTACCCTTGGCTTGCGACTTAGAACGGGTTCCAATCCTCAGTACTATTACACGATTTTACGGCTCTTTCCGGACGGAACTGTGGACCCGAGTTTCGACGATGCGCGGGCCGCCGCTTATGGTTACTTCAACGGTCTCGTGGCGCTGGAAGATGGCGGGGTTCTTTTTTGGGGCAGTTGGAGCTCAACTCCCAATGCAAATGTAAGATCCAAGCTCATTCGTCTAAAACCGGATGGTTCAGAAGACGTGAGCTTCCGTCCGTCGATTCCCGCGAATGGCTGGACTATCCGAAAACTCGTTGTAGACAGCGACGGCACGATCCTTCTTTCGGGTTCGATTTGGATCAACAGCACCACTGAAAAACAAGTGGTGCGACTGTTCGCCGACGGATCCGTGGATTCCGGCTTCGAGGCTGGTTCCCTCCGTGACGTCTACAGTATAGGGGTGCAACCGAATGGTAAGATCCTCGTGGGCGGAAACCTGCATGGGATCGATCCCAACCAGGTTCCCACACTGGCTCGGTTACATCCCGATGGAAAGGTGGACACGACATTCGATCCAGGCCCCGGACTGACTCGACTACGGGGCTCGTATGGAAATCAGCCGGATCTTAGCAATATGCAATTGTTCGTTCTCCCAGACGGAAAAGCCCTCATCACGGGTGGGTTTACCCAGGTCAACGAGCTCGTCCTTCCCATGATCACACGCGTGAATGGTGACTTCGAGGTCCGGATTACTGCCCTGCAATGGTTGGAGTCAGGCAAAGTCCGGCTGACTTCCACCAGTAGGAAAGGAAAAAACTATGCGCTTCAATCCTCGGATGATTTGAACCGCTGGACGCCACTTGGGACCACCACAGCCTTAGGGAATGTCCTGCAAATGGAGGACACTCCACAGGCTGGAACTTCGCAACACTACTATCGCGTCGTGCAAGGGAATTAGCCTGGAATACGGTACCGCCATTTTCTTTAAACTAATGAAAAACGCCACGCCATCGAGCGACCAACTTCTTCCATCGGGCCGCTTACAAGTGGCTCGCCCCGGGGCCGCATCAGGCGCGGCGTTACTCCCCCGTTCAAGAACCGGGTTAGCTCCCGTTTCCGGTGTACCACATCCCAGCGTGGCCAGGGCATCGATTGTTTTGTTTGAGTTGCTGCTAATGACCGCCTTCCGCGCGATTGTCATAGTGGGGTGGGTGGGTGGCCCGCCGGCACTCGCACAGTCTTCCAGCGCGGACTCCACCCGTGTCGAGGCGCCTCCAGTCGACGCACGCCGTTGGCGATTTCGGAAATCATGTATCATCCCGCAAAGCGGCAGGACGCCGCTGCCATGGAGTTCGTCGAGTTGTACAACTCACAACCCTGGCCCGAAGACATCAGCGGTTTTCAATTGTCAGGGGCGGTGAAGTTCATGTTTCCGGTCTCGACAGTGCTGCCCGCCGAGGGAGTGCTCGTTGTGGCCCTGGATCCGGCGGCCATGCGCCGCGTTCATGGCCTCACCAATGTCACCGGCCCCTACAGCGGTAAGTTGGAAAACCGCTCGGACCGACTGCGACTGCTCAACCGAAACGGCGCGGTTCTGCTGGAGACCCCCTACACGGACACCTCGCCCTGGCCCGTGGCGGCGGATGGCGCTGGGCATTCCCTGGTGCTGGCACGCCCGTCCTGGGGCGAAGATCATCCGCGGGCCTGGGCGGCCAGCGACCTGATCAACGGTTCGCCCGGACGACTCGAAACCATCGGCACGGAGCCGTTGCGCGAGGTGATGATCAATGAGCTGCTGGCGCACACGGCCGAGCCAGAACCGGATTTCATTGAGCTCTATAATCCCAGCAACCAGCCGGCGGATCTCTCCGGCTGTCATCTCACGGACGATCCCGCTACCAACAAGTTCACGTTCGGCGCCGGCGTGTCGCTCGGACCGCGAGGATTCCTCGCGCTGGATCAAAGCAAACTGGGCTTCGCTTTCAACTCAGGCGGGGAGAGCGTGTATCTGCTCAACCGCGCCGGCACGCGCGTGCTGGACGTGCTGCGCTTTGGCGCCCAAGCCCAAGGCGTGGCTTTCGGACTCAGTCCGGACGGGTCCGCATCCTGGAGCGAACTCTCCACCCCCACGCCCGGGCAGCCAAACACCCCGGTGCTCCGACGCGACGTGGTGATCAGTGAGATCCTGTATGCGCCCTTGTCGCGAGAGAGTGACGATCAATTCGTGGAACTCCACAATCGCGGCGCCGCCACGGTGGACTTGAGCCAGTGGCGGTTCGTGGCCGGCATTGACTTCATATTTTCAAAGAATACGACGCTTGCGCCGGGCGGTTACCTCGTGGTGGCCCGGAACGCGACGCGCCTTCTCAGCCATTATCCAAACCTCAACCGCGCGAACGTGGTTGGCGACTTCCAAGGCCGTTTGTCCGGGGGCGGGGAACGACTGGCTCTCGCAATGCCAGAGACTGTCGTCAGCACCCATGAAGGAGTGAGCCAGACCAGCGTGCATTATATCGTGGTGAATGAAGTAACGTACGGCACGGGTGGACGCTGGAGCCCATGGGCCAAGGGCGGTGGCAGCAGTCTGGAGCTGATCGATCCGCGCAGTGACAATCATCTGGCCGAAAACTGGGCGACCAGCGATGAATCCGCCAAGGCGGACTGGACGTCCGTCGAATTCACCGGCCGGCTCGACAACGCCACCTTAAGGCCCAACGCACTTGAAATAAGCCTGATGGGAGCGGGCGAATGCCTTCTGGATGACGTGGAAGTCATTGACCCCACAGGCGTCAACTTGCTGTCCAATCCGTCCTTCTCAAACGGACTCGCACCCTGGGTGGCACAGGGCAATCATGAAGTTTCGTTCCTCCAATCCACAGGAGGAGTGAAAGATGGTGCCTGCCTGCATGTCTTCGCCAGCGGCGGCGGCGACCCGGCTGCCAACCGGATCCGCGTTCCGTTGCCCACCCCGAATTTGGCGTTGAACACCACCGCGACACTGCGGGCCAAAGTCCGCTGGTTGCGCGGACATCCGGAGATTCTTCTTCGGCTTTATGGAAATAGTCTGGAGGCGTTTGGTTCCCTCACTATCCCCGCGAACCCCGGTACGCCTGGCGCGGCAAACACTCGCTCGATCGGAAACGCCGGCCCGGCCATCTTTAACGTCCGGCACGAACCGGTCCTGCCCGCAGCCGATCAGCCCGTGCTGGTGACGGCACGGTTGCGTGATCCCGATGGTATGGGGGTAGCGGTGATGCGTTACCGGATTGATCCCGACACGAACACGGTCATGACGGTACCGATGCTGGATGACGGCACAGGCGGCGATGCGGTGGCTGGCGATGGGCTTTTCAGCGCGACACTTCCCGGCCGTCCGGGCAAAGAATTGGTGGCGTTTTATGTTCAAGCCAGTGACAACGCAGCACAGCCCACGACGACCACCTTCCCCGCCGACGCTCCGGTGCGGGAGTGCCTCATTCGGTTCGGGGAAACCCAACCCGCAAGTCCTTTCGCCACCTACCGAATCTGGCTCACCAAGGCCAACACCACCCGTTGGTCCAAACGGCTGAAGCTCAGCGATCAACCGCTTGACGCCACGTTCGTCCACGGCGATTCCCGGGCCATCTACAATGCCGGCGCGCTTTACGCCGGCGCGGGAGGTGGCACAGCCGATTACACTGGTCCCCTCGGCCAAGCTTGCGATTACAAGCTGATCTTTCCCGAGGACGACCGTTTCCTCGGGAGCGACGAAGCGGCGATTTTGTGGCCCGGCCTGTCCGGCAACCGAGCCCATGATCTCACGGGACAACAGGAACAGACGGCTTACTGGGTGGCTGCTTCCTTGGGCCTCCCGTTCAATTATCAGCGTCACGTCAAATTCTTCGTCAACGGCACCCAGCGCAATTTCATCATGTTGGATACCCAGAAACCCGGTCGCGATGCCATCCAGCAATGGTTTCCCACCGAGGCCGATGGGGATTTGTTCAAGATACAGAGCGCGCGCGAGTACGATATCAACGGCTTCACAATCGAGACCTTGAGCGCCAAGCTCGGTCTCTTCACCACCACGGATGGAGTAAAAAAGACCGCCGCCTACCGCCGATTCTTTAGCCCACGTGCCGCGGATACCCAGAATCATTTCGACGACCTCTTTAACCTTGTCGACGCGATGAACGGCCCGACCAACACCTACACCGCGGCCGTCGAGGAACTCATCGATGTGGAGCAGTGGATGCGAACCTTCGCCGTGGAGCATGTCATTGGCAACTGGGACAGCTATGGCTATGGCTGGGCCCAAAACATGTACGCCTACAAGCCCAGGAACGGCCGTTGGAAAATGATCATATGGGACGTTGATGTCGCGATGCTGGAATTTAGCGACCCACCCACCGCGGACCTTTTCAAACTGACGAATCCGCTATTCCCCGCGTTCGACGGCGACCCGGCGGTGGTGGGCCGGATGTATAAGAACCCGAAATTCGCACGAGCCTATTGGCGGGCGGTGCAGGACGCCGTCAGCGGCCCGTTGCTCAGCGTCAACGTGAACACTTTCTTGGACCCACGGACGGCCATCCTGGCCACCGCGGACGGGCGGGTGTCGCAGCCCAACATCATCAAAAACTATTTGAGCGCTCGATTGAAGTATTGCCTCGGTCAATTGGCCAAAGTGGCTGCGGATTTCAGGGTCAACGCGCCGGATTTCCTGAGCACGAACAGCTCGGTCCTGCTGCTCTCGGGAACCGCGCCAGTGGCAGTGCGCGATCTGGCTGTCAACGGCGTGACATTCCCAGTGACGTGGACGAGCGTGACTTCATGGACGGCAAGGGTGGAGCTTCGCCCAGGGACGAACGAACTGGTCATCCAGGGCCTGGATCACCTGGGTTTTACGCTCGATGAAACGCGCCGAACGAACACCGTCCTCTACACTGGATCGACGGTCCCGGCGAACCGTGCGGTGTTAATCAACGAATGGATGGCCAGCAACGTCAACCCGGGCGGCTATCCCAATCCCGCAGGCGGCAGTTACGACGACTGGTTTGAACTCCACAATACCGGCCCCGAACCGGTGGACCTCACAGGCTATTTCTTGACGGATGATTTGCACAACCCCTTTCAATTCCAGATCCCCGCCGGCCATATCATCCCGTCGCGAAGTTACCTCTTGGTCTGGGCCGACGGGCAGCCTGCTCGGAATAAGACCAACACACCCGACCTGCACGTGGGTTTTCAACTGGCCAAAGCTGGCGAATCCCTCGGACTGTTTGCTTCCGATGGCCAGCCTGTCGACACTGTGACCTTTGGTCCACAAACCAGCAACTTCAGCCAGGGCCGTTTTCCCGATGGAGGTTCCGTGATTCACTTTATGACCACACCCTCCCCGCGCGCAGACAACGTGCTGGCCGACGTTGCCACAACCCCGGTTTTCACCACGGTCGAGCTTCTGGCCACCGGTGACCTGGAGCTGAGGTGGCAGACGATTAGCGGCAGGAGATACCGGCTGGAATACAAAAACGATTTGAACGAACACCACTGGTCCGCACTTGGCGATTACTCCGCCACGGGCTCCAGCTTGACCATCCGCGACCGCATCGGCGCCGCGCCACAGCGATTCTATCGTGTGTGGTGACTGCAAATGATGGTCGGGGCGGTGAGATTTGAATCACGACCTTCTGAACCCCATTCCCTAAAAAACCTTCATTTTCCTCAGCAAAACCGCATTACTTGGCCAAAGTAGATAACGAGTCACCGCCGCGCAACCAAGAACTACCGTAGCAACTCACGTAGCACCCGGAAGGTCCGATTCCTTCGACGTCAGCCACTCCAACTTGCTGAACCATTTGCCGTCAGCGTCGACTTGCTTGGGTGAGTCATGCCGAAGGTAAAAGTCGTCGGCAGAACCCTTCGAACCCGCGGTGCGTCCGGGGTGACTTCATCCACTGACTTTGTATGCGGTGCCCTGATAAAGCTTCGAATCGACGAAGGTTTCGACGAGCGCGATGACATGTCCCCATCGCTGCTCCCAGTCGGTCCAAAACCGTCGGGGCATCAGTTTCATGAAACGACTGATGAGGTTGGGGCGCAGCATCCGAATTGCGGTGTCTGGACTCTCAACTACCGGGCCAAGATCTACGAGTGGAGATTCTTCTCACGCAGCCGAATGGACTTGCTGGACCGGGCTGCGTGGTTCATCGAGGAACTCCTGCGCCGGGGCGTGGCAACAAAGCCCATCATATTTGTGGCGCACAGTCTTGGCGGCCTAATCGTCAAACAGGCTCTGCAATTTGCGTACAGCATGGGAGGGCCGGCGTGGCAGACCGTTTGGAAGCAGACGCGCGCCGTTGTGTTCATCGCGTCGCCACATAATGGGTCGCTCCTCGCCAACTTTGCGGACAATATCGCCCGTACGGCCGGCGCCCTTTCGCGCTTGCTCCTCCCACCGTCGCCCATTCTTCAGTGCCTGCGGAGCGACTGGTCACCGCTCAGATACCTGGGCGATTGGTATCGTGAGCACTCCGTCGAGGCAGGGATTCATACACTCTCGTTCTCGGAGCGCCGCGCGTACTGTGGCGTCTTCGTGGTCGACGCGAACAGCGCCAACCCCGGAATTCCGCAGGTGATGACCACACCCATCGATGAGAATCACAAAGACATTGCAAAGCCACAACTGGCAAGCTCGAGCGTCTACGGACAGGTGGGTGGATTGCTGAATGTCATTGCGGCAGACGCCAACGTGCGCAAGGCCCAGTCGGATCTTGTGGACAGGATCTGTGGCGATTGGTGGGGAAGGGTCATTACGCGCGGGCATGAAAGCGTTCTTGCATGCATCCGCATCAAGAAGCACTGGCAGACCGGGCAGCCGTTTCTACACGGCCAGTCTTACGACCTCAACGGTGCGCCCGTGGCAGAATGGAAAAGCCGGTTTTCCGAGGTCAAACGCAGCGCGACCAGCAATGGCATCACGTTCAACTACGTGTATGAAGGCGAGAGGCTCGACGAACCGGACAAGGTCTTGCTGCACGGGTACGCAGAGGTCGAGTTCGAGGAATCGAAGGATGCACGCGCGGCGGTGCAGCGCGGCTCGGGCGAGTTCACGAGCGTTTATCATGCAAAGAAGGCGACGCACAAAGCTGTTGGAACGGCAACCCGGCGCACCCAGAAGTTGGTCCGTGTCATGCAGTCAACGGAGTTCGACACGTTGTGGACCGCTGTCAATAAGGAGCAATGCAAGCGCGATGTTCACGCGATCCTGGGTACCGTCTGGCAGACCGCCGGCGATGAACCGAACTCGTAAGGCCGTGGCGGCGGCGCGAGCGGCCGCGATCACTCACGATACTGGATCTAAGGGTACCGCCGACGCACGCCGTGTTCCCCGGCTAGTCGCGGCCCACTATCTGACCGGCTAGGGTTCATCGCTTAACACCAACAGCCGTTCATGGCTCGAATGCTGGGCGATGTCCCGCTCCGTGTTGAACCGTTGATGGTGCCGGCTCCTGGTTGGTGATGCTACGCGGCCTTACGTTCGGTGTGGCCGAGGTTGGCCGGTCCGCGCTTTTGCATAGCCTTCAAGAGGTTTTTCATGCTGGCGAAGACCCTGAGTTGCGGAAGCGCCCCGACGCGTCGACGAGCGCTCCGTCGATCCAACGCAGTGCCATCGCTCCAACTGCCGCCGGGCCAAGGATGGGTCCTTGGCGTCGTAGGCCCGGCGCAGCGCCATCAACTGATGGTGCTCAAACGGCAGAGACGCAGGTCTCGAAGTGAGTGAAGCGTCCCGCAACTGCGCATACGCGTCAACCTAAGACAGCCTCGAGTTTCTCTAGGAAATTCCGTCTGTCGGTGCGCCGCTCGTATCGGCAGTAGTATTTCATTATTCGAGCAAGGGTGTCGGGATCTAGGGGATCGGGCCGGAGG
>SXSK01000051.1 GCA_005793375.1 Verrucomicrobiales bacterium | reverse complement strand
CAAGAAGCCATGCGCTTACTTTCAAGCGTGGCCATTGTGAAAAATCAGCCGAGTTCTCAATATCCCGCCTGCCTATTGTTCTTCCGCGGGTCCATCCTTCAACCAATCCGGCCAAACCACTTTTCTTGAAACTGCCCTGATATCGAACCCAGCAAGGAATTCTATACTGTCATCCATGCACCCAAACAGGTGGTATTGGATGGTGACCTCTCTGAGTGGACGGGTGTTCCCGTTCTTGCAGATCCCAAATTCTCAATTCCCAAAGGGTCCGGTGCCGGTGGCACTTACGTCTTGTTTGAAGAGTACAATGGCGGCACCTGGACTGGACCCGACGACCAGACGTCGGCGGTTCAAATCGTCTATGATGCTGACAATGTTTATTTCGGTTTCGTTGTCACCGATGATTACCATGAAAACGCAGCGAACAGTGCGTGGAATGGCGATTCCATTCAATTGATGATCGCCAATGGTGCGCGGGACGCGCAGGTGGCGCTTTACAATTACGCCCTCGGTGGCGTTGAAGATTCCTTGGGTGATGTCATTGTCATGCACGAAGCGGGTCCTGGTGGGACCGAAGCCGTGATCACGCGCAATTCGACCACCAAGAAGACCGTTTATGAGATCAAGCTTCCCAAAGACGCGCTCGGGCTCACTACCCTGAAGGGTGGGCCTAAATTCGGTCTTGGGATGGCCATCAACGACGGCGATGAATTGACCCCTGGCCAAAAGGGCTGGGGTGGCCTCGGAGCCCACTCCATCGTCTTCGGCAAGACACCCTCTCAAACCGCCCAGATTACTCTAGCCAAGGGCAACGATATCGAGCCCACCAAGGAATACTACACCGCACTCAAGACCACCAAAAACATCGTTCTTGATGGCAAATTGGATGAGTGGACCGGAGCGCCGGTGCTCGCCGATCCGAAGTTCTCCATTCCCAAGGGTTCCGGTGCGAAAGGTACTGGCACTTATGTACTCTTTGAAGAGTACAACGGCGGCACATGGACTGGTCCGGACGATCAGACCTCAGCGGTCCAAGTCGTGTATGACGCCGAAAACGTCTACTTCGGATTCGTCGTCACCGACGAGTTTCATGAAAACGCCGCGAACAGCGCCTGGAACGGTGACTCGATCCAGTTGATGATCGCGAGCGAGGACCGCACTGCACAAGTTGCTTTGTACAACTACGCCCTGGGCGGTGTCGAAGGTTCCCTGGGTGATGTCATCGCCATGCACGAAGCGGGCCCCGGTGGCACCGAAGCGGTGGTGACACGAGATGGCGCCACCAAAAAGACCTACTATGAAATCAAGCTTCCCGCTTCCGCGTTGGGAATGACGCCTCCGTTGGATGTCGGCCAGAAATTCGGCCTCGGTATGGCCATCAATGACGGTGATGAACTCACTCCTGGCCAAAAAGGCTGGGGCGGTTTGGGTGCGCACTCCATCGTGTTCGGCAAAACCCCTGGTGAGACCGCGTTGGTTACCTTGGGCTCCACGGTTTCTGGTGGCGACCCCCTGTTCCTCTCTGCCATCAATCCTGGAATCAGTTCCTTCACGTTCCGAGCGAACGACAAAGGCGCTTCGATCGTCGATCCCGCATCGGCGAAGTTGACCCTGGATGGCAAGGTTTGGCCGCTCACGTCGGTTAAAGGCGCTGATTTCACTGACTTTAGCGTCGTCTACCCCGCGGCCTTTGCGCCGAACTCGACTCACACCTACTCGCTCGTGGTGAAGGACAAAGCTGGAAACTCCGCGTCGGATCAAGGCTCTTTCAAGATCACCGCGTTGAAGATCGGTATGAACTTCGGTGCGGAACTTCCCACCGACACCGATCCTCCGGGCTCGGCTCTGCTCGCGGCGGACGTCGCCGGTGTGCCCGCCGTGGCTCAAGCGAATTGGAACAACCTCTCGGGTCAGGGTGGCGATGGGGCCACGGTGGCCCTCCGCTCGGACACGGGTGCTTCGACCCTGGTTACGGTCTCCTGGGATTGTAACAACACCTGGGCCTCCACGGGCGTGGGTGAAGAGAATAACAAGTTCACCGGTGCTGATCTCACACTGATGACTGGGTATCTCGACAACGACGCTGGCACGACCAGCCACGTCATGATCACCGGAATTCCAGAGGTGCTGACGGCTGGCGCGGGTTATGACGTTTATGTCTATGCCTTGGGTGGTGTCGCGGCTGGCCGCGCGGGTGGTTATCGCATCGTGGACCCGGCTGGCGCCGTCCTGAAGGGTTATGTCCTGGCCACTTCGGCTACCAATCCAACGACCTACAAGGAAGTCCCTCAGAACTTGGCCCCGGGAGTTCATGGTGTGGGTACCTACATCGTTTTCCGCGGCCTGAAGGCCCCGGCGATCACCCTCGAAGCGACCACAGTAGCTCCTCAAGGTGGTGGCAACCCGCCTCGTGCTCCCATTAACGCGGTGCAGTTGGTCCCGTCGATTCCACAGGGTCCGTTTAGCGTGGGAATCAAGACTGGCGCTGCAGGTGTCGAGATCACCTACAGTGGCAAGTTGCAATCATCCACCTCCGCGTCGGGT
Source organism: Verrucomicrobiales bacterium (assembly GCA_005793375.1). Taxonomy (GTDB): domain Bacteria; phylum Verrucomicrobiota; class Verrucomicrobiia; order Limisphaerales; family UBA9464; genus SXSK01. The sequence continues at coordinate 2,195 of SXSK01000051.1, read as the reverse complement.
CCTTTCACGGACGTCGCTGGCGCCACCAGTCCGTACACGATCAAGCCGACGGATGCTCAGCGGTACTATCGCTCGTCTCATTAAGCCTCAGGCTTAGTCCCAGTTCCAAAGAGACCAGGGTTTGCCCTGGTCTCTTTTTTTACCCCCCTCAAGCTTTCGGAGGGTCTAGCTCAGGATTCCGACAAGGGGGTCAGCGGTTGGCGTTTCCAGGCACGCAGTTCTTGTTGGTGCCTGAGCACCCCGAGGCGTTGATCGTCACTCAAGTTGGGATCGGAGAGTTGGGTGCTCAGCAAGGCAATCTGGCGATCGATCCAAAGGTCACGCACTCGCCGGCAGGTATCGGAGATTTGCTGTCCTAAGTTGGGAATGACTCGCCGTTCGTTTGCGGACTCTGTCACCAGGGTGCAGGCGAAGGAATCCGAGTCCAGCGTCGCCAGGAGTCTGGTTAAATCTTTCGGGTTTTCATGCACGGTATCGTGCAGCCGCGCTTCGACAATCGCGCGAGCGGTTGGGTGAATGATCCAACTGGGGTCGAGGTGGGCGTTAGCCCACGCCAACAGATCCTGGTCTGCATGAAGAAGGAATTTGATCAGCCAAAGCTCTGCAGTGCCAGGTCTCGGTTTGTCCTTGGCATTGGCAGGAGCCGGGGATGGGGCGTCGTTCTCCACCAATCGAGTCTGGGCTCGGCCAGCTTTTCGGAAGTCCGCACGCACGGATTCGGAGCTGACACCGAGGCGTTGCGCGGTGCGTTGTGCGTGGGTGTCCACCAAGACCGAGTTGCCGGTCTTGGCAAGCGCTTCGCCCATGATCCGCACGATCGCGAGTCGACCTCGGTCGGACGAGACGTCGTGTTCCGTGATCAGGTTTTGGAGCAGAAACTCAAAGAACCCTTGGGCCTCTGCGAGAATCTTTTGGAACGCCTCCGCACCAAATTTCTTGATGTAACTATCCGGATCTTCGGGTGGTGGGATGCTGGCGATTTTGATGGAGAGACCACTGGCGAGGAGGTCGTCCAGAGACCGAATGGCGGCATTGCGCCCGGCTTTGTCTCCGTCGAAACACAGAACGACCTCATCCACGTAGCGTTTCAGGATGCGGGCATGCTCGCCGGTCAGGGCCGTGCCTTGGGGGGCAACGACGTTTCGAACCCCGGCAGCATGGCACGCGATGGTGTCCAGCTGCCCCTCACAGATAATCACCTGTCCGGCCTCAAGGATCGCTCGCTTGGCCTTGTCGAGGGCAAATAGAACCCGGCCTTTGGTGAACAACGGCGTTTCAGGAGAATTGACGTACTTGGCGACTTTTTCGTCCCCTTGAAGCACTCGACCACTGAAGGCAATGACGCGGCCCTGTTCATCGCAAATAGGGAACATCAACCGCCCGCGAAATCGGTCATAGGGACGATTCGATCCTTCCTTACGGATAATCAATCCAGCCTGTTCGCAGAGCGCGGTGTCAAAGCCCTTGGATTTGGCCCAATTGACGGTGTCATCCCAGGATTCTGGGGCGGCACCAATCCGAAATTCCTTGATAGCTTCCGCGGTGACACCTCGTTTTTGCAAGTATTCCCGTGAGAGCTCTCCTCCGGCCTCGGTGGCGAGGCAATGTTGCCATCGCAGGCAGATGGCTTCATGGAGTTTGAGTAGGGAATCTTTGGCGCCGCGCGCTTGAATGGCACCCTGCGATCCCGCTTCGCACTCGAGCGGGATCCGGGCTCGTTCGGCGAGTCGTTCGACGGCTTCAGGGAATGCGATGTTTTCGTACTCTTGGACAAATCGAAAGACATCCCCGCCTTTATGGCACCCAAAGCAGTGAAAAATCTGGCGGGCTGGATTGACATTAAAGCTGGGAGACTTTTCGCGGTGGAACGGACACAGCGTCACGAAATTGGTTCCGGCGCGTTTGAGCGGCAGGCTGGCGCCGATGACGTCGACGATGTCACTCGCGGCGCGCACGCGTTCGACAAAATGGTCCGCGAAAAAAGGCACAATTCTTCGACCAGCCTATGCAGCGGGATTCCTCAGAGCAATCGACAACCGAATCGGGTGTTGTTGAAGTGCGCATCTCAGTTTTTTGCAGAGTGTGAATGAGAGAGACTGAAATTGGGTTTGGTTTGGAAGGAGAACTGGGGTTCGTGATCGTTTTTCAGACTGGTTAAAATAGTTCAATTTTTCACGGGACTCTGCTCTTTCTTT
>SXSK01000050.1 GCA_005793375.1 Verrucomicrobiales bacterium | reverse complement strand
GCTCCTCACCAACAGGTCCGAAACATGCGCGCAGATCCCTGTCCCGCTCTTCAGCCGAAGGTCGCCACGAACTGTTCAAGATTTACTACACCCCAATGCGGACTCCTTGAAACCCATTGGGGTGGTAACACCGTTCGGCAGTGAAATCTGGGAATGGTTTACGGATCCCACCCCCGGAACTCGCAACACAGCCCCGTCATACAGCCGAGGTGCTGCACCGGCACTGACTCTCCAACCGACATCCACATTCTTCACCAACGAGATCGTCGTGCGCATCGAATCTCCGGCCATAACTGGTGGGATCGTGTATTACTCCTTGGATGGGTCGGAACCTAATCACTTGATTTACAAAGAACCGCTTCGGTTACTGGTCAACACCACCCTGCGCGCCCGTTTGACCGCTCCTGGGTATGCACCGAGTCCCATCACAACCCATCATTACATTCAGCCGCCCCCGGGACAACTCGCGGTGCTCGCGCTCACGACACCTCCAGAGAACTTATGGGACGAGTCCTCGGGCATTTATATCGCTGGCAATACCAACTCGGAATTCTACCCCAATTACATGCGCGAATGGGAACGGCCTGTGAATGTCGCATTTTTTGAACCAGACGGTCGGCGAGGGTTTCAGTTGGACTGCGGGCTCAAAATCCACGGAGCCTACTCGCGCAGCTTCCCTCAACGTTCGCTGCGACTTCACTTCAGAAATCGCTATGGGACCGGTAAATTGGAATATCCCATTTTTCCCGACAACCCGGTGACGAGATTTGAGTCCGTGATTCTGCGCAACTTTGGGAACGACTGGAATCTGGCCTTTATGCGAGATGTGGTGAGCCAATCTCTCGGTGCGCAGTTGAATCTGGACCACCAGGACTGGCGTCCAGCCCACGTATTCCTGAACGGGTCATATCACGGCCTCTACGAAATTCGCGAGCGAATGGACGGAGAGTACCTAGCCCAACACCACGGAGGCGATGCCGAGGATTATGACATGGTGCGAAACATCAGTGAAGTGACATCAGGGAATATTAGCCGCTTTGATTCGCTCATGGAGGACGCCAACGCGCTCGATCCATCAGATCAAACCGCCTTTGAGCGGGTGGTGGAGCGAATGGATCTGGACAATTTTATCAACTATGTCGCGCTGGGGATCTACACGGATAATACGGATTGGCCCCTTAACAATGTGATCACCTGGAGCCGTCGTGAACCGAGCGGCCTGTTGCGATGGGCCTTGAACGACATGGATTCGACGTTCAATGGTTGGGGATACGGCGTGGAAACCAACAGTGTGGAACTAGTTTTCCTGCTCAGCCCTGAGAGCACCATTAACAGTACACCGACCGACTTCATACGGCAGTTGCCAAAGAACCCTGGTTTCCTGCCGCGATTTCTCAACCAGTTCGCCGATTTATTGAACACCACTTTTTTGCCCAGCAACGTCAGCCATCAAATCGAGAAGTATCATCATATTCTTGCCCCGGCAATTCCAGCCCAAATCAGTCGCTGGGGCATGGAGAGCAATGGGCCCACCTTGCTGGACTCGATGGATGCCTGGGAACGCAATGTGGATGTCCTCAGGGATTTCGCCGAACGTCGCCCCCACTTCATTCGAGAACATTTGGCCCATCATTTTGGCAGCCCCGGCCTCGCCACATTGAGGGTCTCAAACCCGACTCCGTCCGCCATTAGCCGGCTTCAGATCAATTCGATCACGCTTTCATCCAACACCACCGAATGGAACGGCATTTACTTTCAGGGTGTTCCGGTTCAGGTCGTCGCAATACCCGCGCCCGGTTGGCGTTGGATGGGCTGGGAAGGATTCGACACCACCAACACCTTGCTGCAAATCACACTCACCAATTCCAAGACGACGATAGTTTCTCCTATTCTGGTGTTGGACAATTCGACTCTCGTACCAACCTTGGCATCTGGCACATTCCGGTTTGAGCGATGGGACTCCACGAACCCAGAGGGCACCTATCCGCTGGGCATGACCTTTCAACAAACCACCAATAAAGACCCTTCCTTGGAAACGGTCTTAGGGGGCATCTGGCCGCACGGTTACAATCGGACTTCAGGCAGCCGCATTGTCGGGCGAGGCGACCAAGGGATTTCGTTTATCAACACCAGTGACCCGGCCCCTGCCGGTGGCTATCTAGGTGCGGCTCTTGTCCAGTTAAACACCCAAGGCCAACAGCAGGTCCGCGTGTCTTGGACCGGCCGGACAATCCGCCCGAACAACCGCCCCTATGCGCTTCGACTCCAATGGCGCCTAGGCAATACCAACGCCTTCGCCGATGTGCTCGATACAGACGGCGCACCCGTCGAATACCAACGCCACCTCACCACCGACCAATTCCAGCGCTTCGGTCCGGTCTCTCTGCCCGCGACCGCCGATAACCAACCGCTGATCCAACTGCGATGGAAATACTACGCATTAGTCTCAAGTGTCAGCGGGGCTCGGGCCGAATTGGGTCTGGACGACATCGACATCGAAAGTACCCCCATCCAGGTATCCCCTCCCACGTTGAACTTCATTCGCGATGGCGACATCCTGCACGTCAGTGCTTTTGTCGACACTCAACGCCGTGTCTGGCTCGATGGATCGTCCGATCTGGTTCGCTGGACACCCCTAGAGTCTCGAGTCAAGTCGGCCTCCGGTTTGATTGAGTTTCTGCCTCCGGTTGCCGAGAACTCGTTCCAATTTTTTCGGTTAAGAATTGAATGAACTGCCAGGCTTGTTTCTCTACCGACCATCTACCGCCGATTCGATGGAACTCCTGCCTGTCCAGATGGCACGCCGTCCTATTTTGGGCCTGGTGGGTCTTGTTAGCCGGCCAACTGGCTCGCTGTCAGATAGCCACCGGCGGGGATATCGTCCTGAACGAACTCTTTTACCATCCCACCTTCGAGCAATCGGACGAGGAGTGGCTGGAACTTTACAATCGGGGTAACCGGACAATCAACTTATCTGGATGGCGCCTGTCGGACGGCGTGCAATTTGAGTTCCCGCCCTATCTGTTGCGTCCCGGGGAATACGTCGTGGTATGCGCCAACCCAAAAATTTTCAGGCAGAAATTTTCCGAAACTCCCGCACTGGGTCCATGGCGCGGAAGCCTGAGGGACCGTGGGGAACTCGTCCGAATCCTGGATGCGGAAAGCCGAATAGCAGACGAAGTTAAGTACGCCAGCGAAGGCGATTGGGGACAACGCTGGCGCGTCACAGAAGCTGGATTTCCCGGATGGGCCTGGGCCTCGTTGCATGACGGACTAGGAAATTCCCTGGAACGGATTCGACCAGAGGTTGATGGTGGGATCGGTCAGAATTGGACATCGAGCAAGTGGAAACTCGGCACTCCTGGCGGGGTCAACTCCGAGACGCAACTAGCCCTCGCGCCGTTTATCCTGAAATCACAACATCACCCAGCCGTCCCCTCCCCCACCGATTACGTCACAATCACCTGTCAGATCCTGGCTACAGGCACGAACAACCCGAGTGTGACGATCTTCCATCGTATCGACGGATCCGACAGTTATCAGTCCGCGCCTATGCAGGACGACGGGCTTCACGGGGATGGGGCAGCTGGCGACACGGTCTTCGGAGCCATCTTACTGCCGCAAGCTCGCGGCACAATTGTCGAGTTCTATGTGCAGGCCCAGGCCGATACCGGAACTCGTGTCTGGCCGGAACCGACCCACGGCTCGGGAGGGGCGCTCGCGAATTGTTTGTATCAAATCGATGACGCACCCCAAGGGCTACTTCCCCGCTATCGGCTGATCGTGACCGCAGCAGAACGTCAGGTACTAAAGCAGCTTGAGGACCAACCGTGGTATCTGCCGAGCAATGCTCAGGTAAACGCCACATTTATTTGCATGGAAAATGGACACTCCGAGGTTCGCTATCGGTGCGGCTTGCGGCAACGCGGCACGACGAGTCGGGATGTGGATCCGCCATCGCGCCGAGTGAACTTCCCGAATGACCATCCTTGGCGAGGAGTCCGAGCCATCAATCTAAACGGTGTGCGGCCTCATTCACAGGTGGTGGGCTCCGCGCTAGCCCGTTTGGCAGGGCTACCGGCGGCACGAGCACGCCTGGTCGAAGTCCGGGAGAACGGTATTGCCCGGAGTGGCAGTGCCAGCCCCGTGGCGGGCCTCTATGCGCACAACGAAGAGTTAGACGAGGCCTACTGTGACGCGGCATTTCCGGGCGACGGCGATGGGAATCTCTACAGCACCTCCAGTTTCGCCGACTTGCAATATCTGGGCGATGCCGCCACCAACTACAGCGTACTCTACTACTACACCAAGGAGACCAACCGCGGCGGCAACGAAGATTGGTCGGATCTCATCGGTCTGACTCGAGCTTTCGCCCAAACACCAGATTCCGAATTTCGTTCCACGCTCTCCAAGTTGGTGAACGCCGACGAATGGGCGGCGTACTTCGCTTGTACTTTTCTGATCGGAAACACCGAAAGCTCCTTGGCATACCCCAGTTTTCGGTCGGGTGTTTGGAACACCGGCGATTATTTTTTGTACCACGGCATTCGGGACAGCCGCTTCCAACTCATTCCCTACGATTTTGATTCGGTGCTAGGGACCGAAGGCGGGGATGTCTCGGGACCCTACGTCGCGGCCAATATCCCCGCCATCGGACGGTTTCTTGGCGACCCCGATTTCGGCGGGCGTTTTCATGCAGCCCTGAGTCGATTGTCCACTACGGTGCTGTCGCCCGAGTCCGTATCGGACGTGATCGATCGACTACTGGCTCCGCACATACCGGAAGTGCATCGTGAGGGACTGAAAGCGTTCATCCGAGGGCGCCCGACTCGTTTGCACTCGGTGGCACCTCCGACGTTTCGCCTCACCAACGCGGCGCCGCTAGTGAATGGCGCGGTGGTGGTACCCTCCGACTCGATGAGGTACACCCTCGGTGGCATCGCCAATCCAGGCTCGATTCGCCACCTTCGCGTCCAAAACCAGGACGTGGCCGTTCGCGGGATCGATGGAAGCTGGTCCGTAGATCTACCTCTCAATCCAGGAATGAACTGGTTCTCCTTGGAGGGCGTTGCTCCAGACGGAACCCGAGTCGTCCATCAAACCCACCGCGTTTGGCGTGAGACCCCCGCCGGCCTCAATACCGGCGGCACATTGACCGTGGACACCGTGTGGCATGCCTCCCAAAACCCCGTGATCGTGTGGAGCGACCTAGTTATCCCAAAGGGGCGAAGGCTTCAAATTGACCCTGGCACGACGGTGTCGTTTACCAAGGGCGCCAAAATCGTTGTTCAGGGGCTTCTTTTGGCATTGGGCAAACCCGATCAACGGATCTTTATGGGGGTCGCGCCTATCTACAATGCCACTTGGGGAGGCATTCGTTTCGAAAATACCATTGAGGAAAACCAACTGAATCAAGTGGATCTGGTGCAGCCCGCCCAATCCCCGCTGTTCTTGACCAATTCAGCCGCCACGTTCGTTGGACTCACGTTTCAACAGGCCAATGGCAACCTGCTTCTGGCCTACTATAGCTCGCTCCTTGTCCATGGATGCGACTTTCCAGACGTGACGTTCGGGGAACCGGTGGGAATCCTTGGCGTACTGCCGAAAGGTCAAATGCGGTTCGAGGGAAATCGATTCGGAAAAACCGTCGGATATGCCGATGTCATCGAAGCGAGTCTCCTGAAACTGCCGGGACCGATTCTCGAGATCATCGACAATGAGTTTCTCGGCGGCGGCGATGACGGGCTCGACCTCGACGGTTGCGACGCGTACGTCGCAGGCAACACCTTCCGGCACTTCAAGAAAGATGCTTTCAACCAAAGCACCAGTATCTCCTCAGCCATCGCGGTCGGATTCTACTCACCAGGACTAACCTCCGACATCATTGCCGTAAGAAATATCTTCATCGAAAATGATTACGATTTCGAGTTTAAGGAGGGAGCGACCCTGGATGTTCGGCACAACACATTTCTCCGCGGTCACCATGGTTCGATGGCCTTTAGTGAGCCCTTGCGCCCAGGAACAGCCTTGGGCAAATCAGCGCGCTTCGTTGGCTGCATCTGGGATGGCTACGCGACCCCCATGGTCCACTTGAACCCTGACTGGATTACCAACGGCACGATCCAGGTTGAGGTCCAACATTCCATCCTGTCGCAAGCGGGGCCTTTCATTGGGACCAATGTGCTCGCCTTGGATCCGCGCGTTGTCAGTGCCGAAGGGGAGGGGCACTTGCACCACGAGTCTCCGGCACGTCGGTTGGTGTCGCCAGGACTGGACGCCGGTGCACTGGTCCCAGAATCGCCGTTCCTACTCAACCGCCCTCAACCCATCTCGGATCAACGTTCCTACGCACTGTCGGTGGTGGGGGCTGGCATCACACATTACCGCTTCACGCTGAATGACAGTGAGCTCAGTGCTACTCGATCGATTCAGACACCCCTGGTACTCAATGCACTGCCCCCAGGCGATTACACGCTCAAACTCTACGGTTACGGACTGAATCAACGCTGGCAAACGCTCGAGGGCGATTCGGCCCAATGGAAAGAGACAACCACTTATTCGGCCGTGACTCTAAACGAAATCCTGGCCTCCAACCCCAGCCATGTCGCGTTCGAGGGCGTCTTCTCCGATCTCATCGAACTCTACAATCCAGGCGGGCTTCCAGTCGACTTGGGTGACATGAGTCTGACCGATTCGCCCGAGATGCCTCGGAAATTTGTTTTCCCGCAGGGAACCACCATCGCCCCTCGGGGGTATCTCATGCTTTTTGCCGATTCGAGGTCTCAACCGACCGGGTTGCACACCGGGTTCGGGTTGAACGCCGACGGAGAAGGCTTGTTCCTGTTCCACAGGAGCACTCAGAACAATATCCTGTTGGATTCGGTGCGGTTTGGTCCGCAGCTCGCCGGCAAATCCATCGGCCGCGGTCCGGACTCGCACTGGACATTATGCCAGCCGACCTTTGGTCAACCGAACGAACCGGCGCCAACCGGATCCCCAAACGCCCTTCGACTCAATGAATTCTTGGCCGCCGCCGCGCCCGACACCGCGGGCGATTTCGTGGAATTGATCAACTCAGAATCCCTGCCCGTTCCGTTGGACGGCATGGCGTTGTCCGAATCCCCATCGAGTCCGTTTCAATATCGACTGCCAACTTTGGGTTATGTGGAGCCTGGCGGTTACACAGTTATTCGACGCGACGCCGAGGGTGAAGCGATTCGCTTGCCTCAGGAATTCGGATCGCTGAGCTTGGTAGATCCTTCGGGAAATGTGATCGATTTCGTCGCGTACGCGAATCAACAACTGGATCAACCTGAAGGCCGCCTGCCCGATCGCACCGGAGCCTTCACCCCACTTTCGAGCGGGCCGACACCGGGAAGACCAAACGCCCCGGAGGTGAACACACAACTATCCTGGACGAGTGAGGCGAATCCAGGGGAACGGACATTGCTCATCAGCGGTGCGGTCGCTGGTCAGGTCTATGAGCTTCAGGGCAAGACGACTTTGGACTCTCTCTGGCAGGCACTGGAACGTAAGACAGCCAAGAGCGATACGATTCCTTTCGCCGTCTCGTTCAACTCGGGCATTTTCCTTTTCCGCGTCCAAAAAATTCGCTAGAGGCCAACGCAAGCACCGACAGGCTCGGTTCCATTAGAAAAATTCTCCCGGGCTCTAACGATTCTCCCGGCTTGACGCAATCCCATTGAATTGAGGAACTCTAGCAACGTCCAAATCCTGTTTATGCCTGCTATCTCGAGAACACTCGCTTCCCGTCGTCAATTCTTGCTTACCGGCTCTGCTGCTGCCGGAGGCGTGTTGACCCGATCACAAACCTCCAAACTCATCGCAACCGCCACAGCGCCAGCGATTTTGACCCAGACCGGTCTGGCGGCAGCCAACAGCGACAAACTACGCGTCGGATTGGTCGGATGCGGTGGCCGCGGCACTGGAGCCGCAGGAAACGCCCTGACAGCGGACCCAAACACGGTCCTGGTCTCCGTCGGTGATGCCTTTCCAGACGCCGCCAATCGGGCCATTGATGGTTTGAAGGCACAGTTTGGGGACCGCATTCAGGTGCCCAACGAAAAACGCTTCACCGGCCTGGACGCTTACAAACAAGTGATCGATTCCGGAGTTGATGTAGTGCTGCTGGCCTCGCCTCCAGGATTTCGTCCTGTCCATCTCCGCTATGCCGTGGAACAGGGCAAACATATCTTCTGCGAAAAGCCCATGTCCACCGATGCCCCCGGTCTGCGCCACGTCATGGAATCGGTCCGGATCTCGAAAGAAAAGAAACTGTGCCTGGTAGCGGGTTTCTGCTGGCGGTATGACCTGCCCCGCCGCGCTTTTTACGATCAAATTCATGACGGCGCCTTAGGCGAGGTCAAATCCGTCTATTGCACCTACCTGACTGGCCCAGTCAAACCCATGCAACCTGCCAATCAACGCCCGGCCGACATGAGTGATTTGGAATGGCAATTGCGCAACTGGATGAACTTTGTGTGGCTCTCCGGGGACGGCATCGTCGAGCAATGCATTCACAGCGTCGACAAGACGCTCTGGACGTTCCGAGACAAGCCTCCAGTCAAATGCACCGCCACCGGTGGCCGCATGATTCCCAATCATGAAGGCAACATCTATGATCACATGACCATCGTGTACGAGTGGGAGAATGGGGCGCGCGGCGTGGTTGCCCAACGCCAAATTCCCGGTTGTTACAACGACAATAGCGACTACGTGAATGGCACCAAGGGCAACGGGGTCAGTGGTTGGAGCAAACCCACCGTCCGCGGCGAGAAGAACTGGCGCTATTCCGGGGACGCTCCTGACATGTATACCATTGAACACCAGCATCTGTTCCGCGCCATCCGTTCCGGCGAAACCATCAACGACGGTGATCGTATGGCTACCAGCACCCTCGCGGGCATCATGGGGCGCGCTGCGGCTTACACCGGCAAGGAAGTGACCTGGGAACAGATGCTCACCTCCAATGACAAACTGGTGCCCGACAACCTCACCTGGGACATGAAGCTGCCAATCGCCCCCATCGCTATCCCAGGACGCCATCCGCTGCTCTAACGGCCGAGTGGATTCCATACTCCAGACCGTCGCACATTAGTATGAACCCTTTATGATATGAGCCAACCTCTCTCCCGACGATCGTTCTTAGAACATGCCGGCACTGCCGTCGCCGGTCTCGCTTTGGGTGCTTCCACGATTCAATCGTCCGCCCAATCCGGATCGCGCAAGATCCAGAAGGGCATCATGCTGGGTACCGTCGGCATCAAAGGCTCCGTGTTGCAGCGATTCGAGGCCGTCAAGGCCGCCGGATTCGCTGGTGTGGAACCTATGAGCCACATGGATCGCGACGAAGTCCGGCAGGCCCTCGACGCTACCGGGCTCGTCTGTGCCAGCGTTTGCGGCACGCACCACTGGAGCAAGCCATTGTCCAGTCCCAGCGAGAACGTTCGAAAAGACGGGCTTGAGGCCCTATTGCACAGTTTACGGGACGCCAAAGCTTGGGGTGCAGAATCGGTCCTGCTGGTACCAGGCATTTGCGACAAGGCGATTCCTTACGATGTCGCCATCGAACGTTCCTTCGCCGAAATCAACAAGGCAGTCTCTCTCGCCGAGGAACTAAAGGTCACCATCGCCATCGAAAATGTTTGGAACAACCTGTTCCTGAGCCCGGTTGAAGCCGCCCAATTCGTGGATCGCTTCAAGAGTCAGTACGTCGGTTGGCACTTCGATATCGGCAACATCATCCACTACGGCTGGCCCGAACAATGGATCCGCGTGCTCGGCAAGCGCATCCATCGCCTGCATATCAAGGAATACAGCCGCGCCCGTTCCGACAAAGAAGGTAAGTGGAAAGGGTTCGACGTTGAATTCCTCAAAGGTGACAACAATTGGCCTGCGGTCATGAAGGCGCTCGACGACATCGGTTACCGTGGTTGGGGCATTGCCGAACAAGGGGGGGGCGGTTCACCTGAAGGCCTTAAAAAGCTATCTACTGAGATGGATCAAATCTTCGCGTCGTGACCCGTTCGTCTGGGCTCACAATCGACCACCACAAAAACCCAACCAGATTCTGGCTCTGGTTGGGTTTTTGTTTCGACGGAAGACTAAATGGGGCGAATATGTCATGGTTCAGGAGAAGCGTATGAATGCAATCGAACTCTTTCGCGCTAAAAAGGTCAGGTCCTGTGTCCTGGGGGCGTTCCTGGCACTGTGGGCAGGCTGTACCTCGAGTAGCTCCACCTCCGCAGCGCACCTTTCGACCAAGCCAAGATTTCCGCCCATGAACCAGAACCGCCAAGAGGCGGAACTCCGAACACATCATACAGGACAACTTACTGAGTATGGAGTCCCGCCTTCAGGCGACCCCGGCACGACCCGCAGCAAAAAGAGCATTGCTGCGACCAACCAATTTCCGAAGAACCAATCTGTCACCGGTTCCCGAATCCCCTTGAATACAGCCAGACAAGGTCGCACTTACATGGAGTCACCTTTGACCGTCCGCGGTTTTGAAGAAACGGAAATCCGAGAATCCGGATACCCGGATCTCGCCACCTTTCTTCAAAGGCGAGGGGCGTTGCGGTAAACCTTGTCGAGCCTGAATTCAGGATGCACTCAAAACCGCGCCCTTGGATGGGATATTGGATCGCGGCGGCGTTGGCGATTCGAGTGCTGGGATTCCTCAACGTTCGTGCCGCGGAACCCCCTGCCCTGCGCGAACTGTTTGTTTCACTTGGGTACGAAGCCATCCCACTCAAAAAGACCGAGCAAGGCCATCTCGTCATTCCTGCGCGCCTCAATGGACGTAAGACTCAGTGCACAATCGACAGTGGCTTCACGTACTTGGCGGTGGACGCTTCGCGCGCCGGTAAACTTCCACCCCTGGATCGACGCGACCCTGGATTGGACTTGCCCAGTGCGGCATTTCGCCAAACCAACGCAACCTGGGTCCGGATCGGACATCTCGAAATTGGCGGTCGGCGTCTGGAACATGTTCCCGTTCAATCGGTGGACTGGCGCACGGGCAACCGGCGCGATTGGCTGACGCGCCTGGTGGATGGACGCCAATCCTTCGATTCCGAGGTGGTTCTGGGGGCGGATTTTCTCCGGCGTTTTCACGCCATAATTGAGTACCAACGAATCCCTATTCTGTACCTGCGGGAAAAAACCATTGATGCCGCCAATGCGTCTCGATTGGATTTGGCACTGACGAATGCCGGTTTCTTGCCGATTCGACTGTATCACCTAGAAACCCTGGGGTGGGTAGTTCCAGCCACCTTTGATGGAACCCGAGTGCCGCTGCTGATCGATACAGGTGCCAGCCATACCTTGCTGGATGATGGCGTGGTTCAACAACTGGGAATTAAAACACACGCCTCGGATCGCCATATTCAGGGTGTCGAAGGCCGCAAAACTCGGCTGATGACCGCGCAATTTCAGGAAGCCCAGATCGGCGTGTTCACGATTCCAAGACCCGTGGTTGGAGTGGCCGACTTGTCGGCCTGGAATCTCGACCGAACCCATCGTTCCATGTTCATGCCGCGAGGATTGGTTGGCGGTACTTTTTTCAGCGAAACCCAAAGCATCCTGGACTGCGGCAACCAGAAACTCTGGTGCTGGCCAAAGCGCCGATAGAACCGGACCGATGAACCGTTTTGCGGGAAAACGAATGCGAGATGACATCCTCTCCGACAACTCCATATACTGCGCATGAAGCCACCAGACCTCTGGACAAATCCCACCGGCTCCTCAACTGCGGAAAATCGTTGGCAGTTTGCGGGCCGAGAGACTGAACGCCGAATCCTCCAGAGACACCCACAGTTCACATCGAACGAACCAATCGGTTTCCTAGCCCTCACATTCACCGCTCCGGAAATGCGTCCATCGCCACCACGACACCCTCGTGGCCAACTACCCGGAATCCTACGAACGCCACTACGGCCCCCTTCGTCCAGTCATTGAGGATGTCTTCGATAAGTTTATCCACTGTGGCACACTTGAACGTGGCTTTGCTCGCATCCGCTACGATCACTGTCAGCATGAATACCTTCTGGCCTTTTCCTGCAAAAGCCGCTGGTTCTGCCCTTCCTGCCATCAGCGAAAGGTACAAGCCACTGCTAACGATGGAGACGTGGAAGCATACTGGATTTAACATGCACTCAGGTCATGCGGTCCCGCCGGAAAACTGCGCCGAGCGCGAACAGCTCTGCCAGTACGTGTTGCGAAATCCATATCGGTTGAAAAAATGACGATGGAATCGGAGAGCGGGAAAAACCGGGGGCTGGAACCAAACCACCCACCTTTGGACCAGCCAGTATCTTGAGCAAATCCAGCAGAAGCAGCGGAATCTGACAAAGCGGATCTGCTTGAACGGCAACGTTAGCCCCCGGTTTTTCCCGCTCTCCATATAGGGGTTTAGGGGTCTGACTTGTCAGGTTTCGCTTCAGCGCTTCTTGGATTCCTGCTTTAGCCAAGTCGAAAAGGACTGTTGGTTCATTTGTCCAGAAGCCAATTCCAGAGTAGCTACAACAGCCTTTTCCTCGCTAGCCGTTAGTTGATACCCATTCCTTTCCAGGAAAATGCCTGCTGACGCCAGGGCCGTTCGCTTGTTCCCATCAAGAAACGGATGGTTCTTGGCGATGCCATGAGCGTAAGCCGCCGCCATGTCAAAGGTAGTCGGCTTCTCGTAGGCAAAGAGATTCTGAGGTCGGTCCAATGCAGATTTGAGTAGCCCTTTGTCCCGTACCCCAGCCAACCCACCATGCTCCGCCAATAGCCGCTCATGGATCGCTAGAACTTGCGCTTCTGTGAGCCAACGCGGCTCCTTCATTTTGCAAGCTCCCGAAGAGCGTTTCGATAACGCTTCATGAAGCCTTCGGCGATAGCCATCGTCTCCGCGAACTCGGGGTCGCTGGCGGTCAGTCGGAAACCTCCATC
Source organism: Verrucomicrobiales bacterium (assembly GCA_005793375.1). Lineage (GTDB taxonomy): Bacteria > Verrucomicrobiota > Verrucomicrobiia > Limisphaerales > UBA9464 > SXSK01. The sequence goes on along the minus strand of SXSK01000050.1, from coordinate 2,910 downwards.
AGGTGTTTCCGTGAGGTACAGGGTATCTCCTTCGGTCGCGTTCAAGCGCGCAAGCGCTTCCTTCGGAATCACGGCACCAATCGAGTTTCCCAACGCTCTCAATTTCAGTTCAGCAATCATAAATGCTCCATTCTAGTGTTACTAAAGTTATAACACTTCTTGTCCATGATTGCAAGTTCAGGGCTTTAAACCCATGTAAGGAAACAATAAGTGACAGGTCTTTAATAAAAAAGGATTGCGTGGATTTCGTTGGGCTGAAAAAGTGAACGTATGCGACAGGCGCGCTTGTTGATCTCCGAGGACAGTCCGCTCGGGCATTATCATTGTATTTCACGCGTGGTGGATCGGCGGTTCATCTTCGACACCGCCGAAAAGGAGCATTTCGCCCGATTACTCCGCGAGGTGGAGGCTTTCTGCGAAGTGAAAATCCTCACCTATTGCCTCATGTCCAATCACTTCCACATTCTCGTCGAGGTGCCCAAACCACCCGAGGTTCTCCCCGACGCCGAGCTGATCCTCAAGAAATTGGAACGGTTGTCGGGGCATCAGAATGTCGGCGCCGTCCGCCAGCGCTTTGAGTTGTACCGCGCAGCCAAGGACGCCAAGGCCGAGGCCGATTACTTGGCGACCTTTCACGAACGGATGTGGGACTTGAGCGCGTTCATGAAGCTGCTGAAGCAACGGTTTACCCAGTGGTACAACGGCCGAATGGGACGTAAGGGGACCTTGTGGGAAGAACGCTTCAAGAGCGTGCTGGTGGAAGGCCTCGGCCGAGGCCTGAGCGCCATGGCGGCGTACATCGATTTGAATCCAGTTCGGGCGGGGCTGGTGAAAGATCCCAAGGATTATCGATGGAGCGGCTACGGCGAAGCCATGGCGGGAAAGAAGATTGCGCGTTTGGGCCTACAGCGGGTGGTCCAAGCGTTGTTGCGCGGCCAACAAGAAACCCTAACTCGTTCGATGGAACTTTACCGGATGCATGTGTACCGAGAAGGCACGGAAGAAGGGGAATCGGTGGGAATCGACGGCCAGACCGAGCGCGGAGCGCTCAAACGGGAGGATGTGCTGGCAGTGATCGAAGCAAAGGGCCGATTACCGCTCTCGGAGTATGTGCGGTGTCGGGTGCGATACTTCTGTGATGGCGCGGTGTTCGGCAGTTGCGAATTTGTGAATGAGGTGTTTGAGGCCAACCGAAAGCGATTTGGGGTGAAGCGCAAGAGCGGCGCCCGGCGGATGCGCGGCGTGGAGGAATCGTTGTATTCCCTGCGAGACCTGAAGGTGGGCGTTTTTGGGTAAGGGATGTCCGCACGACCAGCGCCATGACTTAAGCGTGCCGAACCACACACCCTTCCCCTGTCACGTGCCGTGGCGCGATGTAGGCGGTGCTGGTGATGGTTTCTGGTTCTTCACAGTTAGCGTCGAAGACCGAGTAGCCCGCAATTGATTTGGCTCAACTTGCGGTTGGAGGTTGCGGTGGGTCGGTTTACCTAAAAAAGCTCATCCTGAAAAAACGGCGCCCCAAATCGGGGCGCCGTTGGCTTAGAAGCAGGTTCCCAGGCAGTGCTTATCACATGGCACTGTACCCGGACAAAATCTACAGACCTTTTGAAATGATCAACTTTACGAGATCGCCGACGCGGTTGCTGTAACCCCATTCGTTGTCGTACCAGCTGATCAGCTTGAAGAACCGCTTGTTGAGTTCGATGCCTGAACCTTGGTCGTAGATGGACGAGGAACGGCTATGGATAAAGTCGGTGCTGACCACTTCATCTTGGGTGTATTCGAGAATGCCCTTGAGATAGGTTTCACTAGCGCGCTTCATCGCCGCGCTGATCTCCGCGTAACTGGTGTCTTTGACTGTCTTGACCGTCAAGTCGACGACGGAAACGGTCGGGGTCGGAACCCGAAACGCCATACCCGTGAGTTTGCCCTTCACCTCGGGGCAAACCAAGGCCACGGCGCGGGCGGCGCCGGTAGTGCTGGGGATGATGTTCAACGCAGCGCTGCGACCGCCCTTCCAATCCTTCTTGCTCGGACCGTCCACCGTCTTCTGGGTCGCGGTGTACGCATGCACCGTGGTCATCAAACCTTCATCAATCCCGAAACCTTCCTTCAGCAACACGTGGACGACGGGCGCCAGACAGTTCGTCGTGCAGCTCGCGTTCGAAATCAGGCTGTGGTTCGAAGGATCGTACTTGTCGTGGTTCACTCCCATGACGAGGGTGATGTCTTCATTCTTCGCCGGGGCGGAGATGATGACCTTCTTAGCGCCCGCCACGATGTGGCCGTAGGCGGACTTGTCGACCATGGCGGGATCTTTGGAGCAGTCGGTGAAGAGGCCGGTCGATTCAATGACGATGTCCACGCCCATGGCTTTCCAAGGAAGGTCTTTGGGGGACTTGGCACTCACGACGCGAATCTCCGCACCATCGACGACCAACACGTCGTCTTCCGCCTTGTCTGGGGACGACTTGCGAGAACTGACTTCACCAGGGAACCGACCTTGGGTGGAGTCGTATTTGACCAAGTACGCGAGATTGTCGGCTGGGACGATATCCCCAACCGCCACCACGTCGATTTCTTTGCCAACGAGACCCTGCTCTTTAAGAGCCCGGTACACGAGACGACCAATCCGACCGAAGCCATTGATTGCAACTTTGACTGCCATACGAGTTCGCTTTCTTATCTAAAGGTTCAAATCCAAACGGAGCGCGGAGGTTAAAGGCGAAGAAACGGGGGTCAACGGGCTTTTTTGCCCGTTCACACTCGATCAGGGCAGTTTCAAGAAAAGTGGTTTGGCCGGATTGGTTGAAGGATGGACCCGCGGAAGAACAATAGGCAGGCGGGATATTGAGAACTCGGCTGATTTTTCACAATGGCCACGCTTGAAAGTAAGCGCATGGCTTCTTG
>SXSK01000049.1 GCA_005793375.1 Verrucomicrobiales bacterium | reverse complement strand
GCCGTTTGTTGCTCGTGCTCGGGTAGCGTAATAGGCTCGGACATGCCGGCAGTTAAATAAAGTCAGCGCCTTTTGTCCAGTTTTATACCGCCTTTTGTTTCACCTGCCTCCTTAAAGTCGAAATCTTGAAACTGCCCTGGAGGAACCAAGCGTGAGTCGATTTCTACTGGGTCAGAGTTTGGGTCGGACAATCATGAGGCCATTGGTGAGCCAGGGGCATGCCATGAATCCGATGCCAAAGCAACTGACCAGGGTGACGGCTGGTTTTTCGGCGTCGGCGAGAATGGCGAGAATGGCACCAGCTCCTGTGGCTACCATGGCTGCCGCGAACACGGCCATGACCGTGCGCGGCCAGCCTGGCTGACATTTCCAAACACTGGCGACGGGCAAAGCGAGGGCGAAAAAGACGACAGGGCCGAGGAGAAACTCGAATTTGAAGCCACTGACAGCCCAAACTCCGAGCCCGAGTACACTCATCAAAAGGCAGCCACCGACCCAATTGGATGAGGTGAGTTGCTCCTCCGACAAGGCAAGACGTCCGTAGCGATTCAGGCGAAGGATCAGATTGCAAAGGGGATCCGCCAGCCATGTGAGGACGGCAAACGTGATGTAGAGGATCTGCAATGGCAGGATCCAAGGTGCCAATTCAGGGCTCGAGCTTGACAAGCTGCTGAGCAATCGACTTCCGAGATAACCACCGAGAATCACGCCCCATTGGACACCGCTGTTGAGGCGGGACATCCAGAACATGTAACGCAGCATGACCGCGTAAATGGGGTTGCTGGCTTTGAGGGATTCAACAATACCGGCTCGAGCCCATTCGTTGGTCGGATCCAATCGCAACGACTCTTTGAAATGCTCCAGTGCCTTGGCGCGGTCGCCGGATTCAAGGAGCGTCCATCCGCGATTGGCGTGAGTGACCGAATTGTCGGGATTTCGACTGAGGGTGGCTTCAATGGTAGCTCCTGCCTCTTCACGGCGACCGAGCTTCACCAAGGCCATTGCCCGCAAATTATTGCACGCGGTATGTTCCGGATCGAATTGAAGGCCATTCTCGGTCGCGGCAAGTGCTTCCAACCATCGACGGCCGTCGAAATGAATAGCCGCCAGCATCGAATGATAATCGGCGTCATTCGGATCACACTGAATGGCCTGCTGGATCGCGTGAAGAGCCTCCTGATCCCGATTGCGCGCATTTAGGATCCTTGAATGCGCGTAGTGAGCAAAAGCGAAATCTGGAGCGAGATGAACTGCTTGACGGGCCTCGGCCTCCGCAGCATCGAGTTGTCCGCGAGCGATGAGGCAAAGTGCGAGCAACGCATGCGAGTAAGGAACATCTGGGTCATCGGCCAGGGAAAGGCGGAGTTGTTCCTCAGCCAGTTCCCATCGTTCCTGTTCGATCAGGACTGTGGCACGCTGCAGGTTGGGATTCACAGTAGCCGTTACAGTTTCAGGTACTTCAAGATGTCGTCGTAGACGCCTCCCTGGTTGGAATAAAGCGCGTAATTGCGCGCCGTGGCGAACCATTCACGCGTCGTCGGTTTGAGTCCACTGGCGGCGTGCACCATATCCCGCGTCTTGATCGGAGTGGGCAAGCCAGCCTTGATGGCCTCGCGGAGTTTGTTTTCAATGGTCACGTCAACGACTGCCTCGAGGTCTGCGCCAGAAAATCCATCGAGCTTTTTCGCAACCTGTTCGTAATCGATATCTTCCACCGGCTTGCCTTTGGTCAGGATGCGCAGGATGGCGGCCCGCGCCGAAATGTCCGGCGGTGGGACGAACAGAATTCGATCAAACCGTCCAGGGCGTCGAAACGCGGCGTCCAGATGCCATGGCGCGTTGGTGGCCCCGAGCACCAAGACGCCATCGTTGTCGGCCTTGACCCCGTCCAGTTCGCTGAGGAATTGGTTGATCAAATGGCGGCCAGCACTGGTTTTCATATCGCTGCGGCTGGCCCCAAGGGCGTCAACTTCGTCGAAGAAAAGAACGCATGACTTATTGCGACGCGCCTGCTCAAACAGTTCATGGAGATTTCGTTCGCTGTTGCCGATCCACATCTCCAGGACGTCATTGATCCCAACACTGATGAAGCCCGCCTTGATTTCACCCGCTGTCGCGCGTGCAAGATGGGTTTTGCCACACCCCGGGGGTCCATACATGAGGATCCCCCCACCGATGGATTTCCCGTACGCCCGATACATCTCGGCGTGGGTGAGCGGATAGATTATTTTGAGACGAATCTCCTCCTTGAGCGCGTCCATGCCACCGACTTCCGCGAAATTGGTCTTGGGACGTTCGAGTTCGGTATGGATCGACGGCGGCTCAGGTTCCCAAGTGGCGGCAATACGCCCATCCTGAACTTCTTCATCCGGGTTGGCGTCGATGCCCAAGCGATCGGCAAATTCGGTGTCGGCGACATTGGGATCGCCTTCGACGCCTTTGCGATACTGCTCAATGGCCTGTTCGATTTCGCCTTGCCCGGCCAGGAGACGCGCATGGAGGATAAAGGCGCGTGGCGGCGGTTTGGCGGATTGGACAAGATCTTCGACGACGACCAGGGCATGGCTGCGTTTACCCTGTTGCTGGAAGGCGCGGGCGAGTCCCAGTTTCAAGGAAACGTTCTCAGCTTCGAGCGCCAGAGCACTTCGGTACTCTGTTTCGGCTTCGGCAGGCCGCCCCTGGTTGAGCAGGGCGTCGGCAAGCGCTTGGCGGAGCGGAACGTTCTGTGGGGACAGCCTCAACGCTTCGCGCAATTGCTCGATCGAATCGGGATCCGGCTTCATCGGCGTGTTAGCAAAGCCGGATGAACGGATGCCGAGAAGTAAAAAGGCAGCGCAAACCTGGAATGGTCACGCCTAGGGTCGCCTTGCTCCAACTCAGGGAACGCCTGGCTCCGCCGATAGAACGACTTCTGGTCCTTCAACAGGTTCCACCAACAGAGCGATGCATCCGTTCGGAGAATAAACCTCAGGGTGATCGGTCCCTGCCTCGGCATGCACGTAATCGCCCGCCTGGAGCAGACGTCCTGAAGTATAAAGGTCACCAGAAACCACAAACAACCCTTCGGCCCCTCGGCGGTGGACATGATGCGGCAGCCGGGTGCCCGGCGCCAGCCGTCCTAGCATGACGCGGTACCCTTCCTTGTGATTGATCGATAGCACTCGAAATTCCAGGCCCGAGACCTGCGTCTTCATCCAGCCGTCATCCCCTGTAACCAATGAGAACCCGGCGGGTGGCGGGCCGTGTATGTCTGGCGCGGTGGACGGCCGCTCTCGGTTTGGCGAAAGTGCCGGGCGTTCCGCCTGGGGTGTGCGGCGAATACGTTCCAGGACACGACCGCGCACTTCGGGTGATGGCCCACGCCGAGGAACGACTGATGCAGCAAACGCCGTTGCCACCGCTCGAAACCTCGCGATTTCGGCCTGGAGTCCAGGGTCGTGCTGGAGGCGCTGTTCCAGCGCTGCCGCTTGAGCTGGGGTCAGCGCGCCCAAGGCGTACATGGCCGCTTCCTGTTGTCGTTCGTCGCAATTCATAAGGCGCCCTCGAGCGCGTCACGCATATGGAGCATTCCCCGCCGGATGCGCGCTTTAATGGTTCCGAGCGGTTGCCCCAATCGCTCGGCAATTTCACTTTGTGTCATTCCGCCAAAGAACGCCAATTCAATCACATGCCGCTGGTCCCGCGCCAGCGTGGCCAAGGCTCGACGCACCAAACCAGCGTCTTCCAAGCCAAATGCCGAGACCTCGCTGACACCACTCGTTTCGAGAGTGTCCTTTGGCTGCTCCGGCATGGACGTGAAAACCGCCGCTTTGCGTTGGCCGACTCGAAACCGGTCGATCGCCTTGTTCCTCACGACGGTCAACGCCCACCCCAACGGCTTTCCCAGAGCCCGATTGTAGCTAGGTGCCCGTTCCCAAATCAGCACACAGGCCTCTTGAAGGACATCCTCGGCCTCGGCTTCATCCACGAGAATCTGGCGAGCAATGGAAAACCAAAGCGTGGCATGCCGATCGTAGAACTCCGCAAACGCAGCGGCGTCCCCGCTCGCAATTCGCGCGAACAGAGCTTCGTCGTCAAGTTCACCCAGACTGGCGGCCGCCCCTGCCATAACTCGTTGTGCCGGAACAGGGATCGGCTTTCGCAAGCTCAGGAGCCAGCGAAGCCATCCCATCCACGGGCGGGCGGTATTACCAATTTCCATGATTCAGTCCAAGACAAGAACGCTTACAGCAACCCCGTGGATGCAATTATCTTAAGAAATTTCTAACAAAGCCGCAATCCTTGGCACCGGATCCAGTTTGGTCCTCACTAGTCCCGATGTCGCCTGCACTGATCGTCGTTTGTGCCGCCGCCTATTTTGCATTCCTGCTCGGGATCGCCTGGGTAACGGGGCGAAAGGCCGATGCCGCTGGCTATTTTCTTGGAAACCGAAATTCACCGTGGTGGTTGCTCGCCTTCGGACTGATTGGCGATTCGCTGAGTGGGGTCACGTTCATGTCCGTCCCGGGTGAAGTCGGGATCAAGCGTTTTGCATACCTTCAGGTCGTGCTGGGCTACGTCGTGGGTTATGTCGTGATCGCCGAGGTGCTGTTGCCACTCTATTACCGACTTAATCTCACCAGCATTTACTCCTACCTCGGACAACGATTTGGCAGGGTGACCCAACGCACCGGCGCGCTCTTTTTCGTCCTCTCCAGAACACTAGGCGCCGCCGCCCGATTGTTCCTGGCGGTCGATGTCTTCCAGACCTTCGTGTTTGATCGATTCCATATCCCCTTCGCCGCGACCGCCGCGTTCGTGCTGTTGCTCATGCTAATTTACACCTACCGAGGCGGCATTAAGACCCTCGTTTGGACCGACCTCTTTCAGTCGACGTTTTTGCTGTTGGGCGTGCTGTTGTCGATCCTCGCAATTGCCTCCGCGTTGCGATTGGATCTATCCGGCGTATTCCAGACAGTCGCCAATAGCCCGTCGTCCACCGTGTTTGTTTGGGACTGGCGTGCGCCCAATTACTTCTGGAAGCAATTCCTCAGTGGGGCGTTTATTGCGATTGTCATGACGGGACTGGATCAGAACTCGATGCAGAAGAACTTGAGTTGCCGATCCTTGCCAGAAGCCAAGAAGAACCTCTACGCGTTCATTCCCATATTGGTATTGGTCAACCTCTTCTTCTTGGCGCTTGGCACGTTGTTGTTCGAGTACGCGTCGGCCAAAGGGATCGCGATACCGGCCCGTACCGACCGACTGTTTCCAATGTTGGCTTTGGAACATCTGGGTGGATTTGCCGCATTGGTTTTCGTGCTGGGATTGACAGCCGCCACCTTCAACAGCGCCGATTCCGTCTTAACCACTCTCACAACCTCCTTCTGCATGGATTTCCTCCAACTCGACACGCGAACGGACTTGGGAGAGCATCGCCGGACCCAGCTCCGGCATCGAACTCATCTGTCGTTTGCAGCGCTCCTGCTGGCGGTGATGCTCATTTTTCGGGCAGTCAATCAGGACAGTGTGCTATCGACGGTATTAAAGTACGCGGGCTACACCTACGGTCCGCTGTTGGGGTTGTATGGGCTGGGCATGTTCAGCCGTATCTCAGTGGATGATCGCTGGGTGCCAGTGGTGTGTGTGTTGGCACCAATGATCAGCTTCTGGATCGAATCGAATTCACGCGCCTGGTTTTCCGGGTATCAGGTCGGATTCGAGGTATTGATTCTAAATGGCTTGCTGACGGGGATCGGCTTGTTGCTCCTCAGGAAGTCACCGGCCTGATGGCCCCGTTGCCCTCGCGAAAGTGAAAGGCATGAACCACCGGTTGGATTCACGGCATTGACTCCCCGGGTTCGGGTGCCCAAGTTGCCCATGCTTGACGGGCCCTTCCACCAGTCCAGCGAGACCCGGAGTCCTCGCCAGTGTCCAGAAAACCGCCGCCGCGCAGGCGTTGCGACGGCGCTTGGAATTGGGTGGCACTTTGTCTCTGGGGAGCGTCACGAGCGCGGCCCACGCCTTCTTCTCCGCCTTAGTCGGTTCGTTCGACCCTGGACGCTTGGTCATGATCGTCGCTTCGGATCTGAAGTCACAGGAATCCATTCACGCTGACCTCACGACTTGGGCACGATTGGAACATCCCGAAGCTAGGCTGCCTCTGTTTTATCCGGGTTGGGAAGTATTGCCGCACGAAAAGAAGCTGCCGCATTCGGACGTCATCAGCGAACGGCTGGAAACGCTCGTTGCCTTGTCTGGTGCCGACACCCACACCCACGGAGCGACCGTGCGTCCCCAGTACCTGGTGACCTCCGCCCTGGCGCTTCTCCAGAGAACATTTCCGGCCGACGCTATACAACAGCGGACTCGCCGATTGAACCGTGGCCAGACGATCAATCCGTTGGATTTGATCGAATGGCTTGAGGAACAAGGGTACGAGCCTGAATCCCAGGTCACCAGCAAAGGAGAACTCTCGTGGCGCGGAGGCATCGTGGATGTTTGGCCCTTGAGTTCGCCCTGGCCGGTGCGATTGGAATTCTTTGGCGATGAGATCGAATCGATCCGCGAATTCGATCCGCACAACCAGTTGAGCCGTGAAACGGTTGAAACAGTGATCCTACCGCCAGCCGGTGAATTAGGGCTCCTGAGAAAGTCTCCGCTGGCACTCACGGTGGCCATAGCCGAAACGGGGCCTGGGGCGGAGACCACAAAGACACCAGACGTGCCTTTGGGCAGTATCCTCGACCATCTTCCAGCCGATGCCATTGTGATCTTATGCGATCCGCAATCGTTGCTCAGCCATGCAGTGCGCTATCAGCAGCAAGTGCCAGCGGGTGACCCGTTCATCGGGACGTGGGACGCCACGCTTGGCGATTTGAAGCGGCGGGGGTTCACCTGCGTTGAGCTCACAGAAGAGGCAGCAGATTCTGACGGGAGGATCGTGGATCTATCGCCGCTTTCGGAAATCCTTCCACCCGTTCCTAGGCCCTTGCCTGTGCCGGATGGTCACGAAAGGCGGCAGGCTAAGTCGCGGACCAAATCGACACGCAGCGTCGATGCCGTATTGGTCTTGCGCAGCCTGGAAGCCTATCGGCCGATCACCAACACGCTACCGGAACCCCAGGTCGCTGAGGCGCAGCGCCGTCAATTCTTCGCGCAACTGCATCGATGGCTGCGGCAGGACTATTTGGTGGTGGTTTTTTGTAACAACGACGGCGAGCGAGAACGATTTGGTGAAATCTGGGCGGAACAAGGGTTTGATAGCGGAGCAAATGATCCCCAAAGCATACAGCTGCCGACGCTGCAAGTGGGCGGGCTGAGCCGCGGATTCCTTTCGGATCAAGCACGCGTGGTGGTCGTCACCGATGCCGAGATTTTCGGACGCTACAAGGTAGCGAGACCTCGCCGTTTGAAGTCGGCCCACGCCCAAGTTTATCGAAGTGCCTTTGAGATCGATTTCACCGACTTCGAGGAGGGGGATTTCGTGGTTCACCTTCAGAATGGGATCGGCATTTACCGCGGGCTCAAGACCCTCGCTGCAACGCGCAACAAGCCCGGCTCGAATCGCAGCCAGGATCTAGGGCAGGAATGTCTCGTGATCGAGTTCGCACCGCGTGATGCAGACTCGGAGCCACCGAAGTTGTATGTGCCAGTCAGTGAAGCCCACCTCGTCAGCAAATATGTCGGCGCCGGCAAGGCGCGTCCTCAACTCAGCACGATTGGGGGCGCTCGTTGGGCCAAGTCCAAGGAGCAGGCCGAGCATGCGGTGAGAGATCTCGCCGCTGAACTGCTGAAGGTGCAAGCCGTGCGCGCCACCCAATTGGGGCATCCCTTCAAGACGGATTCCAGCTGGCAACGGGAGTTTGAAAGCTCCTTTCTTTATGAGGAAACCCCGGATCAGTTGAAAGCGATCGCTGCCGCCAAGCAGGATATGGAATCGGCCAAGCCCATGGATCGACTGCTCTGTGGCGATGTCGGTTTCGGGAAGACTGAGGTGGCGATTCGCGCGGCGTTCAAAGCCGTGATGGGTGGCAAGCAAGTCGCCATTCTCGTCCCCACCACCGTGTTGGCGCAGCAACACTACAACAATTTCCGCGAGCGCATGGCGGATTACCCAGTGCGCATCGAACTGTTGTCGCGATTTCGCACGCCCAAGCAACAGCGCGCCGTGCTGGAAGCCGCCGCCTCGGGCGCCGTGGACATTGTCATTGGCACCCACCGCATTGTACAGGCCGACACGGTTTTCAAGGATCTCGGGTTGGTGGTGGTCGATGAGGAACAGAAGTTTGGCGTCAAACACAAGGAAACCTTCAAACTCCTTCGTCAAACCGTGGATGTCCTGACCCTGAGTGCCACGCCCATTCCGCGCACCTTGTATCTCGCGCTCACTGGCGCTCGCGATCTCAGCACACTGGAAACCCCTCCTCAGGATCGGCTGCCCGTGGAAACCATCGTGACCAATTACGATGAACGCGTGATTCGCGACGCTATCGTCCGCGAAATCAATCGCGGCGGTCAGACCTACTTTCTTCACAACCGTGTCTCCACCATCGAAGCCGTCGCGCTCCGCATCCAAGCTCTGGTTCCGGACGCCCGCGTTGTCATCGGCCATGGCCAGATGGACGATCATCAACTCGAGAAAGCCATGACCACGTTCGTGAATGGCGACGCGGACGTATTGGTCAGTACCACCATCATCGAAAGTGGCCTCGATATTCCCAATGCGAACACCATCATTATCGACCGTGCCGATCGTTTTGGGTTGAGCGATTTATATCAGCTTCGCGGCCGCGTGGGACGTTACAAGCATCAGGCCTATTGTTATCTGCTGTTGCCACGCCACGCCCAACTGTTGACCGAGGCACGCAAACGAATGAGCGCCATCAAACAATACAGCGCCCTGGGAAGCGGCTTCAAAATCGCCATGCGCGACTTGGAGATCCGGGGCGCTGGCAACCTGCTGGGCGCGGAACAAAGCGGGCATATCACCGCCGTCGGATTCGACTTGTATTGCCAATTGCTCGCCCGGAGCATCTCGACACTCAAAGGAGAGACGCCGAAAACACGCCTGGAAGTGCGCACTCAATTTGATTTCCTCGCCATGCACCCGGGTCAGGAACTCGAGGTGGGGGAAACCTCGATATTTGGGCCGGATCCAGCCGGTGGATCCAATTTGCCCAAGCGCCTCAAACTGAATGTCCAGGTGCCACGCGAAACCTATTCTTATTCCGATTGGGACGACGATTCTTCCACAAGCATCCGCGAGGAGGTGTCACGAAATCCCGATCCGACTACCAGGGCTCCCGCGTACCTACCTTTGGATTACGTGCGCGAGCCCGAACAGCGCGTCGATGTGTATCGCAAGCTCGGACTGATTTCAGATCGGGATGACATCCAGAAGTTCCATGAGGAATTGCGGGATCGCTTCGGGCCAGTGCCACGCCCCGTGGAATTCCTGCTTGCAGTGGGAGAATTACGATGGATCGCTGCCGAGCGCGGTGTCAGCAGCATTGAAGTCATCGATGGCAAGATCAAACTCACGCGTCGCGGCGACCTCATCACGGTCGGAGGACAATTCCCACGCCTCACTAAAAAGGAAGCGCGCGCCAGGTTGAGCGAAATCAAACAACTCCTCTTGTCGCTCGAACCCGTCAAAAATTCCCCTGAATCCGCCGGACAAATGAAACGGCCGGACAAGTGACATCTTGATGATGTCTCGTCCGGCCGCGACAGAGGCAGTTTGGCGGTTTGCCCCAAACCGTTCGTTTCAGTTATACTCGCCAATTCTGCGAATCCAGATATTGCGGAAACGTGTTCGGTTCCCGTGGTCCTGCAGGCTGATGGGGCCGCGGCCGGAATAGGCCTTGTAGACATCTGTGGCTCGGTGGTTGGTGGGCCCGTTCAATTCCTTGCGATTGTGGAGCACCACACCGTTTAGGAATACCGTCAAATACGCCGGCCTGGTCAGGGTCCCAGAAGCATCGAAGCGCGGAGCCTCGAAGACAATGTCATACGAATTCCATTGGCCCGGACCTTTGACCGGGTTCGCGAGCGGCGGCCATTGACCGTACAGCGCTCCGACTTGGCCGTCCGCGTAGGAACGATTTTGGTAACTATCGAGAATCTGAGTTTCGAACTTGCCATGGAAATAGATCCCGCTGTTGCCACGTCCCTGGCTTTTGCCTTCCACCAGGATCGGCGTAGCAAATTCCAGGTGCAATTGGCAGTCGCCGAATTCCTCACGCGTACGGATGCTGCCGGACTTCGGTTCTACTTCCATAAAACCATCGATCAACTTCCAGGGAGCCGGCTTGCCGTTGTCCAGCTGCCAAGAATTGAGGTCGGTGCCCCCGAGCAAGACCTTGGCGTCACTTGGCGGCGGCGCCCCATGGCTGAAAGTTGCCCCCGAGGCTACTACCGCAGGGACCGGGCGCGTTTTATCATGCACTTTCCATTTTTGACCGCGGATCACAGGGGTGTCCTCGTAGCCCTCGGGCGCGAGGGCGTCTTGCTGCGGTGGCAGCGGCGGCGGCGGCGGCGTGGTGGTGTAGCGCCCCGTGTGACCAGCATGACCCGCGTGGTCGTGGTCGTGGTGCGTCGATGTGCAACCCGCCGTCAGGAGCCCTGCTAGAAACAGGCTCCCGGCGACGTGGGCGCCTGTGAGAGAGTGGATGGACATAGGATTTGCTTAGCATTCGAAAAGGCAGCGAAAATGCAAGCAGTCGTCGAATCCGACTCAACGCCCCTCAACGATAGGGTTGATGCAGCTCAACCTTCCGGACTTTTCGAGTTGTGCGGATGTTCAAGAATTCAACGCCGACGGCAAATGCCATGGCGAAGTAGATGTATCCTTTGTTGACGTGCTGATGAAACCCTTCGGCGATGAGCATGGTGCCAATCAGAATCAAAAACGCCAGTGCCAGCAT
>SXSK01000048.1 GCA_005793375.1 Verrucomicrobiales bacterium | reverse complement strand
GTGGTCGAATGGCGAGTTTCCGAAGTGTCGATCAATCCGGTGTACGAGTGGGTTTTTATGAGTCGTCTAAACTGAATCCTGCAAGCTATACAAGCCATACGTTCAGACTAGACCTCATTGAGGTAGTAACACCGTTCCCCTTGCCGAGCTCCTTTTGGCACTGGGCCAACGCACGGTTCACCCGGATGTGCTCGTCCTCCAATGAGGCATAGGTGATCTCACGAATCATTATAGAATGCTCCGTGTCGTTGATCACCGCAACGCGAGTGATCTCGTAATGACGCGTAAACTCCACCGGATACCCCGGCAACATGTGCATCAAAATGAAATGCAAGCTTTCGGCCTGGTCGACTTGCTCGAAGAGCATGGCCGTCCTAGCTGGTAATGGGTCGCCCGTGGTCACTGAGTAGTCCTGATATCGGACAGTCACGCCCGTGAAGTGGGAGAAAAGCAGTGCCAGACACCGATCCAGCATCGGCTCGGGGAACCTGCTATTGAACAGCGTCAGGCGTGAGAAATTTTCTCCCAAGGGTTGTGTCATGTAGACTCTTTGTCCCACGAGCACACGTGTCTCATTGAGGAAACGTACCTGGTCGGCCTCCGCCAAAGCCTCACCTTCTCCAACCAGTGACAACTGACCGGTGATCCAAGCGGGCTCTCTGCTTCGGTCGACAACCAAGTCGAGTACCATCCCAACCGGCCGGGTCTCGAACGTGATCGGTCGAAGCTCCGAGTCTACCACGACTTCACAGTTCCCAAGAGGCCAGAGCAAATGCTCGTGCTGGTGCAGATAGATTCGCTCCGTTCCGCCATCCCAGCCAACCAACTCCCGCTGGCGACGGTGAATCAACCCTATGGACTTAAGCAGATCCCGCAGGGCACCATGCGTCGACCGATAGTCGACGTCTATGGGTCGTCCCTGCCGGTTTATAACGCTGAGGTAGGCGCCCGTCTCATCGAACTGAATCTGCACGAGTGCATCGACACCAGGGACTCCCACCGCGACTTCACGATCGTTCGGACGCTTTAAAGCAACAAAAAGCGGGGGTTCAAAATCTTCAAAGGTGTCCAAATCAACGGGCATGGCCGACAGGGTGGTCAACCACGGAGGGGGCTGCAATCTGGAACTTGAAGCTGAAGGCGGCTCGTGCGCATCTCCGAATTGTCGGAGATGGAGAGATCGGTCGTCCTTGACTTCGCTCCGACCTCATCTCCAGGTATTCGGATGCGTTGAAGCCAACGCACAATAAAACTGATGTCGCCACCATGATAATCAATTAACACTTACGTCGACATCTCGACTAGATTACTGCCCATGCGAGCCACTGACATTCGGAAGATTCGCGAAGCAGGCTTCATCAACGAGGTCCAGGAACGCGCCATCGTGGAACACTTCAAGCTCGACAGGGAAGGCAACCGGTTCCTGACCATTGTCGGCGTCCTCGGCGCCATCCTCGTCACTGCCGGAATCATCCTGCTGATCGCGTCGAACTGGAACGACATCCCGCGGCTGCTCAAGCTCGGTGTCGGGCTGTCCCTTCTGCTCGGCAGCCATGCCGCTGGCTGGATGCTGGACCGCTCCGGGCGCCACCCAGTGATAGCCGAGGTGCTGCACCTGATCGGTTCTGGCATGTTCCTCGCCAATATTGCGCTTGTTGGCCAGATCTACAACTTGTCCTCTCGCCCACCGAACGCCGTCTTGCTCTGGCTCGCGGGCGTAGCGCCGCTGGCTTGGATTCTTCGCTCCAAAACCCAGCACATCCTGGCGCTGACCGTCTTCGGCATTTGGCTCGGCCTCGAACTGAACCAGCGAGACAGTCTGCTATACTTCGCTGGAGAAGGCCGGCAATTTACGATCTATGCGCTACTGGGAATCCTATTCGCCGCGCTGGGCCCGCTTCTCGGACTTTCGAAGTTCCCCGAATTCGGTCCGCCCACGGAGAAGTTCGGCCTGCTCGCCACGCACATCGCATCGTTTCCGCTGACGCTGGGCCTCTTCTACGGCTCGGATCGGGTCGCGCCGGCCGCGTGGGCCATCGTCGGTTGTCTGACTGTGGTCACCATCGCGTTGTGGCTGCTGGCCGTCCGGCGCGTCGACCTCGTCCCTGACCGGCAGTGGCGTTGGGTCTGGGTCGGTGCCCAAATCGGACTGCTCGGCCTTGTCTGGCTGGGGTTGACGGTTAAAGGAAGCTACGGCGGTTGGGAAACCCATCATCTTGTCGGCCCGCACTGGATCGCAGTCCCTGCGCTCTTCCTCTTCTGCCTGCTCCAAATTCAGGTCGGCCTAGTTCGCCGCAGCAAATGGCTGGTCAACCTTGCGATCGTCTTCATAGGCCTGCATCTGATTGTTTCTTACTTCCAACTCTTCGGTTCCCAGCAAACGACGGGCATCATGTTCGTCGTCACTGGCCTCGTCCTTATCGGCCTCGCCGTCTATTTGGAACGTAAACGCCGTTCCCTGATGAAACGCATGGCCGAACCCTTAACGCACTTCTCTGCTGATTAACCCATGAAAACCAAACTTCTTTGCCTAATGGTCGGCCTACAGACCTTGTGGGTCATTGCGACGGTCGCCGTGCAGGAAGCCAAGCTCAGTCGAGGCACCGTCGTGCGCCTCGAAACCCGCCTGGTGGACCCGCGCGACCTATTGCGCGGAGACTTCCTTATCCTGAACTACGACATCAGCACCTTAAACGAGACTCTATTCAAGGGAGGTCTGACCAACACAGTGCCCCATGGCACACCGGTCTATGTGAAGCTGAAACGAGACGGTGAGTTCCACCGAGCTGTCGAAGCCTCGTTCAGCCCACTTGCCGCGGAAGCCGACCATCCCGTTCTGCGCGGGACCTCGACCAGTGCCCGGCCATTGCTCCAGGGAGACCCCGCCGGCCTGAACGTGGAGTACGGGCTCGAACGCTTCTACGTCCGCGAAGGCACCGGAAATCCCAGCGGCAAACTGACGGTGGACGTGGCGATCCCCTCCTCGGGTAAAGGAATCATCCGCGAGATGTTCCTCGACGGCGTGAATTACGCCGAAGCGATGAAGAAGCAGAATCCTTGACCCAGGGGACGCATCTTCAAGTTGCGGTGCCGCTTGGGATGCCGGGGGAAAAGCGGCAGAGGGCTGCCACACTCCAAAAAAGGACGGCGCCTTTGGATCGCGGTGGCCCTCCACAGCTTTTGGGGAATTTCCGGCACGACCTATCTCTAAATGTCGGCAACTCGGAGATACGCCCGAACTCGAGAACTCGAGGCCATTTGAAAATCACTCTCGCAAAGGTCCGCCGTATGCTGCTAGAAGCTGGGTCATTCCAATGATGAATCCGACCGCGAACTCTCGTTCAACGCTCACGCGGCGTGCCTTTTTACGCCAAGCCGCCACCACCGCCGTTGCCCTCCAAACGTTGCCAATTCTTGGCGCAACCCCAAAGCCACCGGTCCGTCACCGCATTTTGTGCTGTGATTACGAGGGCAACAAGATCGCCATCGTCGCTGACGACGGCAGGGTGGAATGGGAGCACGGAATTCAGACCCCGCAAGATTGTTGGATGCGACCCAATGGCAATGCACTCGTGTGTTACCGCCACGGGGCAATGGAAATCACTGCTCAGCACGAAATCGCTTGGGAATATCGAGCTCCCGCTCAAGCCCAGTGTCATTCGTGTCAGCCACTCAAAAACGGAAATGTTCTGGTGGCCGAATGTGGCATGAGCCGAATTGTTGAGGTCGGAAGAACGGGGCAGATCGCGAAGGAGATTCCGATAGCCTCCAAAGCAAAAAACATGGGACACCAGTTCCGCGGCACTCGCCAAACCGCCGATGGACATTACTGGGTGTGCTTGATGGATGAGCAAAAGATCCTCGAACTCTCGCCCGCGGGCATCCTGCTTCGTGAGATCCCCGTGGACGGCTACCCACATGCGGCCATCCGGCTTCCCAACCAACACCTCCTGGTCACACTCGGCCCCACCAAGAGGGTCGTCGAGCTCGACAAGAAACTAAAGGTGGTGTGGCAAATCGACGGAAATAACATCCCGGGGAATCCGTTGCGACTGCCGGCCGGATGCCAACGCCTTCGCAACGGGAACACCCTCATCAGCAATTATCTGCCGGGCCCATTCCTGGGCAAGCAACCCCAAGCCTTTGAAATCACGAGAGAAAAGCGTGTTGTCTGGGAATTTACGGATCACGCACGGTTCAAGACAGTGAATCAAATCTTTGTTCTGGACGGCTCCGGGGGACGCACCGGAAAGGAACTCCGCTGAACCAGTATCCAGGATTTGGCTGAACCCATTCTTATTGAGATGAAACCCAAGAGCACCAAAAAGCCGGCGACAAAGCCCAGTCGTCCCGAACCAATCCGTTGCGCCTTTACCCTGCGCTTACAACCCGGCGCGTTTGATGAATACAAACGTCATCACGACGCGGTCTGGCCCGAATTGGTCCGCGAGATTGAAGCGTGTGGGATTGCCCAAATCACCACCTTTGAAAGCGATCTCCAACTCTTTTTGTACTCCGAGATCTACAATAAGAAGGCTTGGGATAAACTTTGGAGTTCCAAAATCCACGACAAATGGTCCGCCCTGATGCAGCCGCTCATGCAGTTCAAGGCTGATGGGAAGCTGGATGCCGGTCCGCTGCGACAAATCTTCCATCTGAAAACCCGGGCCGGTCGTGTCAAACCAACGCCTAAAAAACGGAAGTCGTGAACCCTGACCTCCGAGGAAAAACGGCGGTGGTGACTGGCGCCGGTCGAGGCCTGGGGAGGGAGACCGCGCAGTTGTTGGCGGCCCGGGGTTGCACCGTGGTGCTGGTCTCCCGCCATGCGAATCAGTTGAATGAGACCCTCGAAAACATCCAACGCGAGGGAGGCCAAGCCTGGTCCTGCGCCGTGGACATCAGCGATCGCCTCGCTGTAGAACGACTTCGATTCAACGTGGAAGCTCGAGCCGGTTCCGTCGCCATCCTGGTGAATGCGGCGGGAACATTTGGGCCCATCCAACTCATTCGTGAAAGCGATCCAGAACGTTGGATTCAGACACTCGCTGTCAATACCATCGGGCCCTATCTGACCACCCGTGCGTTCTTGAACGGAATGATTCAGGCTGGTTGGGGACGCATTATCCAGTTCACTTCAGCCGCGGCCTTGCATCCGCCAGGTCCCCTCAATAGCGCCTACGCCACCAGCAAGGTCGCCCTCAATCAATTCACGCGGCATTTGGCCGCCGAAATCACCGGCACGGGGGTCACCGCGAATGTGATTCACCCCGGGGACGTCAAAACCGAGATGTGGGCCGCGATCGCAGCCGAGGCTGCTGCCATGGGACCCGAAGCTGAACCCTACAGACAATGGGTGCACTGGGTCGGTCAAACCGGCGGTGATCCTCCCAGAAAGGCCGCCGAACTCGTCCTTCGATTGGTCTCGGAAGAAGCATCGGCAGTCAATGGCCAATTCCTTTGGATTGAAGGTGGGCTCCAGGCGCCCATCCCAAGCTGGGGAGATTCCGCGTCAATGACGCCTTGGCGAGACACGCCTACCTGAATCACCTCATGCGACTATTCCCCGCCAAAACCTTCAACCACTTGCGATCAATCGACGAAATCGGTGCCATCGCCGGCCTTCTCAGCGTTTGTGGACTGCTCGTACTTCTGGTTGGCGAAAAATTCGCTCATTCGTCCAACCTCCTACAAGTTGCCCGCCAAGCGTCCAGTTACGGGATCATGTCGGTAGGCATGGTGCTGTTGCTTTCGATGGGGGAAATCGATCTGTCCGTAGGCGCGATTCTAACACTCGTCAATGTGAGTTCGGCGATTGCGCTCCGCTAAGGAATGCCATTCCCGCTAGTGATGGTTTTTGGCGTCTGTCTCGGTGCTGTGTGTGGCTTGAGCAACGGGTTGCTCGGCATCCTTCTTCACATTCCAACCATCATAGTCACCCTCGGGACCATGAGTGTCTTTCGCGGCGTGGCCCTGGTCATTTCCAAAGCCACCGCTGTCGCGAATTTTTCCAAGGATAACCTGTTCTTCGAACTGGGAAGCCGCAGCCTCCTCGGCATACCGACCGGCGTCTGGGTCATGCTACTTGTAGCCACCGCGGGCCATATCTTGCTAAAAAAAACTCCGTTTGGCTGGCGTGTGCTCGCCATTGGCAGTAATCCACTCGCAGCACGCTTCTCCGGAATCCCGATCGATCGCTATCGCATCGCCGTCATGACCCTGATGGGCGTCGCAGCAGCCATTGCCGGTCTCATGGAACTCGCATTCCTTCAGGCCGGCAGTCCAACTACTGGACAGGGATTCGAACTGTATGTCATCGCCTCAGTCATCATCGGCGGAACCGCACTGACCGGCGGCAGAGGCTCCATTGTAGGTGGGGTTCTGGGGGCACTTCTTATCGCCGTGATTCGCAATGGATTGGTCTTGCTCGAACTCTCCGCCTATTGGGGCACCGTAGTCACCGGAGCGGTCATCATAGCCGCCGTCGCCATTGGAAATCTTATCAAAAAATCATGAACCCCATTCCCTCTCACGAACATCCCTTCTGTAGTTCGTGCGAACGGCTTTCTTTAGCCGTTGTCTGGCCAACAGGTTTCCACGCCCCCAGCGCCACACATCGGATGAACCGCCAACGGAAGAGGCCGTCACCTGCTGGTGTGGATCGAATTTTTTGCACGCAACCAGCCATCCGATTTCCCCGGTGGCTAGGCTTCCTCTGGATGGCTGTGATGCTTCTCGGTTGCAAACCCTCAAAAAGCACGCCTGCTTCGGAGTCCCCTGCTCCTAACGCTCCGATCCGTATCGGCTATGTCCTCCACGGTCTCAATCAGTTTACCGAGACCATCGCGCAAGGAGCTAAAGACGCGGGATTGGCTGAGGACGTTTCAGTGGAGGTTGTGGGGCCTGCTGGCTTCTCAACAACCAGTGATGCCATTGCCTTATTTGAAGGATTGGTGTTAAAGAAAGTAGACGGTTTGGTTGTGATCCCCATGCCAGGCGAAGTCTGGGTCACGCCCATTCGTCAAGCAGTCGAGAGGGGAATCCCCGTTCTCACCGCCAATGTCACCAGTGCGGGATCCAAAGCACGCACCTGGTTCGGCCAGGATGAATTTGCCAGCGGCGTGATATTGGCGAACGAACTTCGAAAATTCCTGAACCAGCAAAACAAAACCGAGGGAACCATCGTGGTGGGCATGTGTGCCCCCGGAGTCAGCGTCTTGGTGGATCGTTATGAAGGGTTTAAAAAGGGCATGGCTGGATCCCGATTCCAAATCACCCAACCCTTCGACGTGAATACCGAGGATTCGGCAAATTATTCAGCTTGGGAAAATTTGGTTGGAGCCAATCCAAAGATGGTTGCGATCGTCGGGCTGTGCTCCATGGATCTTCCCAACCTGGCCAAATTAAAAAAACGGACGAACGGTGAGTGGTTAGTCGCCGGATATGATCTGAGCCGCGAGACGTTGGATGCCGTCAAAATTGGCACAGTCCAAATCGTACTCGGGCAACATCCCTATCTTCAAGGACACCTTCCCCTTCTGGCACTCACCCGGCATTTGAAAGACAAACAACCCCTGCCGGAAGGCTGGATCGATGTGGGCACCGAGATCATCACGAAACAGAACGTCGAGTCGATTTATCGACGCGAGGTCGACATCAAACAGCAGACGCAATGGTATGCCGAATTTATCAGCCGAAATTTCACCAATCTCCAAGCCATCGCCAAACCACTGCCCGGCAGTCGACGCTGAATGGCTGAGCATCACACGAACCCGGGGCACCCCACCCATCGATCCACAATTTGGACCACTCCATAACCATGGATGCGCCACCCAGGGTTTCTCTTCATGGGGTTTCAAAATGGTTTGGAGGCATCCCAGCACTCCAGGAGGTGAGCTTCGAAATCCTTCCTGGCGAAATCCACGCTATCGTTGGAGAAAATGGGGCAGGAAAATCGACCTTGATGAAATTGCTCGCCGGCGTGCACCAACCCGATGCAGGCGAACTCCGAATGGACGGTCAAGTTGTTCGCTTCAATTCACCGCGTGCCGCACAGCAGAGCGGCATCAGTATTGTATTCCAGGAGTTAAACTTATTTCCGCACAGAAGCGTTGCTGCAAACCTTTTCATCCAGCGCGAACTGCGCACACCTTGGGGAATATTGGATACCAACAACATGCGGTCGGTCGCGAGCAAGATCCTGACCGAACTCGAATCGGACATACATCCGGACGCGGTGGTAGGCACGCTGACATTGGCTCAACAGCAACAAGTGGAGATTGCAAGGGCACTGCATCAACGCTCACAGGTCCTCATTCTGGATGAGCCTAATTCCGCACTGTCGGACATTGAATCCCGGCGGCTATTTCAACAGATTCGCCGCCTTCGTTCCAATGGGGTCACTCAACTTTATGTTTCGCACCGGTTGGAAGAGGTGTTTGAACTTGCCGATCGCATCACGGTCCTTCGGGACGGCCGATATTGCGGCACTCATCACACCGCTCAAACCACGATTCCAGAGATCATTCAGGAAATGGTTGGCGCTCGATCGGTTGCGGTATCCATTCCCCCGTCGAGCAACCCCAAATCGACCGATCCCGTGCTGACGGTGGACAATCTCACTATCCATGACTCCTTGGGCCCGGTTTCGTTCACCGCCTGCCGCGGCGAAATTCTCGGCATAGCAGGAATGGACGGATCCGGTGTCGATGACTTGTTTCTCGGGCTGTTTGGCTTAAAGAAAGCAACCACTGGCGAAATCAGAGTGGAGGGCGAACTGGTCCGGTGGAACTCGGCCGCGGATGCCATCCGCCACGGTTTTGCTTTGATACCGAAGAGTCGCCGCGAGGAAGGGCTCATGCTCGACCGTCCGATTTCCTTCAATGCCACCCTCCTCATTCTGAACCAACTCCGCCATGCGATCGGGCTGATGAGCCGAGATCGAGTATCCCAGGCAACGCGCTCAACCCTGATGGATTTGGGGATGGATTCCAAATCACCCGATCAGCCAGTCTCCAAGCTCAGCGGTGGTAATCAGCAAAAAGTGCTGCTCTCCAAGTGGCTGGCGACACATCCAAAGTTCCTCTTGCTGAATGACCCAACTCGAGGTGTCGATATTGGCGCGAAGCGCGAAATTTATGCTCTGTGTCGAACGCTTGCCGCAGGTGGGATGACGCTCATTTTAGCGTCGAGCGAGACCGATGAGCTCCTGGACTTGTCCGACCGCATCTTGGTGCTTGCCCATGGTAAAATCCGAGCGGATTTTCCGCGTGGAAATGTTTCCAAGGCGGAGCTCATCGACGCCATGATTGGCTCAGCCGAAATGTTGCCTAACAGCCCACTCGAGGGATAGGCTCGAGCCGTGATCCCTAACAGCGACAGCCTTGCATCATGAACTCGCGCCCATTCAATGTGCTCCATACTGCGGATTTTTACGATTCCAAGGGGCAGCCCAAGTATCCAGACATTGGCCTGCCGCTATGGCACAACCATCCAAACATCGTGCCGGGCATTATCGCCGAGCATCGAAAACAAATCGGACCAGACCAATTGGTAGGGTCTCAGGGAGTCATCGTGCTCACACCTTCCGTCACGGCCAATACCGTTTCGAATGCCAAGGATTTATTGGTCATCGCCCGATTCGGTGTCGGCTATGACGCCGTCGATGTTGGGGCGTGCACGGCCGCAGACGTCCTTTTGACCATCACCACGGGCGCCGTCGACCGCCCGGTAGCCGAGGCAACCATCGGGTGGATGATCGCGCTCAGCCATCACTTCAAAACAAAGGATCGTCTCGTTCGAACCGGACAATGGGACGAACGGTCCGCCTACATGGGCAGTGAACTGCGAGACCGCACTTTGGGTGTCGTGGGTCTGGGCGGCATTGCACGTCAGACGATCCGATTGTTGGCGGCATTTGGCATGAAACAGACACTGGCATTCGATCCATACGTCCGACCCGAATTCGCCGCCGAAATCGGGGTGCGGTTGGTGGGCTTGGAGGAACTCTGTCGCGAATCTGATTTCCTCTCCGTTCATTGCCCCCTTACCAGCCAGACACGGGGATTGATCGGCGCACGGGAGATCGCATGGCTGAAACCGTCTGCCTACCTGTTGAACACAGCGCGAGGCGGCATCGTGGACGAAGACGCACTGTTCGATGCGCTTCAAAGTCGTCGGCTCGCCGGGGCTGCCCTGGATTGTTTTGTCACTGAACCCGTTTTAGAGCCCAGTCGGTTCGGCGAACTGGAAAATGTGTTACTGGCCCCCCATAGCATCGCCTGGACCCATGAAATGTTCCGGGACATTGGTCGCGCCACCTGTCAGGTCATGCTGGACCTGGCATGCGGGAAGACCCCATCCGGGATCGTGAATGCCGAAGTGTTGAATCATCCGGCATTTCAGACGAAGTGGGCGCGATTGATCGCTTCCACCTAACCCGACATGAAATCCTCAGGCAAACTCGCAGGGAAAGTGGCGTGGATCAGTGGCGCGACTTCGGGCATCGGCGAAGCAACCGCGCGACTCTTCGTTCAAGAAGGCGCGTCTGTCGTGTTGATCGGCCGCCGTCAGTCTTTGAGCCGCGCGCTTGCCAAGGAACTCAACACTTCAGAGAAACGAGCCTGTGCGGTGGCCTGCGATGTTTCCAAGGAAACAGACGTGTGCAACTCCATCCGCGCAACCATCCGAAACTTCGGTAGACTCGATGTTCTCATCAACAACGCGGGAATGGTTCATGTCAAAATGCTCCATGAATACACGGAGGCCGAGTGGGACCAGGTCATGAACGTCAATCTCAAATCGATGTTTTTCTCCCTGAAACATGGCTTGCGCCACTTACGCAAAGCCGGCGACGGAACCATCGTGAATGTCGGATCCATCAGCAGCTTCGTCGGGCAAGCCCAAACCCCAGTCTACACCACAACCAAACACGCCATCCTGGGTCTCACCAAGTCCATTGCCTTGGATTATGCCGCCGACAATATCCGCTGCAATTGCATCTGCCCAGGTATTACCGACACGCCCATGTTACGCGAACATCTCAACAGTCAACCCGACCCGGATGCTGCCCTCGCTCAACGATTAAGGCGAGTTCCGCTCGGCATCGCATTGACGCCACTCAATGTCGCCCAGAGCATTCTCTTCTTGGCCTGCCCAGACTCATCAGGCATCACGGGCACTAGTGTGGTCATTGACGCCGGTTACACCACGGCAGCCGAATGGGATTGTCAACCCACCTAGGGTCACTGAAACACCCCGGCTGCAAATGCCCGATTCGCTCAACACCAGAAACTCATCGAACGTTCCTCAGCGCATGAAACTTCGACTCGCCTGCGCCGATTTCACGTTTCCGCTCCTGCCCCACGATTCGGCACTCGACCTGATCTCGATGCTGGATTTTGATGGGGTCGATGTAGGGCTTTTCGAGCAACGATCCCATCTCTGGCCTTCGAAGGAGTTCAAGTCTCCGTCTAAACAGGGACAGCGCCTTGAGAAATGGCTCCTAAATCGCGGGTTGCGTTGTGCCGATGTTTTTCTGCAACTGGACCCAGATTTCATCCGATACGCCGTCAATCATCCCGACAAATCACGTCGGCAACATGCCCGTGATAGCTTTCTAAAATTGTTGGAGTATGCCCGTGCGAGTGGAGCCAGCCATGTCACGACACTCCCGGGGGTTGAATTCGAAGGCGAATCATCCAGAGACTCCTGGGGTCGCTGCTGCGACGAACTGGCTTGGCGCGTAGAGCAAGCCAGGAATCATCAGATCGTCTTTGGTGTCGAGGCACACGTTGGATCGATTGCGCCCACTCCCGCAAAGGCCTTGCGTCTGGTCAGTGAAGCACCGGGTTTGACGTTGACCTTGGACTATACTCATTTCACCCGTAATGGAGTGCCCGATTCGGCGGTAGAACCGCTGGTGGCCTTTGCCACACACTTCCACGCCAGGGGGGCTCGCAAGGGTCGACTTCAAGCGTCCTTCACCCAAAACACAATCAACTATGGTCGTGTACTGACAGCGCTCAAACTCGCCAAGTACAAAGGCTATGTCGGCGTCGAATACGTCTGGATCGACTGGCAACATTGCAATGAGGTCGACAATCTCTCGGAAACCATTCTGCTCCGGGATCATCTGCGTTCAACTTGGAATTCGTTAAAAACCGACTTCACCAGAATCCATCACGATGAAACGGCTGTCTCCTAGATCCTAACGATAAAACCCTGCCAGTCGAAGCACTTAGGATTGGGATTAGGATTAGGATTGGGAGACCACTGGGGAAGAAACTGAGCCGGTGCAAAAGATGGGGGGGGTGTAAGAAACCAATTGCCTCGGTTTTGGCGCTGGGTTTCACTCAACGACCATTTGCCACGGCCGTGAATATCCAAGAACTCAGATCCAGCGTTTCCAGCCTCAAGACTCACGCGCCGGGTAATGACCTCGAAATCAAGGACGCCCAACTCATCTTTAATTCCGTCTGGGCAGAGTTGCTTGAGGAACGAGGCAAAGAGAACCTTCGCTTTGCCAAGGAAATCATCCTGTTGGGGGGCGCTCCGGGCTCCGGCAAAGGCACGAACACTCGGTTTATTCTGAATGCACGAGGTCTCACATGCGAATCCATCGTGGTGAGTGACCTGCTCGACAGCATGGCGGCACGCAAGATCAAAGAAAGTGGTGGACTGGTGGGCGATAAGGAAGTGGTCGGATTGGTGCTGCGCAAACTGTTGGAACCCGATTACCGTGATGGCGCCGTTCTCGACGGTTTCCCGCGCACGAAGGTTCAGGTCGAGTGCCTGAAGTTACTCGTGCAGAAAATGCAGGAACTGCGGCATGAATACTACGATACGCCTTTGCATAGCCATTTTCGGCAGCCCATTATCCACATCATGGTCCTTTTCGTGGATGAGAAGGTCAGTATCGAACGACAGTTGAAGCGCGGCCGCGATATCCAAGCTTACAACCAGGAGGTCGAAACCACGGGTATCGGTGAATTGCTGGAGTTGCGCCCAACGGACCTCGACGTGGAGGCAGCGCGGCGCCGCTACCAAGTCTTCAAGGAACACACCTGGGAGGCGCTCCAATCGCTGAAACAGACGTTCTTCTACCACTTCATCAATGCCAACGGGTCTGTGGCCGAGGTCGAAGAGAACATCACCAAAGAGCTGCAGTATCAGAGCTCCCTCGAACTGGATCCAAGGACTTTCGATCGACTGCGGCGCCTACCGCTCGCCCGCGACATCATTATTCGTGCGCGTCAGGATCTTGTGCGGCGCCTCGATGAATACGAGTTTGAGCACCCCGATATTTTGGGGAAAGTCGTCGAATTCATCGAGCACAAGATCATGCCAATCGTGCTCAGGCACTCGATCTCGGGTGTGGCCACCGTTAATTCCGAGGATACATTGTTAGGCGACCCACACGCACTCGCGATGCTAATCGATGTGTTCTCCGAACGCGGCTACCACGCACTTATCGACCTGCACCGGATAGAGGTTCCCGAAAGGGTTGACCTTCATACCGGCATTATCTCCTGCCGAGAGAAAAAGGTCTATCGTATCACGGTCCGATTCAAGGGTTCCGAAATTCGTCGGGGCTGAGACAACGCTAACCAGCTCCGCCTCGAGCAGCCTCTCGCCATCCCTCAAACTACTCCCCTCCCATTCGATGAGTTTCAGAGCATCCTTATTTCGGAGCATTCTTACCGGGTTCTTGCTGAGCCCAACACTGTGGACAGCTCCATCACTCGTGGCAGCTGACAAACCGATGGTGCTAGACTTGGGCGGTAGCATATCGATCGAGTTGATGAACATCTCACCGGGAGAGTTCATGATGGGCAGCACTTCCGCTGAGCGCGCCTGGGCGACAGGCATCGAGGGCGGCGCCACACCGGGCACTGATCGCGAGTCCTACGAAGGAGACCAACCACGTCGAATGCGGGTGAAAGATCGATTTTGGATGAGTCGCACTGAGGTCAGCGTGGGACAGTTTCGGCGATTCGTCGAGGAGACCGGATACGTGAGCGACGCAGAAAAACCCGGCGGTCACGCTCAATGCTTCGATCCAGAATGGAACGGCTACCGATTGACGACCCAGGTGGTTCATCCTTGGAAACCAATGCCGGGCAAGAGTTGGCGAGATCCGAATTTTGGGTTTCCACTAAGGGACAGCTATCCGGTTGTCTGCGTGAGTTGGAACGACGGTCGTGCCTTTTGCGACTGGTTGACCAAAAGGGAACGACAAGCAGCCCGGATTCCGGAAGGATTGGAGTTCCGATTACCGACTGAAGCGGAGTGGGAATACGGTTGCCGGGGCGGCAGTAAGGAAAGCCTCTACTTCTGGTGGGGCAATGAACTCAGCGACGGCGAAGGTAGGCTCAATATATCCGCCGTGGATTATCTGCCTGGGCGGAACCGAATTTGGCCTCTGGCGAATGCTCCCTGGAGCGATGGCTTTGCCTTTGTGTCACCCGTGGACCACTACGGAGAACGAGGCCGGAATGGCTTTGGTCTAGCGGACATGTGCGGGGGCGTGTGGGAGATTGTCCTGGATCACTTCGATCCGAAAGGAGGGCATGAAGAAGCCCACTTTGTCGCAACCAATCCGCGCCCAGTATGCCGCGGTGGCAACTATTTTGATGTGCCCGGAAATGCGCGTTGTGCCGTCCGTCTCGGACTTCAAGGTCCCACCTATTCCGATTCTCGGGACGGCTTCCGGATCTGCTTGGGAACGCCTCGCCCTGTGAAACCTTAAACCAGAACCATTACGCAATCTCCCTGGCATGCAAACCCGTCCGAGTAACTTAGCTAATTGGTGGCTTTCTATTCTCAGAGCGGCAGTACTGCCCTGGACAGTGGGTTGCCTGGTCCATGCCGCGGACGTCAAATCACCCGCTAAGGAACGCCCACTGCGTGAGTATCAGGACCACACCATGCGCCATGAAGGGGTTCCGGATCGTGGACGCGTATTGTTCAGCGACCCGCGGACCCTATGCATGCAGTGTCATTCGACCGATGGTAAAGGCGGCAGGACAGGGCCTGATCTCTATGCCGCCGGCGACAAGTATTCCCGTGAAGATCTGATTCGCTCGGTATTGGATCCTTCGGCAACAATCATGATGGGCTACAGCACCACCATCGTGGAAACCCGTGCGGGAGAACGGATCGAGGGCGTACTCAAATCAATCTCCGATACAGAATTGGTCCTGGCAGGAGTCGGAAACACCACAAATCGTGTGCCGCGTTCAGCAATTCAAGAACAACGCACGAGTCCTATCTCCATCATGCCTTCGGGACTTCAGTCCGCGTTATCGCTTGAGGAGTTCACCGACCTCATTGCTTACCTGGAAAGCCTCAAACAGCCAGAAATGCGGCTCGCGAACGAAATGGGAACGCCAGCCACGATTCAACGACTGTCACGACCGGTGACTCTCCGTCCCTTCCACGATCCAGCGCTTCGTTTTGATCACCCGGTTTGGTTCGGTGAGCACCCGGTGCTCGACGGACATTTCGTGGTGGCCGAACAAACCAATGCGGTTCTGTGGATGCTGGAAAAACGGGCCGAGGGAGATCGCAAGACCCCTTTTGCAGACGTGAGGAAGGATGTCTTCGTGACCGAGACGGAGGGCTTGCTGGGTGTCGCCTTTCACCCGAGATTTCGTGAGAACCGCAAGTACTACCTCATGCACGAATTCATGGAGGGAAACCAACGCTCCATGATCATTGCGGAACGTCTAGTTCGCGTAGACTTCCGCTCGGATTCCGGCAATTCGTCTCGCCGAGTGCTTAAGATTGACGTTACCACCGAAGTTCATCATGGCGGCGGAATCCTGTTCGGACCCGACGGCTATCTCTACATCGGGATGGGCGATGCGGGGCCGCAAGGGGACCCACTCGGGCACGGCCAGGATCTCCACTCACTCGCAGGCAAGTTGCTCCGGATAGACGTAGACCAAACCGAACCAGGGCTCACTTATGCGATTCCCGCCGACAACCCTTTCGCACGCCATTCAGATCCAGCGGTACGCCGCGAAATATTTGCGTACGGACTACGGCAGCCATGGCGCTTTAGTTTCGACCCAACTACCCGGGACCTGTGGGTCGCAGATGTCGGGCAGGATCGGTTCGAAGAAGTTGGCATTGTCCGCGCTGGTGAAAACCACGGCTGGAATGTTTACGAAGGATTCGAACTCCATTCGACGCGCCATCGGAAAGATCGCATGGCTTATGTGCCGCCAATTGTATCATTCCGCCGTCGACATGGAACGTCCGTGACCGGCGGTTTTGTTTTCAGGACCGATCCGCGGTCCACCTTCAATGGGGTTTACATTTGCGGTGATTTCGAGTCGAAACGCTTGTGGGGAATCACCCAACGGAACCGCATGTTGCAGGACATCCGGGAGATCGGAACAAGTCCTGCCAAGCTAGTGGCGTTCGGACAGGATCGGCACGGTGGTCTCTACGCGATCGGGTATGATCTCGGTATGATCTACAAGATGGATCTGTCGGACGCCAAGTTTGAGCCGTGATGAAGTCCTGGTCGACCTCGTCCTGTCCGAAAATTCGAACGAGATTGGTTTCAGGCGGTTTCGCGATAGAAAGCATGAGAAGGTTGAGGCGTGAACTTGTGCTTAACCTGGCTGGCTTGAGTTCGGTGAGAGCCAGGGCGGGAGCTGCACCCGCGTCCTGGCCCGAGTTTTCCTCATAATTCCTCACACCTTTTCTTCGGGACGTTTCGCAATGGTTCGCAACGCCCGTTTTTGGACGAGCACAATGTTACGCTGTATTTGCAACGGTTTACCCCGTCGTTACGTCGTTATCCCGAAGCGGTTCGAAGGGTTTCAACTCCCGCCGCCTCCACCAGTTTTCTGGGAGGGTAACAGGGTGATACTCGGGGGGTACACCCCGAGTAGCTCTGTCATGGCATCATTCGTGCTGATGGTCACCGATTAGGTCTGCATTTGGCCTTGGGCCCCTCAGATTCGGAAGTATTCTGGGCGGTTGGATTAGAGGCCAAGTAGCCAGCTTCAAAAAGAATGCGAGTTCGGTTCGAACTGATTTGGTTGTCAGATTTAGGACGACAAGTTGGTCACTTGGATAGCCAGTAGCTGGCGAACTTCATTGGGACCTGGGCACTAGTCCAACGCCTCTCGCAATGCCGCTTGTAATTGCTCGATCCCTTCGGTGCCTGCCACAAAATGTCCCACCACACTTCGAAATGCCGCGGCTCGCAATGCATTGCGAACTGTGAGACGCTCCAGTACGGGCCTGATAATCCCGCGCGCAATTGCGACGAACGTGTTTCCGTTGAAGAAGCAAAACGGCGCCAAACGGTGGCACTGAAGACAAACGACGATCGCCTCCTCCAGGCTAACACTACAGCGACGTTTTGAGGGATTTCCATTTTTTGAGTTCTTTGAGGCGGC
>SXSK01000047.1 GCA_005793375.1 Verrucomicrobiales bacterium | reverse complement strand
GGATGAGTCGCCCGCTGCGTTATAACAGCCGGCGCATTCAAAATGGGGGACGATCCGACCGTGTGTCAAAAGGAATTTGATCCCGATCTTCGACGGCCCTCCCAGATGGCACTGAGCTCACAGACATGAATCCGGGCTTCGACTCCAGAGGTTGCGTCCACAGTCGGTGATCCCTGCATGGCTTGAAGCCGACGGACTGACAGCAAGTACAACCCTTCCAATCGCGCTGGAATCATCTGTCATGAGTTGCTCAAAATTCCAAAAATGTGTCGATATTCCTTACAGAATCAATTGAGGACGCCTACTTGTTGCGATGATAACGAGTTAGGCAATTCAATCGCCAGATTTAAGTACCTACAAATGGACTGCGTGTCGTGTTTTTTGACAAATTCTACATTAACCGCTTTGGGGTACGGTTTCTGAGTGGTTTGCATAACTGGCAAAATGAGAACGGGTTAGATGCGGTTGTATTTTAGCGTCTCGTTTGGCACAGCAATAGCTGACCAAAAATAAGGATGTCGGTGGTGGGAAGCTTCGACACCTGTTTAATCAAGACACTATGAAACACATCATGAAACTCGCTGCAGTGGCTCTCGCTGCAGGGTCGATCGCCCATGCGGCGCCCGTTAATCTCGGGGACCTCATCACTAGTGGCGGCAGCCTCACGTTAGGGGACAAAATCTTCGCTGATTTTCATTTTGGATCTGCTGGATTTAGCCCCAACGATGCCACCGTCAACGTCCACTCGGATGCCGCTGGGACCTATTTTCTGACGCTCCAGGGTCCATTCGTGAGCCAAGGTGCTCCTGCGGACATCAATTTCAACTACACCGTGGCCACGACCTCTGGTCGACCGTTGATCGTCGCCATCGATCAAGCGTACGTCTTGAGCGCGGGTGGCACGGGCGGCACGATCCTCATTGGCGAGACCGTTCGCAGCGTGGCCTTTAATGGCCAGACCATTGCTCAATCCAGTCTTTCTCATTACTCTGGTGATGCCAATAACCCGGCGATCACTGATACCGAAGATCCTGACGCGGAGCCGCTTACGGGCGACCAGTTGGTGATCAACCCGGGCGTTGCCAAAGCTTGGGTGACGAAAGACATCTTCTTCATGGCCAATCGGGGCGGCCTCGTTGGGCCGACGACCATCATTCAATCCTTCCATCAGACCCCGGCTCCTGAAAACGGTGTTACTGTGGTTCTGCTGGGTCTGACTCTCTCCGGCCTCGGATTGATGCGCCGTCGCTTTAACGCCTAATCTCGTTCAGATTGTTTTCACCTGGGGCAGAGAGTGCGCTCTCTGCCCCTTTTACTTTTGGAGCTAGACAGTGTGGTCTGAGGTCGTTTCGCACTGGAGTCCGCGTGAGGAAGTGCCGATGCCTTGGGTGGGGGCAAACCGCAGCTAACGATTCAATCCATGCGATTCGTCGTTGGCAAACGCCGTAGGTTCCGGCAACTCTTGGCGGCGCAAATGAGCGTCGCGACCACAACACCTGTGTCCAGTACCGCTGTAATTCATGAAGTGACTGTTTTGAACAAGCAGGGAATCCATGCCCGGCCTTCGGCGAGTTTTGTCAAAATGGCGAGCACCTTTTCGTGTGAAGTTTTTGTGGAAAAAGATGGGGAAACCATTAATGGCAAGAGTATTATGGGGTTGTTGATGTTGGCCGCTGGACCTGGGAGCAAACTGCGAATTATCTGTGATGGACCGGGCGCCGCCGACGCAGCAGCCAAGTTGGTGGCGTTGGTCGACGGGAAGTTCGGGGAACAGTAACCAAACCGCGTTTCAGCGTAGGTTTCGAGGCCGATCTCCGATTCTCCTGTGCTCTAATTTCAGTTTCATTCCTATGTCCGACTTCAACATTCAATACGTGGCTCGATTGGCACGAATTTCACTCACCCCGGAAGAAGAAGCCCGTCTGGGATCCCAATTGGGCAACATTCTGGGCTACATTGAGAAGCTAAAGGAAGTGGATGTCCATGGGGTGGAACCTACGGCGCATGCGTTTCCGCTGGTGAATGTGACTAGACCGGATGTTATTGAACCATCCCTGCCGCATGAAGAGGCTTTGCGGAATGCCCCGGCCAAGGCGGGGGGGTTGTTTGTGGTGCCGAAAATCGTGGAGTGATCCAATCCGAGCGAACTGTTGTGATGATTCATCGACTTCGACTTGCCGAACTGATCGACAAGCTTTCTCGCCGCGAATGTTCTGCCCGGGAAGCGATGGCTGCCTGTCTCCTTCAAATGGATCGGGTCGACAGCCAGGTTCACGCATTCCTGAGCGTTGACCGTGACAATGCCATGGCTCAAGCGGACGCAGCGGACCGTGCGCTGGCCTCGGGTGTTACCCATCGTGAGAAGCCATTGCTGGGTGTGCCCATCGCGTTGAAGGATGTGTTGTGTCACCAGGGTCAGCCACTCAATTGCAGTTCCAAGATTCTGGGGACCTTTCGATCCCCCTACGACGCGACGGTGGTGGCGAAGTTGAAGGAGGCTGGAGCGACGGTGTTTGGGCGGTTAAACATGGATGAGTTTGCCATGGGCAGTTCGACCGAAAACTCCGCGTTTTTTACGACATTGAATCCCTGGGATACTTCGCGAATTCCAGGCGGATCCAGTGGCGGTTGCGCCGCGAGCGTTGCGGCCAACGAATGTTTTGCGTCGCTGGGTTCAGACACGGGTGGATCGATCCGCCAGCCAGCGGCGCTCTGTGGTTGTGTCGGGATGAAGCCGACTTACGGGCGGGTATCGCGGTATGGATTAGTGGCCTTCGCCAGTTCCTTGGATCAGATCGGACCGTTCACCAAAGATGTCCGAGATGGGGCGATCCTGTTGCAGGCGATTTCCGGTTATGATCGGCGCGATTCCACCAGCATGCGTGAGCCCGTGCCGGAGTACACGGCCTCCCTGACGGGGAACCTACGTGGATTGAAGATCGGTCTCGCCAAGGAATTCATGGTGGGTGGGTTGGACCCAGAAGTGGATGCCGCAGTGAAACGGGCCGTTCGGCATTTGGAATCTCTGGGTGCAGAAATTGTCGAGGTGTCGCTACCCCATAGCGATTACGCTGTAGCCACGTATTATATCATTGCCACTGCGGAGGCGTCGGCGAATCTGGCGCGATTCGACGGCATCCGGTATGGCGCACGCGTTGAGGGGTCGGATCCGTTTCAGCTCAATTCTCGGACGCGCGGCTCAGGTTTTGGTGCCGAGGTGAAACGGCGTATCATTCTGGGTACCTACGTGCTTAGCAGTGGCTACTACGATGCCTACTATCTCCGTGCCCAGAAAGTACGGACGCTGATTCGTCAGGATTTCCTGAAGGCATTTGAATCCGTCGACGCGATCGTTTCCCCGACGACTCCGACAGCCGCATTCAAGGTGGGCGAGAAATCCGGTGACCCGCTCCAGATGTACCTTAGCGACATCTTTACGATCTCGTGCAACCTCGCTGGGAATTGTGGGATCAGCCTACCCTGCGGGTTTACGAGTTCTCCGAAACTGCCGATCGGCTTGCAGGTTCTCGGAAAGCCATTTGGAGAAGAGACCATGCTGCGCATCGCTCATGCCTATGAACAGAGCACGCCGTGGCACCGGGAAGTGGCTCCCTTGGGGTGATGCCGACGGTGCTGCAGCCTGCATGGGATCAGGATTTCAGGGTTGGGTCATCACGATCCGCTGATAGAGCTTCGCGCATTGAACCACTTCGTCGAGGTCGATCCATTCATCCACGGCATGCGCTTGTGCAATCGAGCCAGGCCCCAATACCAATGTGGGGCAACGGTCTGACACCCAGGCGGCATCGGTACAATAGGGGGCTGCGATAAATTCCAATTCCGGACGGTTCAGGAATTCGCGACACTCCTTGAGGACAATTTGACTGAACGGATCTTCGGGAGCGGTTTGAAGCGCTGGTGTGGCGATCTGGGGTTCACGGTGATGAATACCGACACCCAAGCGGCCCAGTGGGGTCGAGTCATCGCGACGGAGTAATTCCAAGTGTGCTGCCAGTGTATCGCGCGCCTGGGACGGATGCATTCCGGGGATTATTCGGAAATCGACGCTTAGAACGCAGTCATCCGCGATGGCATTGCGTGTTCGGCCCCCTCGAATGGCCGTTACGCTCAGGGTGGGACCCGTCATGAAGGGCGAATGATGCTGGGCTCTCAATTTCGTTTGGTATTCCTTCAACGCCTGACACACGTGCCAAGCGCCCTGAATGGCATCAATGCCCAGTTCCGGTTGAGCGCTGTGTGCGCTCCGGCCGGTGATCACGATGTCCCACCGAATCGTGCCCTTGTGTTGTAGCACCGGAAGACATTGGGTGGGTTCTCCAACGATGGCTCGGGCCAGGGGTGGGTTGGCAGAAACAAACTCCTTGATCCCCAACTGATTGAGTTCCTCATCACCTGCGGCAAGCAGCACCACCTGTAGCGGTGGCTTTCTGCCAGACTCCAGTATCGCCAACATCGCCAGGATCATGGCGGTGAGACATCCCTTGTCGTCACAGGCACCGCGTCCGAACACCCGGTGGCCGTCTAGCCGAGGTTGGAAGGCTCTCGCCAGCCAATCCTCTGCGGGCACTGTGTCGACATGAGATTCCAGAAGGGTTATCGCCTCGTTGCACTCTCCAGGCACGGTAAGGATCAGGCTTTCATGGATGGGACTGCATTGGGAGCGGCGGGTATCGATCTCGTACGGGCTGAAAAGGTTCTGAATATAATTCAGCGCGTCACGTTCCACGGGATGGTCCCCATGGTAAGGATGTCCCATCGGATTGACGGTGGGAATGGCGATGAGGTCGGAAAGGATCCTCAGGGCGTTTGCATGATCAATGTTCACTTGAGTAAGCGATCCAGCCAAGCATATGCCTCCTGGCGTTGAGCCTCGGGGAACTCGTGAGGGGCCTCGGGCGTCGCGAGCACGAGTTTTTGTTTGGCACCGAGCAACTCGAACACGGGCTCGGCGGCGGCGAAGGCCTTTCGCACGCCGTTCACGTCAAAATTGCTGTCGCGGGTAGGAGAACTGGAGAAGAACCCGCGCGGGGCGAGCGCCGCGAT
This sequence comes from Verrucomicrobiales bacterium, assembly GCA_005793375.1. Taxonomy (GTDB): domain Bacteria; phylum Verrucomicrobiota; class Verrucomicrobiia; order Limisphaerales; family UBA9464; genus SXSK01. The sequence goes on along the minus strand of SXSK01000047.1, from coordinate 22,367 downwards.
GATCTCATAAAAGTCGAAGGGCACGCGATTGGCGTCGTTACCATAGACTTCGCGAAGGCGTGGCATGTAACGATCGCTGGTCCAGCCGGCGATCTTTCCGCCATAGTAGTCGTGGAAGGGTGTGAAACCGCAACTGGAGATCACGGCTTTGAGGCGTTCATCGAAGACTGCGGTGAACAGAGCGTTGTGGCCGCCGAGGGAGTGGCCGATGACCCCGACACGGTCGCGGTTGACTTCGGGTAGAGTTTCCAACAAGTCAACCGCGCGTTGATTGTTCCAAATCGCCTTCATTGAACCGCTGGCGTAGTGGGCTCCCTGCTGTTTGAAATCATAGGGATACTCTCCGAACGATGGATAATCGGGAACGATGCACACGTAGCCTCGCTCCGCGAGCTCATGCGCATAGTGAAGGGACTTGAGGCCACCAAGGCCGGCAGGTTCGTCCTTGCCGATACCCGTGGTTTGATGAAGGCAAAGCATGGCGGGGGCTTTGCCAGAAGGGGGTAGGACGTTTGGAATGAGTACCCAAGCTGGAACACGATCGCCGGGTTCTGGAGTGAACCGGACTTTTCTGCGGATGTACTTGGGAGTTCGTTCTTCAGAGATCCAGAACGGATCCAGAGGAGTCCACTGGGAAGCTCCGGGAATTGAGCCCATGGCCTGCTGGATATTCTCACGAATGTGCGTCACCCGTTCCGCCCAATCCGCCGGGGTGCGAACCTCGCGCTGATTTCCATGGGCATCGCGGACGACGAGCAGTTGCGAATGATCCGGATAAGGGACGGTCTTTGGCGCTGGCGCGATGGCATCCGCTTTTTGGGCCTGACGATAGGTGCTTGGCAGTAGTCGGTGGACGGCTCCAATGATCCGATCTTCGACATCACTGGCGAAGCGCGTCGGGCGGTCGTAATAGACCATAGCACCCTCGCCTTCATAGCCTCGTTCCTCGAGGATGCGCCGAGAAGGGATGTAACAAGGGACATCGTTGGCGTAGGCGTTCACCCAGAGTCGTTGAGGGTCATATTCCTGCTTTAGCCGCAGTGAATAGTCCACGACGACTTCTCCAGCGAGAAACACCATCGCCAGGTCCCTGCCAAAGCTCCAGGTCTGGACCAAGTAGGGCAAATGTGTGGGCAAGAGTTCGCCGCGGTCCAAACGGGCGAGATTCTTGCGGGCTTGGTACGCCACCGCAGTGGTTTTCGATTCTGCCAGCGCCTGCCATTCCAGTCGGCTTGGCAATTTGTCGTAGGCCAGATCAATCCGCTCTAACCGACATTCGAGCGTGCCTTGGATGGGAGTGAGAGTTTGGCTGGCGAGCCGCTTGGCTTCAGCGGCGAGAGATTCTCCGTACTGGACCACGAGTTCCATGGTTCGCCGGGGAGTGGGGTTTTGATCGGCGCCACAGCCGAGTGCCGTCATTGCAATCGCGCCCGGGAACTCCCGCTCGAGCGCCTCCTGGGCGCAGCCAGCCCAGTCTCCATGAATACTATCGATGGCGATGGTTGTGCAATGACAGGCATAGCTGGTGAACAGGGCAGTGACCTTGTCGTCAGCGCCGACCACTCGGAGGACCGGCAACTCGTGGTCGACGGGTTTCAGCCTGTAAGTGCGTCGATTGGCGGCGAAGCCGACCTTGCCGATACCCCAGGCTAGGCGTGAGGGTTTGCGGTTGGCTAATGCTTGAAGGCTGACTTGAACGATTTTGTCGGTGAGTTCGCGCGTGTACCGCTCAATGGCTGTCAGGTGTTCCGCGGGTATATCGTTTCCGAATAGGTTGGGTAAGACCCCGAGTAGCATGGGGCCGCAGTGGGTATGAGTGGACGTGATAGCGAGGCGTTCGCCTCGAACCTTGGATTTCACAGTCAGGCGGCGAATCACTTCGTCCCGGATGGAAGCCGGAACGCCGCAGTTGTCGACGCTGACCAAGATTGCCGGGCCTTCGGCGTCACTGCCGATTGCGAGGGCTTTGGCGGCGATCCGTTGGGCGACACCGTTATTTACATTGGTGCGGCTGCCGTACCCGCTGAGGCGTATGGGATAGTCCGGCGTGATATCGATTTTGGCGGCTCCGACCGAGTAGGTCGAATTCCGCTCCGGCTCCGCTGCCCCCACCGAAATGATGATCCAACCGGTCCAGAATATCCGTTGAAGGACCGAGTTGAGTAGTCGATTGAAAAAACCCGATGGCATAGAAGGGTCAATGAAATGGTGACGCCGAGATCGTTCAGCAAAGCAGGACCTCGCGCAATGGCTTTGAGGCGTCAAATAGCTTTGGTAAGACGCCTCAAACTTGCGGGCTGGAGGCGAGAACTGTGCCGACCTCGGTGTCTGGATTTTACCAACCCAATTCGCTCGCCCTAACTGGCGACGATGTTGACTAGCTTTTTGGGCACCACGATGACTTTCCGGATGGTTTTCCCGTCTAGGAAAGGCAGGACCTTTTCGGCGCTGCGGGCGGCGGCTTCGATGGTCGCCGGGTCTGAAGTCGCGGGGACTCGGATCACATCCCTGAGTTTACCATTCACCTGAACAGGAATTTCAAGGGTGTCTTCGATGAGCCAAGCCGGGTCGTGGGTAGGCCACGGGGAATAGATTAGGCTGGGCACGCTGCCTGGGTCTGCCCGCTGGGTATGCAACATCGACCAGAGTTCCTCGGCAATGTGCGGTGAGAATGGGGCGAGTAACTGCGCGAACGTTTTGAGCACCGACACGGGCTTGACTTCCCAGCCCATGGCCTCGTTCACGAATACCATCATGGCGGAGATGGCGGTGTTGAATCGCATACCCTCCAAGTCTTCGGTGACTTTCTTGATGCATGCATGCAGCGGTTTGAGGTGGTGCGCATCGGCCGGTATCTCCTGGACATTCGGGGCGAGTTGGATGGATTGAAGATGAGTCGCGGCGTTGTGTGGATCGACGGTGCAGGCCTGTTCAAACTGCGATTCACTCGCTTCGTCAATAAAAAGGCGCCAGGTGCGTCCGAGGAACCGATACACCCCTTCGACACCTTTTGTATTCCAAGGTTTACTGTCTTGAAGAGGGCCCATGAACATTTCGTAAAGCCGGAATGCATCGGCGCCGTACTCCCTCAAGACATCATCGGGATTCACGACATTTCCGCGGCTCTTGGACATTTTTTGACCGTCTTCACCTTGGATGAGGCCCTGATTGACCAATTTATAAAAGGGCTCGGCGGTGGACACATGCCCCAAGTCAAACAAGACCTTGTGCCAGAATCGGGCGTAAAGCAGGTGCAATACGGCGTGTTCGGTGCCGCCAACGTAGAGGTCGACACCGGGTGTGGGCCGACGATCTCCCAACGTCTTGGAGGCGGCGGTACCCATCCAGTACGATTCGGCCTGGTTGCCCACAAAACTTTGGGGATTCCGGGCATCGAGGTAGCGGAGATAATACCAGCACGACCCCGCCCATTGCGGCATCGTATTGGTCTCACGAATCGAACCGTCGGGCAACTGAACCCAATCTTTAGCCCGCGCCAAGGGTGGTTGGCCATCGGCGGTTGGTTTGTAGTCCTCCAAGGACGGTGGCAGGACTGGCAATGCGGTGGATGGCAGGGCCTCGTGATACAATGTTCCGTCGGAATCCCGTTGCCAACGTATTGGAAATGGTTCGCCCCAATACCGTTGGCGGCTGAAGAGCCAATCCCTTAGTTTGAAGTTGATGGTCCGTTTCCCCAAGCCTCGGGATTCCAGCCATTGCGAGATGGTCCGTTTGGCTTCGCTCGTGGTCAATCCATTCAGTGCCACCTCGCTACTCGACGAATTGATGGCGGTTCCTTCGTTGGTGAAGCCGTGCCAATCGGTCTTGGGATCAGGGGGCTGAACTACCTGAACAATGGGAAGGTCGAATTTTTTTGCGAATTCGAGGTCCCTCTCGTCATGAGCGGGGACTGCCATGATGGCGCCGGTGCCATAACTGGCGAGGACGTAATCGGCGATCCAAATAGGGATTCGCTGACCATTCACGGGGTTCACAGCAAAAGCCCCGGTCCAGACCCCGGTCTTCTCCTTGGCGAGTTCGGTCCGTTCGAGATCCGAACGGGTCGAAGCGAACTGTTGATACCCCTGGACGGCTGCGGCCTGGGGTTCGGACGTGATTTCTGAGACCAATTTGTGTTCCGGTGACAACACCATGTAGGTGGCTCCGAACAGGGTGTCAGGCCGGGTGGTGAACACGCGGATCTTCTCAGCATTCCCTTCGATCTGAAAATCGACTTCAGCGCCTTCGCTGCGACCAATCCAGTTTCGCTGCATTTCCTTCAGGGAATCGCTCCAATCGATGGTGTCCAGGTCGGTGAGTAACCGTTCGGCAAACGCCGTGATTCGGAGCATCCATTGGCGCATGGGTTTGCGGATCACCGGAAAGCCGCCGACCTCACTCTTGCCGTCGATTACCTCTTCATTGGCCAGAACGGTGCCCAGTTCAGGGCACCAGTTAACGGGTGCTTCACTGACGAACGCGAGTCGGCGGGCATCGCGATACGCTCGGCGTTGCGATTCGGTGGTGCACTCAGCAGGATACTTGAGCGTGTCGATCGATTCGGCGCGATTGGTTTGTGGATTGAACCAAGCGTGGTAGATCTGGAGAAAGATCCATTGCGTCCAAAGGAAGTAGCCGGGATCGGTCGTGGCGACTTCGCGCGACCAATCGTAACTGAATCCCAAGCTTCTGATCTGGCGTGTGAAATTCGCGATGTTCTGTTCCGTGGTGACGCGTGGGTGTTGCCCAGTCTTGACGGCATACTGTTCGGCGGGCAAGCCGAAGGCGTCCCATCCCATGGGGTGCAAGACATGGAACCCGGCCGCTCGCCGGTAGCGAGCCAGAATGTCTGTGGCGGTGTACCCTTCGGGGTGGCCTACATGGAGGCCGCTCCCTGAAGGGTAGGGGAACATATCCAGAATGTAGAATTTCGGTGGCAGCTCGGTCGCAAGTGGGGCACCTCGGAGTTGGTGGCGCAGCGCAAATGGATGTTGCGGTGGGATTTCCTCGCCCGGGTTGAATGCACGGAACGTGCTTGTGGCATCCCAATGGGACTGCCACTTCGGTTCGATGAGGTGAAACGGATATTGTCGCCTCGACATAAATGAGGGGCGGAGCATGCAGAAGGACTGGGGGATGAGCAACAGGGAGCCGCAAGGAACGAGTAGGTCTGAAATCAGGGGGGGTGAAGGGGATTCTTGAGTGTGACGGTTCACGACTCAATCCTCGGGCGTCCAGAAACGACCGATGATACTGCCAATATCGAGCACTCCAAGCAGCACACCGAAAAGGATGAGCAACATGGCCCAAGCGAAGGTGGGTGTGAGAGGTTCCCGCAGAAAACCGTAAGCAGCGACCATGGTGGACAGGGGAATGAGGTTGGAGAAGAGAAATACGCGACTCGACGGCCATTGAGTGAGGGCATAATTCCAGAGAGCGTAGGCGGCGGCGGCTCCAAACAGCGAACAATAGAGCAGAATACTGAGAGAAAGGAGGTTGGGATGAACCGGTCGCATCCAGAGTTCGATCCCGCCGAATGGCAGCAAAAGAATCCCAGCGCGCCACATGGATCGGGCCGTGACTTCGACGGGGGAACGGGTTTGGGCTAGCCGCCGACTCTGTCCACTGTAGACAGCCCAACCCAGCCCACACAGGAGCCCCATGAGCTCACCAAGGATGGCAAATTCGCCGTTGCGAAGTGTGGGGGCGAGCAAGACACCAACCCCGCTGAACGCCAAAGCAACCGCAGCGAATTGGCGGACTGTTTTCCATGAGCGCGTGAATCCGCCTTCCAGGAGCAAGGCCCAAACTGGAGACGCCGCCATGTGAAGGGCAAAATGTGAGGCGGGAAGAAATCGGAATGCGACATTGCAGCAAACCATAAATCCGGCGAGGAGTAGCGCTCCCCGCCACCACAGCTCCCTGTTTTGCTGCGACGTCAATGGTGTCAGCGACCCCAGCCACCGACCATAGCGCAGCAGGAGCAGCAACGCGGCACCTGCAATCAAGAAACGCAGCGAAGCCGTTCCGGCCGCAGGCCAATCATTCGAAAGATACTTCAAACCGACGTTGTTGGTCCCCCAGAGCACAACAGCGAGCGACAAACTGGAAAAAATGCGGCTGTTTAGATTGAGCGGAGACACAGCAACTGTGTGGGTTTTCTGCGACCGATCAGGTTTTGAGTTTTTGGGTTAAATCCTGGACTTGGGCTTGGAACCTTGGCTGGCACTGCCTTCCGGCCTGAGGAAACAGGCGCCGGCCGCATCGGCAAATCGAATACCGTCGCGGGTCAGGTGGAATCGATCCTCGCCGCGGACCGCCCAGTTTCGGGAAATCAATGCCTCCATGTCCTCGCTCCAGTCATGACGCAGATCAAATCCTGTGCGAGCAAGGAATTCGGTAAAGCTCCAGCCAGCGTTCATACGAAGGCCGAATGCGGCAAGTTCACCCGCGCGAGATAGAGGAGCGAGAGCTTCCGCCGATTCCTTCGCCCGACGACCACGCTCCAATTGGGTAATCCAGAGATCGGTATTCGACCAGTTTTTGGATCGGACGCCATCCACATATTCGCTGGCGCTTGGGCCCAGCCCAAAACTGTCGAGCCCGCGCCAATACCCGAGATTGTGTTGGCAGGCCCAGGAGGGAATGAACGGGTGTTGGCAGACCTCGGCCTCGGAGGTGGAATGCCGCGCGAAATTGGCGACTTCATACTGCTGAAAGCCATTCTCGGCGAGGCAGTCCACCAACACCTCATACATGGAGCACGCCAGGGCTTCGTCGACGTCAAACTCTCCGGCCTTCAGTTGTTCGTAGAGAGGCGTGTCCTCTTCATAGATCACCTCGTAACAGCTCAGATGCTCCGTACCCAAAGAGAGCGCTTCATCAATGGTTTTCCGCCACGTATCCAGAGTTTGCCCGGGAATGGCAAACATCAGGTCGATATTGATATTTCTGAAGCCTGCATCGCGAAGCAGATGGTAGCTTCGGAACACCATCTCGCGGGAATGCACGCGTCCCAATCGGTCGAGCAGGGATTCATCCAGCGATTGGACACCCATGGAAATGCGGTTCACACCGGCACTTCGGAGCAGGCGTGCCTTGTCGATACTGAGAGTCGCTGGATTACATTCCACGGTCCACTCCGCCGCAGGGAGGAGTTGGAGGCGATGCATCGCCTCCAGTACGGTTTCCCATTGCTTCAGTGTCAGCAGCGATGGCGTGCCACCTCCAAAGAAGATGGTTTTGGGGCGGGCTCGGGAGGCGACCAACTCAAGTTCTTTCACCAAGGCATGAACATAACGATGGATCACGTCGCCCGATGGAGGGGCCGAGTAAAACGCGCAGTACTCGCATTTATGGGCACAGAATGGGACATGAATGTAAAGGCTCTCAACCAAAGGTCCTGGGAGGGTTTTGGCCGCGGCTAAGACACTCGTGGTTGGTTGGATGTCGGCGGCTGCAAAAGAAATGGGCGCTACTGTGATCACGTGAAAACTTTCAGCCGCCAATGCAGCTCATCGTGCGGGCCGGTTGCACAAAATCCTTTTGGCCAATCCGATGGCCGGCCTCTTTGCCGAGAACGATCTCCTGGAGACGTTCGGCCAGGGAATCATCGCTGGCACCGTTTCTGAGCAGTGGTTTTAGGTCGTGCTCGTGCAAGCTGAACAGGCAGGTTCGGATCTTGCCGTCGGCGGTCATTCGTAGGCGGTTGCAATGGCCGCAGAACGGCTGGCTGACTGGAGCAATGATGCCGATTTCGCCGGGTCCATCAGCGAAATGCCATCGGCGGGCGGTTTCGCTCGGGTTGGACGATTGGTCGATGGCGACCAGTTGAAACCGCGCTTGCAGCCGTTCGAGAATCACCTTGCCCGAGACGACGTGGTCGAGTTGCCAGGCACGGGACGAATCCAGAGGCATGAATTCGATGAAGCGCAGGCTGATATCCTCCTGCCGGGCAAAGGCGGCCAAGTCCTCGACCTCGTGGTCGTTGATCCCGCGGATGACGACGGCGTTTACTTTAACTGGCCGGAACCCGAGTGTGCGGGCGAGGTGGATGCCTTCGAGTACGCTGGCATGGCCATCGCGGCCGGTCATGCGTTTGAAATTCTCTGGATTCATGGAATCCATGCTGAAACTCACGCGTTGAAGGCCAGCCTGCCGGAGGGCTTCGGCCTTGCGGGAGAACAGGAATCCGTTGGTCGTCAACGCGAGGTCTTCGACGCCAGGGATCGCCGCCAATTGGCCCACGAGTTGTTCGACACCTTGCCTGAGAAGCGGTTCCCCGCCGGTGACTCGCAACTTAGTGATGCCTAATCCGACCGCCACCCGCGCGATTCGCACGATTTCCTCGAATCGCAAAATCTGATCGCGCGGCTTCCATTCATGTTGAATCGGCAAGCCATGAGACGGGTTTGGGTTACGCTGGGCGTCGAATCGGGTCCGGTAAAAATTGGCAGCCTCTTCGGTTTCCGGCAGGCAATACAAACACCGGAAATTGCACCGATCGGTGATGCTTATCCGGAGGTCCTTGAGGATGCGCCCATGAGAATCGCGCAACGCGAGCATCAGCGTTTTGGTTCGTCGGCAGAGGGCTTCGAGACGTCGGGTTTCACCACACGGGCGCCACCTGAGGTATCCACGTCAACCGACAGATTGCGGTTCGCTGGGTCGATGGGAGTTTTAGGTTTGCCGAACAGCCCATTTTGAACCAGCTCGGCACCCTTCTTTTCAAAAGCATAAGCCCCCTTGCGTCGAAACTCTTGCCGCTTGGCGATGGCGGTTTCTTCACGCCGCCGCCGGACTTCTTCACGAAGCGACTCCAAGTCCTGAAACTTGCGTTCTAAATCAGCTTTTTGGCTCTGAAGATCGCGCAGGTGGGTCAGTAGCACGGAGCGGTCGCCCTCGCTCTCTGCCAGTTGGCGTCGGTATTCCCCGATGCGCGTTTCCAGGCCGACGATCTGTTTGTTCAGTCCGGAAAGCTTTTGGGTGAGATCGCCTTTTTCGGCTTCGAGTCCGGTGATTCGTTGGTCGCGTTGATTGATTTCTACCTTGGCAGCCTCGGCCTGGGCGAGTGCCTTGGACTTCGATTCGTCCAGCTTGGCGCTAGTGCTGGCCAGATCCGAGGCGGTGGACTCCATCTTATTCGATAAGGCCAACAGCTCGGCAGCGCGTTTTTCGAGGGAAGTTCGCAGCTCGCTGTTGACGGACCTCGATTCAGTCAAGTCGGTGCTCATTTGAGTCACCTGATTGGTCAACGCTTCGGCCAACTGCGTCGCGTTGGCGTGGTCTTCACCCGCCTTCTGGCTGGTGTGATACCAACCGAACGCCAAGATTCCTGCGACCAAAGCCAGGGCGATGGTCGGACCTAAGTACGATTTCATGGCACACCAATGTTGTCTTCAGAAAGCAGGTTGGCAATGGGTGATTGGGAAGAAGTACGACCTTGGTCGTCACTTTCTTGCTGTTGTCGACGGGGAAAATGACCGGAAACCGCGCCAAACCTGTTCGAATAAGAAGGAGTTTTACTCCGTTTCGAAGGACTTTGCATGGTGGACTTGAACTTGCGGCGATCCGTCCTACGCTCAGTACCATGCAGTTGCCGGCAGACGCAGGCGTCATGGTCCTGAATACCGTATTATTTCCCCACGGGGTATTGCCTCTTCATATCTTTGAACCGCGGTATCGAAAGATGCTGAAGGAGTCTCTGGAGACGGACCGCATGTTTGTCGTGGCGTTGCAGCGTCCCGATTCAACCGAAGAGGGGCCCTGTTCTGTCGCCGGATTGGGTGTGGTTCGTTACTCGATCGAACGTCCTAACGGCTCTTCGGATCTGGTACTCCAGGGGGTAGCGCGCGTTCGGTTGACGGCGGCGGTTCAAGAAAAACCATACCGACGCTATCGTTTGAGTCCATTGGCAACCAAATCTAAAGGAGGGTTGACCTTGGACGCCCTGGTGTCCCGCTGCGTGGAACTTATTGATGCCCGTGTGAAGCAAGGGTTCGCGGTTCCCCAAGAACTGCTGAAACAGATTGTTCCCTCGACTTTAGGAAACCTGGGCAGTGACGCTGTAGCTCCTTGTCAGGTAGTGGATCCTGCATTGTTCGCGGACTTTGTTGCCTGCCTATTCCTCAGAAGCCGTCCGGCAGCACTCCAAGCCCTCTTGGAGGATCTTGATGTGGAGTCCAGGCTGCGGCAATTGGTGGGTTTTCTTCTCACTGAATCGTCCTGTGCCGCTGCCAAGAAACTGCCCTCCGCTTCCTGATCGCCTCGAAAACTTTTGGACTCCATGAATCCCCCTACCGACGTCCCCTCCACCGCACCCTCGGAGCCTGGTTATCAGGCTGAAATGGCCCCGGATCCTGAAAGGATTTCGGCTCTTTTTGACCAGTTGGTCCAGGGTCATATGCAAATGGCTCTGATGTTCTTGGGCCGTTTGCCCAACCCCCACACCGGTGAGATTGGCGAGGTCAATCTGGATGCCGCGCAAATCTTCATTGAGCAATTGGAAATGCTGGAGGTGAAGACTCAGGGAAATCTGTCCAATTCTGAAGCTCGGACATTGGGCCAGGCGCTGGCTGCGACGCGAATGGGGTTTGTGGAAGTGGTTGATCCGGCAGCAACCACCGGACCTGGAAAAGCGGTTGGCCCGTCATCGGTCTGAAGTAAGATCTTGGTGTCGAAGTCATTCGTCGTCGGCCACCTTAGCTCCTGGACTAGGTGGCTCACGACCGTTGAGGAAGGCAGTGCACGGGTGGTGACCGGTGATTTTTCTGTAACCTGAGTGACACACGCTGTGTGTTAAAGGTGAGTATGAAATTCATTTGCGCCGTTTTTCTTTGGGGCATTCTACTGATCGTTTGCTGGCCGCTGGCCTTCCTGGCATTGCTGTTTCTCCCGGTCGTATGGGTACTCTCAATCCCGATACGAATCTTGGTGGCGGCGGTCGATGGTTTGATCGCGTTAGTCCGAGCCTTGTTCTTGTTGCCGGCGCGGGTGCTGGGTTGGGGGAGATCGTGATTTGACAGCCTGAAGTGGACTTCGAGCCTACTACTCGTAGAATCGACGAGTAGTTCATGCGGAAGTACCTCCATGTTTTTGAGATCGGGCTTCAAAACACCCTCGTTTACCGGGTGAATTTCCTCTTCCGTGCCGCCTTCGGGCTTATTCCGTTGGCGGGGACGCTGTTTTTGTGGGAAGCCATCTATTCAGGCAAGCCGGCTGGGGCGAGTGTGGCCGCGTACTCGCTGTCGCAGATGATGAGTTACTACCTCATCCTGACCGTGGTGGACACCTTTACTGTGGTGGCGGAGGACGACTGGCAAATTGCGGCGGATATTCGAGAAGGGACCATAAGTCAATTCCTCCTGCGGCCAATAAACTATCTTGGGTACCGGCTGTCGCTGTATTTGGCAGGGCGGACGATTTACAGCTTGGTCGCGTTGATACCAGCTGGGCTTTTCATTATTTATCAACGGGAATACTTGGTGGGGCCGGCGAGTGTTGAATTGTTACTCCTCACGATTCCGGCAACGCTGCTTGCGGGAATCCTCCAATTTGTGATGGCCTATGCGACGGCGCTCCTGGCGTTTTGGGTGTTGGATGTGAGCACGTTCATTTTCATCGCGTTTGCCGTGGAATACCTAGCGAGTGGTCATCTGTTTCCGCTGGATATTCTGCCGGCGGGTATTCAGCAAGTGCTCCACTATACTCCTTATCCTTATCTCTTGTACTTTCCAGTCGGAATCTATTTGGGACGATTCTCCTGGCCGCAAGTCTGGGAGGGTTTTGCCATGCAATGCCTGTGGGTTTGCATTGCATTTGCGTTGGCGCGATGGGTTTGGTCGAAGGGGATCCGAAAATACTCGGCGTTTGGGGGATGAGAAACGACCAACATACAGGAAGAACACGAGTGCCTGGAAACAGGGAGGGAACCTGGGACGGATTCTGGACTCTATTGACGCGATACTTGGGCATTTACACGGTGCTTTGGCGTAATTCCGTAATGCGGGAGATGTCGTTCAAGCTGAACTTCGTTCTTTGGATTGTGGCGGAAATGATGTGGTTCGCCTTGCAGCTTTGTTTCATGAACGTGCTGTATTCGCACACGGAATCCATCGCGGGGTGGTCCAAGTGGGAGGTGGTGCTTCTGGTCGGGTGCAGTCATTTTATCCAGCAACTCTTTACCGCCTTGTTTCTATCGAACGTGACCGAGTTAAGTGAGCTGATCCGAACCGGCAGGCTGGATTTTTTATTGTTATTACCCGTCAACGCGCGGTTTCTGATTTCGTTTCGCAAAGTGGATCTTGGTGCGTTCGTCAATGCAGCGACGGCGGTTGGAGTGATAATTTATGCGCTGATCCAACTGAACCAAGTGCCTCGTATTGTACAGGTTGTTGTGTTTTTACTGCTGTGCTTGGTTGGGACCTTCATTCACTATTCCTTGGTCTTCCTGCTGGCGACCGTGTCCTTTTGGACAGTGCGAGCGCAGGGGATTATTTGGGGGTACTACAACTTGTTCAACATTGCGCGCTTGCCTGACACCGCATTTCGAGGTTTCTACAAGGTGGTCTTTACATTCGTGTTGCCGATTCTGCTGGTTTCGAACGTTCCAGCACGGTGGTTGTCGGAAAAATCGGGTTCTTTGGCTTCTGTAGGGCTATTGGTAGTGATGGCGCTGGCTTGCTTCGGAATGAGCGAAGCAGCTTGGCGATACTCCTTGCGCCACTACACCAGCGCCAGCTCCTGAGGGCGGTGCACAATAGAGGGATTGGGCCTTGAATGAGATTGGGCCTCGATTGGTCGTGAAACCCAGTCGAATGATGCTTCAAACGCGTCGTGCCTAAGTCAGACGTGGGAAGTGCTTCAATCCGAGGTCTCAACTGTGCCACGATGAGACACAAACGGGTGTCACGGACGGGCGATTGGCGCGCTGGACGTTGCCGGTGCTACGAGCGGGTTGGCAGAGGCCCTCGCGTTTTCCGCATGTGCCCGGGTGTTTGACGGCCTGCTCTCGGGATCAAAGAGTGCTCTAAGGGTGACTGGAGTGTTGGTCAAAAGCTAGGTTTGGTACCAAGAACAGGGGTGGTACAACCCGCTGGAGGGGGGAGGGTCAATTTTAGGGTACAAGAATTCTTGACCTCGAGAGCGAGATCAGACCTCAATGTGGGTTCCGGCGGGGCAAATCCGTCTGGTGCATCGTCTGATGAACCAAACGAAGTGCCTTCCGGAAGTTGGCGCGCTGTCTGCTGGTAGATTGCGGAACAGCGGCGGTCAAACGATTTGTCCTTCGAGAGAGCTCAACCAGTTGTCTCTCGGTGGCCGATTGGTGGCCGGAGCTAATACAGATTGAATTTTTGGCGGACGGCGCCCTCGAACATAATGCAGATCATGAAAGCGACAATTCCGACAACGGTATCGGTAGTGGAAACATCGGTTGCGAGCAAGAGAACTCAACGGAGCAAAGGGCTCCGTGCGGTGCGTCCCAACCTGACCACAAGTCGGCATCGCAGCCGAGCGACCGCCCCTGCGGAGGTTGCCGCGCCTCGTGCTGCGCGCACCAGCGCGAAACCAACTGCCGCCGAAACGATTTTGACGAAACCTGAAACCAACGACATGGTGATTCAACCCCATAGCGCGACCTCCACCCAATTCAGCGACGCCGTCGTCTTCTTGCCGATGGCTGAGGCGGGCGCACTTTTTCCGGAACCCACACCCCAAGAACTGCAAGCCGAGATGGTGACGGTCGAGGCGGTTCGTGCGGAGGTGGTCAAGCCGGCCGCTGTGGTCGAGGACACTTCTATCATCGGCCGCGGCCGTTATGATGAACACACGTCATTGCGTTTGTATTTGCGCGACGCCGTCGCGACCGATTTGCTGACGCCCGCTCAGGAGATTGAATTGGCTCACCGAATCCAAGCCGGTGATGATGCTGCGCGCGAGCATATGATTCGGGCGAATCTGCGTCTGGTCGTCAAGATTGCACGTGAATATGAGGACTTTGGTTTGCCGCTCCTCGACTTGATCAACGAAGGCAACATGGGGTTGATGCGTGCCGTGGAACGGTTTGACCCCACCAAAGGAGCCAAGCTTTCCACCTATGCTGCTTGGTGGATCAAGCAAAGCATTCGACGAGCGCTTTCCAATCAGTCGAAGTCGATTCGTCTTCCCATCCATATTGTTCAGGAGTTGGCTCGGATGAAGAAGGCGGAATCCCGTTTGGAATCTGAACTGGGTCGCCCGCCGACGGCGGTCGAGCTGGCGGCCGAATTGGAAGCGGACGTGGATGACATCGAACGGTGGCGCGCCGCTGCGGCTATTGGCGCCACGTCGTTGGACGCCCCTCTCGGCAATGAGCCGGATTCGTCCCGGGTGGCGGATGTCATCGCCGATGAAAATGCGGTGATGCCATGGAGTGGTGTCAGTGAGGAAACCAACGCGGAATTGGTCCGCGAATTGGTCAACACCTTGAATCCTCGGGAACAAACCATCCTTCGTCGCCGTTTCGCGTTGGATGGTGGTGATGCGGAAACTCTCGAGATGATCGGGGAAAGTTTCGGTCTGACACGAGAGCGCATTCGCCAGTTGGAAGCAGCCGCTCTCAAGAAGTTGCGCGATCGCTTGAAAGCGCGAGAAGTTCGTATGGCGGCTTAATCGGTCGCGGGCTCATTTTTTAAGGCGCGGTCCTGAGCTGATCCATGACCGCGCTTTTTTAATGGGCCGAATTGCTTGGGGTCAACGAGGGCGAACGAGCATTTCTTCAACCACCACTCTCGGTGGCAATTGGATGCAAAACACCACGCAGTCGGCGATGTCGTCGGCTTTCATCATACGCGCCCTGGCATCGGCGTCGGGCACCACGGGACGTTTGGACAACAGCGGGGTGTCGATATCCCCTGGAAAAATCGACGTGGCGCGAATCCCGCGCGGGCGTTCCTCGGCATTGATCGCCTGGGTCAGTCCTGCCATGCCGAATTTGCTCATGACATATCCGGGCCCCGCCTTAGGAGACGCCTGTTTACCAGCTTCTGAGACGACATTGACGATGGTTCCCGATCCTCGGGTACGCATGTCTGGAAGAAACGATTGGGCACAATAGAAGGCGCCATGGAGGTTCGCATTCATCATGCCGTGGTAGTCTTCGAGTGACAGGACTTCGAGGGCGCGATTGGGGGCATTGGTGCCGGCCGCATTGACCAAGACCTCGACGTGTTGAAATTCCCGAAGAACCTGTTCGGCCATTCTTCGAACTGCCGCGGCGTCTCCGATGTCGCAGGGAATCGAGGTCAGAAGCGCGCCATTCGATCCGGCTAAGCGCACCGTTTCCAGCAGGGCATCCGGGCGGCGCCCCACGAGGGCGACACGCCAACCTAACGAGGCGAGTTTCAAGGCGGTGGCTTGGCCCACCCCACTTCCAGCTCCAGTAACAACGGCAGTTTGAATCATTGCGGTGGAATGTAAATAAAGAGGGTGGCGAATGTCATCCCAAAGTCCTGCACTTGTTCATCGGGCGGACCATCGCTAGTTTAGCCTCGTGAAGCCCAAGTTCATGGTCGCCTTGCTGGGTGGTTGGCTGCTGCTCGCCCTATCTCAGGCGGCTGTCCCTCCGAGAACGGCGGATTCCCGTCCCATTCGGTTGCGCAATGAAACCATTGAACCCTTGGCGAGCCCTTCGTCCGTGGTTCAGCGCCTGTTTGCGGGGCCTGAACCGCGCAGGCGCGGGTTGTACCTGATCCAATTCACCAATCGCTTTGATGGCTCCTGGCGCGATGTCTTGGCAGCGCGCGGGGTGGAATTGATTCGATATGTCCCCGACGACACCTTCCTGGTGTCGCTCACCGGGGTACGGCTCACTGAACTGACCGACCTGCCGTTTGTCCACTGGGTTGGCCCTTTTGAGGCACGTCACAAGGTTCATCCATCTGTCACCCGCAAACTGGCGACGATGATCCCTGGGACTGCTTTGGAGATCAAAGTCCTGGTCAGTCCTGACGCAAAGCCCGTCGAAGTCGTCGCGTTGACTCGCAGTTTCACCCAAGTGAAACACTACCGATCACCGCAATTGGGAATCGTGTTGACCGGGAAAATCCATCCATCGCGTCTGGGTCGCTTGATTCGATCCCAGTCAGTCCTTTGGATTGAGAATGCCCCCAAGATGACGTTGTTCGATGAGGTCGCGACCAAGATTGTCGCGGGAGATCCCGACTCCGCGGGTAGTCTAGGAACTGTCCATGCCTTGGGATTCGATGGACGGGATGTCATTGTCGCGGTCGCAGACTCTGGGCTCGATTCTGGTGACGTCACGTTCATGCATCCGGATTTGGAGGGTCGCGTCGAGGCATTGTTTGCCTATGATGGGCTGGTGGATGCTAGCGACGAACACAGCCACGGCACTCACTGCGCTGGGATTGTTGCCGGCAATGCGGGCTCTCAAGAGAAGGACGAAAGCGGTTATTATTGGGGACTCGGTGTCGCGCCGGGAGCACGGATTGTCGGGCAACGAATTTTTGATGGAGGGGGTGAGTATCGTCCGCCGCCGAGTTACGCCCGCTTGACTCAAGATGCGGTGCGAAGCGGTGCTTACATCGGATCAAACTCCTGGGGTGACGACACTCACGGGCAATATGATATCAGCGCCGCGGAGTTTGACGCGTTGGTCCGGGATGCGGACCCGGATCTGCCCGGGGAACAAGCCTACGTTTTGGAATTCAGTGCAGGCAATTCAGGCCCGGGCGGGCAGACGATTGGAAGTCCGGCGGTGGGAAAGAATGTGATCGCCACTGGCGCTACCCAGAACAATCGGTTCGAGTTTCCTATTTACGGGGATGGACAAGAGGTGATGGCTGATTTTTCGAGTCGTGGTCCCTGTGAAGACGGCCGGATTAAACCGGACATTACCGCGCCAGGCACATGGATTGCGTCGTTACGTTCCATTTTTGCGGATGACAATAACGCCTGGGGTCCGATCAGCGATTTGTATCTCTATCAAGGTGGGACTTCGCAGGCGGGGCCCCATGCGAGCGGGGCCTGTGCGATCTTCGTCCAGTGGTATCGGCAGATGCACAGTGGCCGGACGCCGTCTCCAGCGTTGGTTAAAGCGGCGCTGATCAATTCCGCAGACGACATGGCCACCGCCGAGATCCCGGACAACGGGGGTATCGGTGGAGGTTTTGGTGAGGGTGAAAGTGATGGAACGATCGTCGTCGGTGATACGGGTGCAATCCCAAACAACGATGAAGGTTGGGGTCGCATCAATTTAGAGAATCTCATCGATTCCGATCGGCGGTATTCTCTGGTAGACCAGGGCGATGAGCTGCGAACTGGGCAAATCTATGAACAGAAGATTATTATTGGTCCGGACGATTCGCTCAAGGTGACGCTGGTCTACACCGATGTCCCGGGATTGCCCGCAGCCATTCCGGCGCTGGTGAATGATCTCGATTTAGAGGTGATCAGCCCCGATGGGTTGCTTTTTCGAGGGAATGCGTTTTCCGATGGGGAATCAACCCCTGGCACACCGGTCGGAGATCGAATCAACAATGTGGAAGCAGTTCATTTGGCGAGTCCGGCTGCGGGCCAATGGACGGTTCGAGTGCGGGGTGTCAATGTCGTGCAAGACGTTCACCGGCGAATTTCAGGACCCTTCGAGCAGGATTTTGCACTGGTTGTTTCCGGCCAACTCCCACTGCCGGGTGAGGGTGTTGTTTCTTGGGATCGGGATGGATACCGGGTGCCAGCCGCCGCGACATTGCGGTTGGTGGATGCTGAACTGGCGCCTCTTGCCTCCGTGTCGGTCCAGGTGTCCAGCGGACGTGAATCGACACCGTTCGAGGTCCTATTGAACCGTGGTGTCGATTCCGGAACGTTCGTCGGCAGCGTGCAGCTCAGTACCAATCCACCGGTGG
Organism: Verrucomicrobiales bacterium; assembly: GCA_005793375.1. GTDB lineage: Bacteria > Verrucomicrobiota > Verrucomicrobiia > Limisphaerales > UBA9464 > SXSK01. Next base: position 4,467 of record SXSK01000047.1, on the reverse strand, counting down.
CCAATGACGGGTTGCTGTCAGTGGCCGATGGGGATGAAATTGTTGTGACCTACACGGATGCAAACCCTGCAGGGGTTCGTCGCGCGACGGCGGCAATCGATTCGCAACCGCCCGCCGTGAGCGGCGTCCAAGCCACGAGCGAGTTCGGGCGAGCGGTGATCCGATGGGTGACCGGTGAGCCGGGGACTTCAACGGTCGTTTTCGGAATCAGCAATGCCGTGACCCAGGTGATTTCCGTCCCGGGATACGGCCATCAACATCGTGTGCTGCTTCCTGAATTGATCACGGGTGAGACATATTACTATTTCGTCGTGAGTGCGGATCGAGCTGGTAATACGACCACGAACACTTTGGATGGCACGTACTATCGATTTGTGGCACCGAGATCGTCGTCGGCTTTGCTGGTTTATTCGCCTGAGAGTTTGTTTGCCGAGGGCGGGTTGTTGTCCGACACACCGTATCCGGGGATTGAAACCTGGACCTCAGCGTTGGATGCTCTCTCCATTGACTATGAAGTCTGGGATGTCAGCGAGCAAGGCCGGACACCACTTCTGGATGAGTTGAAATCCTATCGGGCGGTGCTCTGGAGGCCAGAAGAGCTCGTCGGGCCTTCACCAGGTTTTTTGACGGCGGTTGCTGGCTATGTGCAGTCTGGTGGGTCTCTTTTCGTCGCTTCTTTTGATCTTCCAACGCGTTTGCGGGAGATCAATCAGACAAACTTTCTGTCATCGGTACTGCATGTGGAATCAGCCCAGGAGGACGGAGGCGCGGTGACTATTTCGGGCGTGCCCGGGGACCCTGTGGGTGGTGGCGTGACCATCGGCCTCAATTTTGGCGACTTCCCGAGTGGCTTGGTCATCGAGTTGATAGGTATCGTCTGGGAAAGCGGCCCGGATTTTCTGACGGTTGGAACTAATTCGGCACCGGTGTTTGTTCAAGAATCCGGCAAAGCCGTGGGCTTGCGGTACCCTCGAACCGGTGTCGATAGCTCTGGGCGGGTGGTTTATTTGTCCGTCGCGCTGGAATCCATTCCATTCTTCGAGGAAGCCCCCAACAATCGCCCAACCGTTTTGGGTAATGCATTGAGGTTTTTGTCTCCCGAATTGGCGGGTGGCTCGAGCGTGACGTTTGATTCATCGGCCTATACGGTGCCGGCGTCCGTCGTGGTAGAGGTGGCGGACAGCCAGCGATTACGCGAAACCAGCGTTACAGTGGCGATTACTAACGGGACGAAGCCGCTGCTGCTCGAGTTGCCTCGCACACCTAAGGCAGGGCTATTCCGCGGACGCTTCGTCTTGGATATCACTAATTCTCCCGCGACTACTCAGCCTCGTCTGCCAGCAACGCATGGAGATGTGTTTCGGGCGACCTATCTAGACTCCACGCAGAATCCTATGGCGGCAGAGGCCCGGGTGGATACTTTTCCACCGAAAATATCGGGCGTGGAATTTGATCCGGCCTATAGCGAGGCGGTGATCACATGGACCACAGACAAGCCTACAGATGCTTTGGTGCGGTTTGGTGAATCCCGTGGTGATGATTCCTTTCTGACAAAATCGGCGTACAGCAGCGAATTTGGGACCAGCCACGAGCTCGTCATGACGGGGCTTGCTCCGGATCGACGTTATTTTTTCCAAGTCGTGAGTCGCGACGCTGCTGGTAATGTCACCGTCGACAGTCGTGGTGGGAAGTTTTATACATTTCGCACGCTCACACCGTTACCGACACCCTGGCGCGATACGCTGGAGCGGGGCACGGCGGGTTGGGCAGTATACAATGATGATGGCGGAACCGGCGCGATCATTGGTGACGATGATGATGGGGGTGGCGAGTTCGCCGCCCAAGGATGGCAACATGGCAAACCGTTGAATCAACAGTCAGTGACCGCCCACAGCGGCGAGAATGTCTGGGCGACGAATCTCGAAGGACAGCCTGTCGACTTTGCTATCACCGATCTCATTTCTCCGGTGATTAATCTCGTTGGTGGAAACCGAGCCACGTTGCGTTTCATGCAGAACTACCGTTTCGGAAGTGGCGCGGGAGGCGGCGGGGATGAAGACGATCCGTTTGGGGATTTCGTTCTCGAAGCAGGACAAGTGGCGTTGACGACGGACAATGGATTGACTTGGAAAGATCTGTACGTGGTGGACCAGGAAGTGTCCGATGGTTGGGAAGAAGTTGAGGTGGATATTTCGAGATATGTCGGGAATGTGATTCGATTGCGTTTCAACTATCAGTTGTTCGCTTTTAATACCACGGATCGTCTGGGATGGCTGTTGGACGATGTTTCCATCGAAATGAATTCGGTGGCGGCCAGTTCGGTGGTGGTTGAAAACAATATGTCCCAGGCGCACTTCAAGATCGCTGGCGCGCCCGGAGGAATCGTGGATGGGGTCGGCGTGTTGTTCCGCACGAATCTACCCCCGGCCACGTATGTGATTACTTGGCTGGAGGTGCCCTATTACATCACACCGTCGCCTCAGACGAACACCTTGGCAGCCAATCTGGAGGTGGTGTTTCGAGGGTCCTATGGGTTTCCGGATGCCAATCAAAACGGAGTATCAGATTTGTGGGAGCAGCAGGTACTCGGAGGGCTCATTCCAGCGAATGAAGCGCAGCGCGATACGGATGGTGATGGGGCGTTGGATGCCGTTGAGTTTATGCATGGCACGGACCCCAAGGACCGAGCTTCAGTGTTGCGATTGGTCGGCCCGATAGCACAATCGAACCGAACTGTACGGTTCGAATGGCCAACCACAGTAGGACGGACTTATCGACTTGAGGTCAGCAACGACCTGGAGCAGTGGGTATCAGCTGGAGAACCGTTGCGAGGTGCTGGGAACACCCAAGGGGTCAATTTGTCGGCATTGGATCCGCGCTTGAATTACTTCTTCCGTGTTCTGGTTGTGCCATAGTTTAAAACGTTTGCCAGCCACGGATCCCAGTCAGGAAATGGGGAGATCCTTTGGGGACAGAAAAAAGGGTGCACCTCCAAGTTGCCGACACTTGGAGATGGGTCATCCCGGGAATTCCCCCCAAAAGCGGTGGAGGGTCACCGCACTGCAAAGGCCGGTGTCGATTCTCCGACGACTATCCTTGAGTGAGTTCTGGAGCGGCGTGTGGTGCCAGCAACTCCACGGCTGCGGCCCGGCACAATCGAATCAATGTCTCTTCCGCCAAGCTCATGCGACGTCCCCGCCAATGGATCACTCCCCATTGTCGCTTGAGTTTTCGCCGGCCCAATCCGACTGAAACGAGGGACCCTTCGGCGAGTTCGCGAGTGGCAACCCAGGGGGTCAGCACTGAGACGCCGAGGTTCAATTTCACCAGTTCTTTAATAGCCGACATGCTTCCCAATTCGATGGGGGCATTCAATGAATGACCGTCTTCTCGGAAGTACTCATCGATGAGTTGCCAAGTTCGGCTGGACTTATCGTAAACGATGAATTGCTGTTTGGGGATCTCCGCGCGCGGCGCGATGGAGTTCTGGCTCCAGGGATGTTCCGGGGAAACCAGGAAGGCCAATTCGTCAGTGAACAGCGGGAGAAACTCGAACCGTTCGTCCGCTGGCAGCTCCACCGTGAGTGCGAGGTCCACTCTTCCTTCCTCCAGAAGTCGGATGACTCCGTGTGCATGGCCGCCTTCGATTCGAATATCGCAGCGCGGGAACTCATTCTTGAAGGAGCGAATGACTGGGGGCAGGAGCCCGGCGCAAAGACTGGCGGGCGAACCCAGACGGAGTCGGGATCGTCCCCATTTCCCAAGCGCCTCAATCCCATCCCGAGCCACATGCATTTCGTTCAATACTCGTTCGGCATGTTGCAACAGGTGTTCACCTGCCTGGGTGAGTGTTATCTTTTTGCCCAGCCTGTCGAAAAGCCGACAGCCGATGTCTTCTTCTAACGCGCGCATGGAGTGGCTAATGGCACTCTGGGTGAGGAAAAGATCCCGCGCGGTCTGTGTAAAACTTCCATTGTGCGCTAGTCGCACGAACGCATACAGCTGCCTACTGTCGAGCGGCGGCTTCATGCGTGAATTCGATTCATATCGAGCATGGATTATTCGACAAGCAACTCGGGGGCCAACGGCACAACAAACGCTTTCAGAACCTTGTTCGTTCAAGCGGATTTTAGAATGGGTTTCATTCTGAATCTGTATGCAAGTGTTGAACGTGTGCCTGTCGCTGGGTACACGCGTGTTTGTGGTAGTTTGGGCTCTGGGATTGACTGGTGTAGTTCCAAGGGCCGATGCAATGGGGAATGTGAGCGAACGGTGTTACTACCTCAATGAGGTCTAGTCTGAACGTATGGCTTGTATAGCTTGCAGGATTCAGTTTAGACGACTCATAAAAACCCACTCGTACACCGGATTGATCGACACTTCGGAAACTCGCCACTCGACCACTGCGCTCCATGGAAACAGAGTTTAGAGGGCTAGGCTTGGTGTCTGCAGCGATGTTTTGGGCCG
>SXSK01000046.1 GCA_005793375.1 Verrucomicrobiales bacterium | reverse complement strand
CCGTTTGTTGCTCGTGCTCGGGTAGCGTAATAGGCTCGGACATGCCGGCAGTTAAATAAAGTCAGCGCCTTTTGTCCAGTTTTATACCGCCTTTTGTTTCACCTGCCTCCTTAAAGTCGAAATCTTGAAACTGCCCTGATCGCCGACGCTCTCCCACCTCAAGCCGACACCGACCGGAGTTAACCTCCAGTCGATGTGACCCATTTCGGTGGCAATCCTCACGCTTTGAGCGTGATGGACGGGACCGAATCCACTCCAGGCGCTACAAAATGGAAATCCACGCGGAGCACCGGCCCGGAATGAACGGGGTGTTTTGCAGCAATGAACTTGGTATCACGTTGAAGTCCAGCCAGTGGCACACTCTGAAATCCCCTAGACGATCGCAGGTTGAGTTCCGCTAATGAGCAGGATCCAGAGTCAGAAGATGGCTTCGGATTCCACAGGTAGAGTTCCGTTCATTGGGAGCGCCAAAATGATCGCAACCAATTGATCAGAAGCATTTTGTATCGGAATAATCAGGCAAAATCACGTTCCTCGGTACGCACAACCAACACCGGACAAGGCGCGTGGCGCACCACTTTCTCGGCGACCGAACCCAGCAAGGCGTGTTTCACCCCAGTATACCCATGGGTCGCCAGAATAATCATGTCGTAACCGTCGTTCTTGGCCAGATCGACCACCTCTTTCCACGATCGTCCCAATCGAAGCAATGAGTCCACCTTCACCGAGCTCCCCAGCCCGGCAGCCATCTCGCTGAGACGCTTGCGCAACCCATCCAATCGCCCTTTTTCCAAGTCCTCTGGAGCTAATGGCACGTAGCCCAATTCCGCCGGATAGATAATCGGTTCCACCACATGCAGTAACGTCAACGACGCATCAAATTGCTGGGCGAATTCCTTGGCGTAGTGAATCGCTTTGTCTGATGGCTCCGAAAAATCCACGGGCACGAGAATCTTCTTGATCCGGAACCGAATGGGGACCAGCTCCACCACAGGAGCGGTGGCTGCGGCGTGTCCGTCGGCGGCGCGCACCACAATTTCAACTTTGGATTTGCCGCCTTGTTTTATCGATTTGGTCACTTTCATAAGTTTTAAGGCTGAATTTTGTTAACCGACTTGGATGGGTGAAGTTTGTTCAACCATTCCACCTTGAATCTCTGGATTACCAACAATTCGACGCTTCTCTGGCTTGTTCTAGTAGGCTTGCCAAGGTCACCGACCGCAAAAAATGCGATCGAACCCGCTCAATGGCATTCCGAGTCAACGTTCAAACCACCGTCAGACAGGAATTCACTCCGCCATATGGATTCGGAGAGCAACGTGGGGCCTGGGGATCCGGGGTCCATCGGCCATCGACCACAAACAAGTATTCATACTCCCCGGGCTCCAGCACCAACTCCTTTACCCAGAGTCCGCTATCCAATCGAACCATCGGCAACGAGGCGGACTTCCAGTCATCAAACGAACCCGCCACAAACACTTCCCGTGCTTTAGGCGCGTCGAACTCTAGCAGCACCGTACGGTGCACCGATGCAGCAACCGGCTCCACCGGTGCCTTAGCCTCGGTTGTCGCCCGCGCCGGTTTTTTTCCAGTTGCAGAACCTTTCGATTTCATCGTCGTTCCTTTCTCGTGGTTAAGCTGCCGGAACCAGTACCGTGTGGCTTCCTCAGAATTGGCTAGCCCTGAACCGAAATTGGTTCCTCAGGAACAATTCACGTTTAGCAGCCCATCGCAATCACAACGTCGCTGGTGAACGCCATTTCTTGAGTCAACAGCCCTTTGACCGCATAACAGTCGGCACTGACATGACACCACCTGATTCTCAATCTCCCAGCCCATCGCGATTCAAACGTCTGGTTCGGCGGTGTCTCCAGGCCATCGCAGCCGTGTGCCTCGCTGCGCTCCTCTGGGTCGCTTACTCCCTTCGCGATCGAAATCCCGGTTACACCATCAATGTCCGGATTGACCCACAGCAAAGCCACACCAGCGCCCGTCCGTTTCGAGCGGGTTTTTCCCGAGAGAAGATCAACCCCAACCTGAACGATCCTCAACACCCCGTCTGGCTCGCCGGTTTCTCCAACGGACGGGCGGCCACGCGAATCCACGACGACTTGTGGGCCGTCGCGTCAGTCCTGGACGATGGCTACAGCCGCCTCGGGATCGTGGTCATCGACGCGATTGGCTTTTTCCATGACGACGTCATCGCTGTACGGAAGGCAGTTCCTGAAAGCGCCCAATTCGATTACATCGTGGTTTGTTCCACCCACAATCATTCGACGCCCGATCTCATGGGGCTGTGGGGACCTCACGTTCTCAGGAGCGGCGTGGACCGGGTGTATCGTCAACAGGTCATCGACGCCGCCTCCAAATCGCTCACCGATGCCGCCGCGGCCTTGCAGCCAGCCCGCATGGAATTTCATGAAATTCCAACACCACCGGAAGGTCTGGTCGTCGACACCCGGAAACCTGATGTGTACGACGCCGATCTACGCGTGCTGCTGTTCCGATCTACCACGAGCCCTACGGTTCTCGGATCCATTGTCAACTGGGGAAACCATCCAGAAACCCCATGGTCCCGAAACACCGAAATCACCGCGGACTTCCCAGGCATACTGCGGGAGGCCCTCGAAGACGGTATCCGTTACGGGGATGAGCTGAAGGTTCCTGGACTCGGAGGAATCCATCTATTTGCCAACGGATGCGTGGGTGGGCTCATGACGACACACCCCTCCGTCACAGTGCGGGACCCGTTCCTGCAGAAAGACTTCAAGGAACCATCCCACGACAAAACCCGAGCCCTGGGTCATCAATTGGCCCGACGCATCCTTGACCGAATTTCAAATGCGAATGTTCCGACCACGACACATGCCCCCATCGGCATTCAGGCCCGAACCGTCCACATCCCCCTGGACAACAAAAATTTCCTTTTGGCCATCGGCTTGGGTGTTCTGGAACGGGGCCAAGCCCGCTGGTTGCAGTTTCGAACCGAAATTGCCGCCATCACCGTCGGGGATGCCAGTATCGCCTGTATTCCTGGCGAGATTTACCCCGAATTGGTCAACGGCGGGGTGGTTAAGGCCCCGGGAGCCGATTTTGACATCGATCCTGTAGAAATTCCCCCGATTCGCGAATGGATGCCCGGCAAAATCAAATTGGTCTTCGGACTGGCGAACGATGAAATCGGCTACATTATCCCGAAGTCTGAATGGGATACACAAGCCCCTTATCTTTATGGGAAAACTAGCCCCGTGTACGGTGAAGTGAATTCGGTGGGCCCCGATACCGCTGGGATCCTCCACAAAGCATTGCGGGAATTAGTGGTACCTTCTCGAGCCCCCTCCCCGTAGTGCTGCCACAACGTTTGCCAATCCTTTTGACGCTCTGAGCCCATCCCCCTAGCTTCCGCCCTCAGCTTTCCCGCTGGATAGATATGATCGGCACGCTCATCCGCAAAATCATCGGTTCGAGAAACGAACGCGAGGTCAAACGCCTTCGAAAGATTTACGTTCCACGCATCAACGAATTGGAGCAAGGCTTGCAGTCGGCTCCGGATTCGCAACTCAAAGAGTGGACTCTCCTTTGGAAACATCGCTTCCTGGCCTTGGACCAGCTCAGGAAACAGCTTCCGCGACTCGCCGAACTCGCCGCCGACACTCGACCACAGGCCGATGGGATCCTCTCCAGAGGGGCAGAGGTCGTCCAATCACTCCAAAACGTACTCGATGTCCTGCAGGGCGAGGATTGGACCTACAACACCGCCGAACTCAACGCGCTCCGGTCCGCCTTCAGCAGCCAGCCACCCACGCCTTCCGCTGAAGAACCGGGAAGTTTCCAGATCAGTCGCCCCGTCATCGACGCCGCTCACGCTTTGGGAACCAACCTCGTCCCTCTGGCAACGGTTCTCGAAGACATCCTGCCCATGGCGTTCGCGATCGTCAAAAACGCCTGCCGACGACTCTGCGGCAAGGATATTGAGGTGCGCGGCCACAATATCCGTTGGGAAATGATTCCATTCGACGTCCAACTCATCGGTGGCATTGGACTTCACAACGGCAAAATCGCCGAAATGGGAACCGGTGAAGGCAAAACCCTCGTCGGAACGTTACCCGTCTTTCTCAACGCCATCTCCGGCCGCGGCGTCCACGTCGTCACCGTCAATGACTACCTAGCCGCCCGCGATTCCGAATGGATGGGCGCCGTTTATCGGTTCCTCGGCCTCACAGTCGGCTGCATCCTCCACGATCAACCGCCGCAGGTTCGTCGCGAAATGTATGCCTGCGATATCACCTACGGAACCAACGCCGAATTCGGATTCGACTACCTCCGCGATAATGGCATGGCCACTCGCAAAGAGGAACAAGTCCAGCGCGGTCATTACTTCGCGATCGTCGACGAAGTGG
>SXSK01000426.1 GCA_005793375.1 Verrucomicrobiales bacterium | reverse complement strand
GGGTTCGAATCCCTTCGCTCGCTCCAATTTATTCAGAGCGTCAGGCCCCGCCTGATTGCGCCAAACCCCGCCAACTGCAACAGGTTGCGCGGGGTTTTGTGTTTCGTGTCTTGCGTCAGCCTCCGCCACGTTTTGCGCCTCCGCGCCTAAAATCTGTGCGCGTATACGTGTACAGTCCGAAAGCTGAGGCAATCCCTTGATTGCGTCGTAAATCGGTAACTGTGTTTCATCGGTGTAGATCTTCGAGGTCAGCTTAATATCGCTGTGCCGCATCAGTTTCATGGCAAACCGCTGTGGTATGTCGTTTTGCTGTAGAAACGTCGCCCAAGTGTATCGCAGCGCGTGGAAATCGGCATAACGCCCGGACTCATCCCGATACGTGATCCCATTGCGCTCCGAGTCCACCTTCAAGCGGGATGCACGAGGGATGCCCTGCGGGAAAACCAGATCGCCCGGCGCGCAAATCGTAGGCCGATAACTTTTCAGTGCTCCGACAATTTCCGGCACCAGGCAAACTCGCTCTTCTGTCTTGTTCTTCGCCGTCACTGCACGCACGATCACGAACGGAGCAGACGCTTCTAGGTGCAGGTCGCCCCAAGTAAGCTGGCGCAGTTCCTCCTGGCGCAAGCCAGTCCGCGCCGCCGTGAAATAGATAACGCCACGCGGACCGGAGCCGTTGATCAGTTTCCGCAACTCCTCATCCGTGAACGCCCGACGAACGCGCCGCCGCTGGCCGCGCTCATCCACTTTTGGAACGTATTTCAGCGGGTTTGTTTTAATTCTGCCGACGCGTTCCAACCAGTTCAGGAAAGATACCATCCCTTGCCAATAGTGATTCAGGGTGCGAGCGGCCTCGCTCCGTTGGTTGCGCCAGGACGTGAACGAATCGGGGGACACTTGGACGGCCAACCTCCAACCGCAACCATCCATCAGGCGAAGGATGCGCCCCTTGAGCAACCGCGCACCTCGCCCACCGCGCCCGCTGCGCGCCCGCCGTTCCAAGTCGGCAACGTAATCGTCCAGATGTTCTTTCAACGGCCTCTTGGCCGCATCGCGAACAACACGAGGCTCAAGGATGCCTGCAGCCTCACGTTCCTTTTCTTGGATGAACTCCCGCGCTTTTTTTGCGGCAACTTGCTTATCGGTTACGCCAAGAGATTTCCAACGGTCAACCGGCATGTCGGCGAGCCGATAACGCACGTAATAATATCGAGTCTCTTGAACTTCGCCGCCGTTACGGAATCGCCGCTTCTCGACTTGGAACATCATATTGCCCCTCCCTCACAAATTGCGTTCACCTGACTCTGACGGAAGCGCACACCACCCAGAACGTAAACCCGCACCAGTTTGCCCTCCGACACCAACCGATCAACACTCCTGGCCGAACAAGCCAACTGCGCCGCCGCCTCTTTTTTACGAAGCAATTGCTCTCTGAGTACTGGTGGCAACAGGGCGCTCAAGTTAGCTTTCATCGTTCTCTTCCCTCATGGCTTCTTCCTCCACCATCGCTTCCATGCCTGGCGGCATTCCCTTCGTGTATTGGCGATAAACTGCGTTGTGATCCGTTTCCACTCCATAAAGGTTCAACCATTCGGCGATTTCGCGAAACGTAAACCGCTTCTCATTTCGAAGAACCCTGATTACACCAGCGTACTCTTCGAGCAGTCTGCGGTTAGGTTCATTCATCGCCTCATTCAGAAGAAACTCTGGATCAGGATTCCCGCCCTCCAGTGGGGCAACAGCCGCAAGGGCCGCGGGTTTCGGGTTCTGTAGCGGCGGCGCTGGCACGGCCTTCGTTTGTTTCAGCTTTTGGACACGCTTTTGTGTTTTCATTGGAACAATCTAAACGAACAGAACGAACATGTCAAACACCTTTCGAATTACGGCAGCGCCAGCACCGCCTGCGAGATGGCCGAGGACAACAAGTTGCGTCCGTTACAACCGCCGCGCTCATCGGGCGGCGGTGCTCCGTTCAGACCCGAACGTCGTTAGTTCCTCTTCAAGCCTGACACACGCTGTTTCAAGGTTTATTCCAGCCTTGTTTTACGGGGGGTCAATCAACATTTTCCACCGCACGACGACCACTCTCCATTGCCTCGTCAACGCCCTCGAACTGCCCGTCAGGTGAAGAATCCGGTGAAACTTTTCCCGCTCGAAATTCCGAATGGGCGTTGATTTCGCGCCCGATACCTTGACAAGCCAAAGAGGGCACTGTACGCAGTGCCTGCATGAAAGCCCCCTCCGTTTTCCTCTGCGCCCTTTTGTTCATCACGAGCACGGTTTTGGCGGACGAGGTTGAACTTCCGGTTTACAGGGAAAACTCATTTTTGGGATGCACAGAACCATCCGCACCTTCGAGCGATCCTGTGGCCGGCCTATCATTGGTCGAGCTGCTCGAGAATGAGTACTGGCTCGCGTATCTCTCGACGTGCATTGAACTGTACCTAGCCTCTGATGGCGTGACTCTGCACGCAGAAGTCCACGAAAGTTATCTTCCCTACTACACCTATTTTGCGAGGCCGGAGATTCAAACGCTGGATTTCGATCTATTCAGAGTTTGGCTGGAGCAGAATTTCCCGGGGGATGCCGCCGATCTACTGGCGACTTTCGCCTACTGGCGCTCGAATGCGTATGCCCCGGACGAAACGGCGTGGCTAGGGCCTGCCCCTGAAAACAGCGACACCGATCCGCTTCCGGGATATACTGGGGAGAACGATGGCCTCGGATGGTTTCCCGAAGCCCTTTCACCAAGCGAGCCGATCGCGGCCCCTTCCGCAGAGCCGGCTAAAATGGAAACCCAAGACCCAATGGGCGTCGAGCCGGAGGCTTCTCTGGACATGCCTGCGCCGATCACCGAAATGGAGAACCCACCGGCCGCACCCGTTGACCCCTTCGCCGGTCTTTCTCTATTCGAGTTGTTTGAGAACCCCGAGTGGCTCTCTTACCTCGCCTATTGCGTTGATCTATACCTTATCCAGGCCGGCACGGTATTGAGCGCAGATGCCTATGATGGTCCCTACGCCTTCTTTGGGGCGCCGGCGGTTCAGGCTCTCCTGCCCGGCGAGATGGCGGTGTGGCTGTATGAGAACTTTGCGATGGATGCGGCCAACTTAGCTGTGACCTTCGATGGCTGGCGCTCGAGGGCGGCGATTCCAGCGATAGACCCGGCCGCGAATGAACAGGCTCTCGATTCCTCCGCGGACGTTAATAATCAACCTAGCCAGATCGCGTTACCTGCCGAAGCTCCATGTAAATGTGGCACTAATGCAACTGTGGCACTGGGCAGGGCGCTTGACTGGATCAACAGAGACCCGTTGGGTAAACTGGGCGGCACGAATCTCTACGCGTTCGTTTACACCAATGCGCTTTCATGGGCGGATATTCTTGGCAGGGGGCCATCTCAATTGGACCAAGCTAACGAGCAGTTCAATGCTGCGCTTTCCGATTGGGCTTCAGGCAAGGGCGGCGGGCGCACTTTTGGCCCTGATGACCCTTGGACCAAAGAATTAGCAAAGCTTCCAGTGTATTCTCGGATGAGAGAATGGATTAAGAATGCTGCAAGAGAGGCTTGTGCCAACGGGTCGTCGAATACTCTCGTAAACAAAAGGTTGCTGTGGGACGACGAGGCAGACGACCATCCAGTGACTGGACCAGTTCGCGACATTTTTAATTACGTCTTTGAAACCGGGCTGCAGTCCACGGGAAGCACCAAAGGCAGATTTACCATAACCTCGCTTAGCTGCTGCCCCAGTGAAGTGTGCTTTGACATGACGGTAACAGATGTGTTGAGACTTGGAAGTGCGACGCGAATCCCAGGCACCGACATCCCGATTCTGCCAGACATTCCTTCGGGAATTATTCCCTTCACCAACATCGACCTCCAAATTCCTTTTGAGAACTACTCGTTGACTTGGCGTTGGTCCGAGTGTCTCGGGTTTTCATTTTGACCACGGGAAGTACGACCATGAGATTTGGCACTTCACCATTGTTCCTGTTGCTGTTCTGTTCTTTCCTCTCGTGCTCTAGACAGCCTCAACTTGCCGGTTCAGCAGTTGCCACAGATTTCGATGGGCGATGGAGCGGAACGTGGAGCTGGAGCGTAACCAATCCTGCCTCTCTGGAAATATCAGGAACTCGCGCAAAAGTGACCGGACTTCCGATAGTCCGGGATCCCGTGGCTAGAACTCTGGTTGTTGTATCGGCCGAAGGAACCGCGACCTTCGAGAACGCCTACGGTGCAAAGGGGGCACCGTGCGTCCTGTTGTCATTCCCTGGAATTCAGGAAGTGGTCCCTGTTTTTATCGCCAGGGACAAAGAACATTTGATCTATAACGTTGATGTGAACCGAGATTGGCGGATAATTTTCACCCATTCCACTCCGTAAGGCGCTGAAAGTTTCCATGGCAACCAATCACCTGAAGCGAATCCGAATCCTCCTTTCAATCTTCATTGTTGGGCTGGTCGTGAGCGGCGCGACCGCCATCCCGTTGGAAACCGAACTCAAGTTGCTCGTCCAAATCGCCGGGGGTGACGGCAATACGGAACACAGCGGCTTCGCCGCTTGGCTGCTTAAGGTGCGCGACGCACTCGTTGCAACCAACGCCAACTATCCATTCATCGCCTACGGCACGGACTGGCTGGCGTTCGCTCACTTCGTCATCGCCATCGCGTTCATCGGGCCGTGGCGCGATCCGGTGAAAAACGTTTGGGTCATCGAGTTCGGAATGATTGCTTGCGCGCTGGTCGTGCCGTTCGCGCTGGTAATGGGAAGCGTTCGAGAAATCCCGTTCGGCTGGCGACTGATTGATTGTTCGTTTGGGATTTTTGGAATCATCCCGCTTTGGTTCTGCCGCCGACTCATCAAGCAACTGGCGCAGACGAACGCACCTCGCGAATGAACTGCCCGAACGCTCGCAGCCCCGCGCCGCCAGCATGGGCTCGTCCGTCATGTTTCCGTCCCTTCTCCGTTTCATTTGGGCACACCTTTCCTTCAAGCGACCCCGCCAAGCCTTCGGCAGGCCGCGCTCCGCGCGGCTCTGCCGAGAGGCCAGCGGGGGCCCCTTTGTTATTTCACTCGCGCCGCAGTAAGCTTCGGCGTTTTTCTCTGCGCTAGTGTCCCGTTTACGCCTGGTGTTCCAGCAGCCCGATCTTACGGGAGAGCGTGCTGGCAGGTGGCATTAGCCGGGGAGACAGAGAGGCGCGTTCATCACGTGCCCGTTTTTTCACGAGTGCTTGCCGGGTGTCCTCCGCGATGCGTTCCAGTGATTCGATGACTCGATACACTGAATTGGAGAGCGTCACCTGATCCGCCGTGATGAACTTGTTCATCTCGTAAACGTCGCCCCCCGAGAGGCACTTCGTCACGTATGCAACTCCAGCAAGGGAGTTGTCATAAGGGCGGATCATTCGTTCTGTGGCTCCAGTTTGCCCCATCCACGAGTGGCGTAACTGGTGACACAGTGTCATTTCGTTGCGAGATTTGGTTCCACCGAGCAGATAGTGGAAATGGAACCGACCGTTTTTTTCGCCAAGCTCAGCGCGCAACGCGACGAACAGTTGGCAATACGGGCGCCCAGTTACCTTTGCCGCCGTGCGGAAATGCCGCCAAGCGTGGCCATACGCGACCGATGGACGCGGCACGCAACCCTTGAATGTCAGGGTGCCGAAAACGTCCCACCTAACGCGCGCCAGTGTGTAAGCAAAGTTGTCCTGAGCTTCGACAGGGGCCAGAGGATTGTAAACCTTGGCCATTACTTCTTGGGGCTGTCCCCGATGACTTCGATGAGTTCGCCCCGCAGGACCGGCTTCTTTTCACCATTCAGAATTTCGTGAACAGCGATCTTGACTTGCCGATCCGGCAGCTTGCCCCAATACAGCAGTTTTTCCTCCTCGTTCAGACGGTATTGAACCATCGAACGCATCCGGTGCTGGTAGGGTTGCGACATGTCTTGGAGGATGAGCGCCCAGCTCTCGCCGGCGGGCTTGTCGTGCTTGGCCGGCCAGCGATTGTGGGCCTCGGTGATGACTTGGAACGGTACTAACATTTTGGACCTTTCATATGAGTTTCCGTCAGACACTTTTGCCCCACGCGATTGACGGGTGCACCGCGTGGAAATTCCGAAGGAATGCTTTTAGGGTGGCGGGGAGGCTCCGACCGGATGACGCACCCCGCAGCCTCGACACACCCTGGCCGGAGAACATCCTGGTTGCAGGCATGCCTATAGCCCTAAGCGCGGGCAGCGCATGATGCTGGCGCACCGTGCGACGCCCCTTGAGCAAATGACGCGTCACTTCGACACCTCATTTTTGGAAATGCCGACGATGGCAAGGATCGCGGCCTTGAGCGGTTGACTCAGTGACGGCCAGGCATTGACCACTTCCGAGAACCCAGAATCAAGCGGCTCTAAAATCTGTGCGCGTATGTGTGTACAGTGCTCTTTGGGTGCCTGAGCAATGGCTTGAGGTTGTGCAACTTCCCCATTTTGCGTCGAGGGTTCGAATCCCTTCGCTCGCTCCAATCTCACACCCACATTTTTCAAAAGAAAATGTGGGCTTTTCCTTTATCACCCGTCGCATTCGCTTTTGTGAAATGCGGCGGGTCTTTGCTTTTTCAACCCAGCTTTCAATCCGACTCTCAATCCGAAGCTCCACCCGTGTGGATGCCCCGATACCTTCACGGAGTGCTCGATGATCACGGATCTTTCGGCGGGGAGTGGGACGGGACGTCAACGGGGGGCGCTTGTTCGCTTGCGAGACGCGCGCAGTTCTCCTCTCCCAGCGGGAGAGGGGGCTACGTAGTCCACTGTGGCACAATTCTAGTCCGCTGCGGGTGCGGACGAAGGGGGCGTTCGGGAAAATAAGAAGCCTCCTGTCACCCGCCTTACTAAAAGCGGATCCTTGGAGGCCTGTAGCTGCGGCTTACTTCTCGCCGTTGATGGTGAAACGCATCGGGAAAGTCACTTTGCCGTGCTTCTCGATGTAGTCCACCAAGCCTGACAACGCCGCCCGCACCAGCACCGATTCATCCACATGCGTGTGTTTGGCGGCCTTGCCCAGGCGGGTCTTCAACTCCTCCGGCACCCTCACGGAGATTCTCGGTTCGTATCCCATAGCGTTCTTCCTATCTGGTCTGCTTCCAATGTAAACCCGAACAGCGATGTATGCACCGCCCAGCACGACGGGCAGTTTGTCACAAAAACTGGGACAAATGAGCTCGACAGTGCGC
>SXSK01000425.1 GCA_005793375.1 Verrucomicrobiales bacterium | reverse complement strand
TCGGAGCAGGCGGTGGCGGTTGCCAACCGTTTCGGCCTGGAGCTCTCCCGTTGCTTCATCCACCGGGAAGCCCACCGACAGGGACTCAAAGCCGAGAAGGTCCGGCAGGCCGACTTGGGCCGACTCGACTCGTGGGAGGGAATTCAAGGACTCGCGAGCGAAAATGGCGGGCCACGGAGCGCACCCTTCACACTGATCCTCGAAATCGACGCCTGGAACATCCGCGAGCGCGACGACTGGGGCCGCACTGCAAAAGCCCGCCAGGAGGCCTTGTCGCGCGGCCAACCGACACCCTCCAAATGGCACTGGGTCTATGTCGGCACTGTCTTCCGCCTGGATCACCGCGGCCAGACTGCCGGGGAGCGCGCCCTCATCAGCCAGCGCGCTTATGCCTGCACGCGTCTGGGTATTGGGGAACTCATGCGCCAAGTCCACCGCGAGGCCATCGCCTGTGGACTAGGCAAGGCCCGGGACGTGTTGGTCATCGCCGACGGTGCCGTCTGGATCTGGAATGCGGTGCAGGCCCGCTTTCCGGAGGCTCGCTGCCGGCTCGATCTCTACCATGCTGACGAACACCTTTGGGCCGTCGCCAATGAGTTGTACGGCAAGGGCACGCCCGAGGCCCGCCAATGGGTCGAACCCGTTCTCAAGCTCTTGCGCCAGGACGATGCCCAGGCCGTGATCCGCAGCCTCGAGGACATCGAAACCACCGTCGGCAGCAAGCTTCAGAAGAAGATTCGCACACAAGTGAACTATTTCGAGGACCACAAAAACCATCTCAACTACCGGGAAATCCTCCGCGCACGTCAAGCCGTCGAGAAGGGCACGGCGACGCATACCCAGAAAATCAAGGCCAACGAGCCGTTGGGCTCTGGTGCCATCGAATCCATCTGTCGCCAATACCAGTGTCGCTTCAAACGCACGGGCCAGTTCTGGTCCAACGCAGGCGACGAGGCCCTCTTGTGCCTGGAAACCTTCTGGCGCAACCACCGCTGGCACGATCTCTTCCCACACGCCAAACCTTCCTCCCTCGCCAATAACTAACCACAATCGCAGCCCGCATCGCTACAACCTCGAAAAAAACTGAGATGCGCACTCCATAACCGTCGTCGTCACATTGGTCTTGCGTCGACGGCTGGGCACGAGAAGGTTCCCAGGTACATCCAGAATGAAAACGCATTGTCTACGATTCATTGTTTTAACGGCGCTCGGCTGTCTCGCTACGGCAATCCAAGCGGCGGACAAGAAAATTGTCCTGGTCGCTGGGAAGATCAGTCATGGTCCTGGGGATCATGAATTCCGGGCGGGCAGTCTTTTGTTGCAGCACTGTTTGAATCAGTTGCCTGGGATTCACGCCGTGGTGTACTCCAATGGCTGGCCCACTCGCATGGAGGGTGGCAAGACTGTGGATGATAACTCCGCGTTCGATGGTGCCAGTGCTGTGTTGATTTATGCGGACGGGGGCGGGGGCCATCCGGCGATTCAGGCGGACCACATGAAGGTCATCGATGGCTTGGCGGCCAAGAAAGTTGGTTTGGGATTCGCTCATTATGGCGTGGAAGTCCCGAAAGGTGATCCGGGGGAAGCCATGCATCGCTGGGTCGGGGGGTATTACGAACACCAGTTTTCGGTAAACCCCATGTGGGAACCGGATGACCAGGTGTTCCCCAAGCATCCAGTGTCTCGCGGCGTCAAACCATTCAAAGTGTTGGACGAATGGTACTTCAATATGCGTTGGGTGCCGGCTGGGAAGGGAGTGACTCCGATCCTGACGGCGACGCCAAGTGAGCAGGTCCGCGGAGGTCCGTATGTGTATCCCAAGGGGCCTTATGAGCATATTGTGAAGGCTTCGGGTCGACCGGAAACCATGATGTGGGTGTGTGACCGTGAAGATGGCGGCCGTGGGTTTGGTTTCACTGGCGGGCATCGCCATGTGAATTGGGGGAATGACAATTTTCGAAAAGTCGTGCTGAACGGGTTGATGTGGATCGCCGGGGCGGAAGTGCCGGAGGGCGGCATCCCATCAACCCTGCAGACCGATGCGTTGAAACAGAATTTGGATCCAAAGGGGAAGAAATAGGGATTCATTCCGCGATCTTACTGCTGGCGACGGCAATCCAGTGGGTGGGGCTGGACACTTGGGTTGCTCGTCACTGTGGGCATTTCTTGCGATGAAGCTCGGAGCAATGATCACTGTTGACGCATCAAAACCGAAGCGGCGGGACTGGAAGGCGATGGTCCTTGGAGGGTTGTTGCTGGTGCTGCCGATGCGACGAATGGTTGGGGAAGACCGAGTCGAGTACCGCTACGAGAATTACGCCGAAGACCGCGATCGCATCGGCGTGCAGACCCATGGACTCTATTTTGAGAAAGAGTTGATCTCGAAGGTCACCGCGCACGGACAGTTTGTTTACGATGCGATTTCGGGTGCGACGCCAACGGGTGGCAAGATTGAGCCAGGTTCATTGCAGGTGCCGACGGTTCGATTGCAAGACGAGCGTCTGGCCGGCAGTTTGGACACGGCAATTCGCTATGGCCGGCACACGACAACGCCTCAGGTGGCGTACAGCTACGAGAGTGATTATGAGTCGGTTGGATTGGCGTTAAACCACACGATTGAATTCAATCAACGCAATACCGCCTTGGTCCTGGGACTTTCGCGGAATTTCGATCGCGTGAGCGGGATCTATCAATCGGAGTATCAGAGTAAGGGAGCATGGGACGGGCTGATCGGGATCAACCAAGTGTTGGGGCCCAGGACAACCCTCACCGTCAATCTCACCTTGGGCTATGCCGATGGATACCTCACGGATCCTTACAAGGCCGTTTACTTCTCCTTTCCCTACGATGACCCCGATCTGCTCTTTTTCCCGAATCGCATCCCGGAATTGAGGCCGGAACATCGATTTAAGCAAGTCGGGTTCCTTTCACTGACCCATTTCTTCGATCGCGCCCATGCGAGCGCTGAAGCGACCTACCGGTTTCATCACGACGATTATGGTGTCACGGCACATACGGTGGGGTTGACCTGGTTTCAAAAGCTGGGCCAACACGTCGTGGTAGCGCCGACACTGCGGTACTATCAGCAGACCGAAGCGGACTTCTACGCAACCCAATTCCGAGGTGATTCACGCTATCCGTTGGGAACTCAACTGGCGTATCAAAACGGATCGTACGTCGCAGAATTGGGCGAGCTTGAATTCCCGACGGATCCGACCGGGTACGACATCACTACAGTGCCGGCCTTGCCGACATACTATTCCGCTGACTACCGATTATCCCACTTTGAGGCTTACACCTATGGGGTGGGGATTGATTGGAAACCGCTGGAGTGGCTGTCGTTCCAAGCGGCTTACAAACGCTATGAAATGCAGGGGTTGGATGGGGTGACGCTGGATAGCGCTTATCCTAAGGCCCACATTTTTACCGTGGGAATGGGCCTATGGTTCTGAGTCCAGGATGCCGAAGATTGGCAACTGACAAGCGTACCTAAGCCAAATCCTGAAAGCTGTGAGTCCACCCGCCAATGCAATGAGGTCGGAGGTGCGAAGCCTGAAGGCGCCACCGGACGCGGCGGTTTTGGAGCGCGTGCAGCGCACCGTGCAGCAGGCGGCCCGAGCCGGTGGGTTGGATTTGGTATTTGAGGCTCTGGGAACGGTGTGTCGGGTGAGCCTTGGCGGGGATCCGGAGGTTCTGAAACGGCTGCCGCCTTTGTTGCTGAATTGGGTGGCCACTTTTGAAGCTAAGTATTCGCGATTCTTGCCAGAATCTTGGATCAGCCAGATCAATGCGGCTGCCGGTGAATGTTGGGTGGCGGTGGATGCGGAAATGGACAAGCTGTTCGTACTTTGCGATCAAATGTCCTTTGTGACACGCGGTGTGTTTGATCCAACGGCGCTGCCATTGGTTCAGTTGTGGAACTGGAAAGCCTCTCCGGTGAGGGTTCCCGATGACTCGGAAATTGAGGCTGCTCGGGCGCGCGTCGGCTGGCGACAGATTCAGCGAAGTCCGGGCAAGATCTTTCTTCCGAAAGCGGGGATGTGCCTGGATCTGGGCGGCATGGGAAAGGAATACGCCGTGGATCAAGTGACCCTATTGGCGCGCTCCCAAGGGGCGACGGGGGTGTTGGTTGACTTCGGCGCGGATTTACGCGTTAGCGGTCCACCGCCGGATGGCCGACCCGCCTGGCATATTGGATTGGACGATCCGAAGAAGCCTGGCCGGCCATGGTGTGGGCTGGCCATTCGCGATGCTGCCGTGGCCACCTCAGGTGATTATTTACGAAAGTTCGAAATAAATGGACGCCGTTACGGTCATATCCTCGATATTCGGACTGGCCGTCCGGTGGACAATGGTTGTCGTGCGGTGAGCGTTGTTGCCCCAAGCTGTACGCTGGCAGGGATGCTCTCGACGGCAGCCTTTGTGTTGGGCCCGGAGGAAGGGTTGAGGTTGATGGACGCACAAATGGGCGTGGCTGGGGCGATGGTTTTAGAGACAAGAACGGTAACGAGTCGAAAATTCTATGAACATGTTGTTTCCTAAATCGGTGGTGCTGGGACGATTGCGACTAGGTCGGGTCGCTGGTTTGGCCGCTCTGGTTCTCGGAGTGGCGACCGGACACGCCAAAGAGTTGAAAGTGGGCGACACCTTCCCGGACATCGCGGCTGCCGGTCTCGAAGGCACCGTCCCGGACACCAAGGGCAAAGTGGTTCTCGTGGACTTCTGGGCTTCGTGGTGTGGTCCGTGCAAAAAATCGTTCCCGGTTTTGACTGAAATGCACAAGAAATATGCCGACAAAGGATTCACCGTGGTTGCCGTGAGTCTCGACGAGGACAAGCCCGACATGGACAAGTTCTTAAAGAAGAATCCGGTGCCATTTCCGGTGCTTCGCGATTCTGAGGGCAAGAAGTTGGCTGAGAAGATTGATGTCCAGGGGATCCCCATGTCGTTCCTGATTGGTGTGGACGGCAAAGTCATCGCTATCCACGAAGGTTTTGAGGGCGAGAAGACCCGCAAAGCATACATGACCGAGATCGAGCAGGCGCTGAAACGCTAAGCAGTTCCATTCGAGCCATGGTCGAGGTCCCAATGAAGCATACCCTCCGAGCGCTGGTGTGGTTGGCAAGTGTTACGGCCCTCACGGGTTGTCAGAACGTCAAACCGTGGCAGCGCGGGACACTTTCGGACATGACGATGCGGGCCGATAGGGATCCGTTGGGTATGGCGATGAGCGAGCACATGTACTTCTCACGTGAAGCCGCATCCGGCGGGCGCGGCGTGGGTGGTGGCGGCTGTGGGTGCAATTAGTCCCCGAACAACGGCGGACGATTAGGAGCAAGATCAGGATCAAGATCAGGAAAGTCGCCCCTTCTTGCTCATGATCATGCTCTTGCTCTTACTCAACTGGGCTGGGTCGCGCGCAGATCTGCGACGCATTCCACGTGTTGAGTTTGGGGAAACATGTCGAGTGGTGTGACACTCTTCAGCTCATAGACGCCACCGGCGCAAAGAGCCTTTAGGTCCCGGGCTAATGTGGCAGGATGGCATGAAATATAAAGGATCTGGCAGGGCCTGGTCTTTCGCAAAACTTCCAGAATGGGCGGGTGGCATCCGGTTCGGGGTGGATCGAGGACCACTGCTGAATTCGCGGGATTCATTCGAGCCAACTGCCCCGGCAAGGCCACGTCTGTATCCGCCGCGATGAATTCTCCATTGGTGATCCCACGCTGGGTGGCATTGCGTCGAGCGGCTCGGATGGCCGGGGCGTCCAGCTCAATACCGACAAACGACTCCACACACGAGGCGAGTTCGATCCCGAAAAATCCGACGCCGCAGTAAGTATCAATGAGGTGGCGGACACCGCTTTCACGGATGCACTTGCGGACGGTTTCGACGAGTATTGGGAGCAGAAAGAAGTTGTTTTGAAAAAACGAATGCTCCGGGACTTCCCAATCTTCGGGTGGAATTCGCAGCAGAGTTTTGATCCCACCTTTGTGCGGCGGGTTCGCGCGCCAGTGCAGGATGGCATCATTCAGTGCAGGCTCCGCGATGGCGCAAGAATCGATGTCGATGACCAAGCCGCAATCCTGACGGATGAAACCCAGGTTGAGTTTTTGAGCGGGTTTGTTCCATTGGCTGCGGACGAGGATGCGATTTCGATAGCCGTAAGGTTGTGGGCAGGCAATGACTGGTTGAACGAGGGAGGGGTCGAACCCGCCGAGACGTTGGAACAGGTCTGACACTTGCTTGTGCTTCCAGCGTACCTGGGCGTCGTAGGCAATGTGCTGGTATTGACAGCCGCCACACTCGCCAAAATAGGTGCACCGGGGTTCCACGCGGTCCGGCGCGGTTTCCAAGATCCGAATGAGAATTCCTCGGGCGAAACTTTTTTTGATCTCGGTTATTTTGACCAAGACACGTTCCCCGGGGACCACAAATGGAACGAAAATGACTAAATCCTCCCTGCGCCCAACGCCCTCGCCGCCGAAGGCAAGGTCCACAATCGACAATTCGACAGGATCCCCGACTTCGAGCGGGCTGCTGGAACTCGGCGATGTGTGGGTCGATGGACTGGGGCTGGTGACGGACATGTATCTGGAGAGGCTAAGGGTCAATTGGCAGGTTGGGAAGCGTAACGGAAAAGTGCGCAAGGGTTCGGTTTGGGGCTGTTTTCTCGGTTGTTTCCGGCTGGAACTCCGTGGAGAGTCTTGGCATGTCTGATTCCGTGGCTAGATATTCACAGATGGTAGCGCAACATCCGGCGAACGAATTGGCGCGCTTCAGCTTGGCCAAGGCATTGTTTGACCAGGGCGAACCCGACCACGCCAAACCCCATTTTGAAGAGGCGTTGGTCCGGCGGCCGGACTGGATGGTCGCCCAGATTCTTTTGGCACGTTGCCATCTGGCGACGGGAAATCGGGAATTAGCCCGGACGGCGTTCGAGCGGGCTCGGCAGTTGGCAATTGAACAAAACCATGAAGGGCCTTTGGCGGAGTTAAACTCCGTACTTTCGGAGTTGAACTGAACTCAAGTGCCTGTAGGGTGACGGGACTACACGTTAAAGAATCGTTACATGAAGGCCAATACTCATCCGAGCCGGCGACACGGGTTCACGCTTATCGAACTGCTGGTTGTCATCGCGATCATCGCGATCCTCGCTGGCATGCTACTACCAGCGCTTTCGAAAGCGAAACAGAAAGCGACTGGTGCGGCCTGCTTGAATAATACCAAGCAGTTGGCGTTGGCCTCCGCAAATTACGCTTCCGACTTCCAAGATGCCATTCCACCCAATGGCAAAGGAACCGACGCGCTCGCCATCTCGGTGACCGGGGCGATCACGCCCGTCAATTTCACCCCAAGCTTTTGGGTGGAAGGGCGTGAACAGAGCCAGTTGGTGCAGCAGAACGCGGACAAATATTTGAACCTGCCGACGATTTCTCTCTTGGCTGGATACATGGGCGCGAAAGGGAGTTTTCGATGCCCCGGCGACAATCGGTTAATCACTCCCGACACCATCACAACCAAGAAGCAGCCTGTGGCGCGCAATTACGCGTTAAACAGTTACCTGGGCTGGAAAGGTGCGCCGCACGATCCGGGACAAGGGCAACTCGCTGGGACGTGGCGCCATTACAAGACCTTTGGGGCAGTGGATGCGCCGAGTGAGATTTATTCGTTTGTGGACGTCCACGCGTTTTCGATATGTCGGCCTTTCTTTGGGGTCAACATGGGTTCCGAGAGTGTCTACCATGTTCCCAATGATACTCATGGCAACTCCTCGAACATGGCGTTTTCGGATGGGCATTCGGAGGCGCATCGCTGGCGCAATCCGCAATTCGTCCAACGCAAGTCGATGAATGAGGATTCACCTTGGCATAGTCACGATGGAGGAGTACCGGCCTTGAGTCGTGCGGATCATTCCTGGCTGAAGAACCATGCCACCGTGAATAATCGAACGGGTGAACGGGTTCCGATCCTCGCGAATTAATTCTGGCTCAGAGATCGGGCGGATGGTCGCAGTCGCGCTTTTTCGAGCCAAAAGCATCGCTTCTTTGGAGGTGGTGTGCCCGCGAAAACGCATCTTTCGACGCTTAACAATTCGCAGGTCTGCTGGAAGTTGAGATTGAGCTGCCTGGAGGCGGAACTCCGAGTTGCCGACAATTGGAGATGGGTCGTCCCGGGAACTCCCCAAAAGCGGTGGAGGGCCACCGCGGTCCAAAGACGCTGCCGTTCGAGTC
The DNA here is from genome assembly GCA_005793375.1 of Verrucomicrobiales bacterium. GTDB lineage: Bacteria > Verrucomicrobiota > Verrucomicrobiia > Limisphaerales > UBA9464 > SXSK01. The sequence continues at coordinate 150 of SXSK01000425.1, read as the reverse complement.
GCACGAACCGATTAATTTTGGAGTGCGGCAGCCCTCTCTCATCTTTGTCTCTAAAGATCCCCTCTAGACATTTGTCCAAGTGTTACGCATGCTGGATGAATGTTAGACGCCATCCGTGTTGCCGGTCGTTGGGTCAGAAAATCTCTCTTG
>SXSK01000424.1 GCA_005793375.1 Verrucomicrobiales bacterium | reverse complement strand
GATGGTCGACGATTGGGCATCGCGATGGTGCACCAGGAACTAGCCTTCTGTCCCAACCTGAGCATTGCGGAGAATTTGTGTCTGGGCGAGATGCCATCGCGCGGTGGCTGGGTGGATCGGGAGGCGATGGTAACACGCGCGCGGACGATGCTGCGGGAGATTGGGGCGGACTTTGATGTGAGTTGGCCGATCTCCCATCTGACGACGGGGCAGGAGCAATTGGTGCAGATCGCGGCGGCGGTGGGCACGGGGGCGCGGGTGATTGTGTTTGACGAACCGACGAGTTCGCTGAGCGTGACGGAGAGCGAGCGATTGTTCCAGTTGCTGGCACATCTCAAGCAGCGCGGGATCACGGTGTTGTATGTCTCCCACCGGATGGATGAGATCTTTCGCTTCTGCGACACGGTCACGGTACTGCGTGATGGGCGGCACGTGTCGACAACAACCACATTGAAGAGCACACGAGACGGGGTGATCCACCAGATGATCGGGCGTCCATTGGAAGAGACAACTCCGGCGCATTTGAGTCGTGGGTTGGGTGATGAGCGATTGCGAGTGGAAGGGTTGAGTTCACCGGGAAAGTTTCGCGGAGTGGAGTTTCAGTTGCGTGCGGGTGAGGTGTTGGGGTTTGCGGGGTTGGTTGGGGCCGGGCGCAGTGAGGTCGCTCAGGCGATTTTTGGCGTGGATCCCCTGGCGACCGGCAAGGTTTGGGTCAAGGGACAACCCTTGGCTCTGGGCGATGTTCGTGCGTCCTTGGCTGCCGGACTGGGTTTGTTGCCGGAGGACCGAAAGCGGCAAGGCTTAGTCTTGTCGATGAACTGCCGAGAAAACGTGTCGCTGGCGGCCTTGGAACGACTCTCGCGACTGGGTTGGATGAATCGCGCGGCCGAGAAGACTTTGACGAAACAGTATGGCGATCGCTTGCGCGTAAAGGCGCCGTCGTTGGAGACATTGATCGCGGCCCTGAGTGGCGGCAACCAACAGAAGATCGCGCTGTCGAAATGGCTCGTGCGGGAGTGCGACATCTTAATGGTGGATGAACCGACCCGAGGGGTGGATGTCGGGGCGAAAGCCGAAATTCATCGGTTACTCGATGAACTAGCCTGCCAAGGATTGGCGTTGATGGTGATTTCCAGTGAGTTGCCTGAGGTGATGAATCTGAGCCGCCGGATTGTCGTGATGCGGGGTGGGGAGATCGCGGGTGAACTGACGCGAGACGAGTTTAGTCAGGCATCATTGATGCGGTTGATGGCGGGAGTTGGTGGGTGACGAGGCGGCCTTTTGCAGGCGTTGGCGGGATTGCCCTGGGAGATCCAATAGAAGCGAGCGTACGAAGCTAGCGTGGCTTCAGAAAATCCGTGAGTTGGGCAAGTCCGTTTGAGGACGACGCGGGCTGGACTGGTGCCCTCGCGCCAGACTTCGCCGGGAACCGGTTGAAGACACTGGGGACATCGAGTGGTCGTGTGCTTCAGCAATTCCTGGCGCGGATGAAACGTGATGGCAGACATGAAATGACAATTGAAAGTGAGATGGGTCAGCGTCCTCGAAGAAGACCACGGGCGAACTCAAAGATCACGAAAATCAAGGCACTGGCGGTTCCGAGCAGGAATACCAACTCGAGTGCACGAACGGTGCGGCCCCATCCAGAGTGCCAAAAGTCGTCGTCGGGAAGCCGTGTGGGATCTGGGTGGATATTCTTGCCGCACTGACGGCAGCAGATTTCGGCGGCGCGAACCTCATTCCAAATCTTGGCACCGCAGTGCCGGCATGTAACGAACTCGAATCCGCATTGAGGGCAATACTCATGGCCGGCCTCAAAGGCGTGGGCGACATTGTCGCCGCAGTGGGGGCAGGCGGTGGTTGGTTGAACGATCGACGGGACGGGACTCACGAGTGCGGATGAGCCTTTGGGGCTGTGGGACAGGGAAGGGCGGTCATTGGAAATTCATCTTGAAACCGCCCAGGGAACAACCGGCGGCGGCCAGGGATTCGCAGGCGACCAAACAGATGGGTATCAGCGCGATGGAAAGCAGGATCTGGTGGACGGGTTGTTTCCCTAGGCGCACACCGAGCAAGACTCCTGCGACCAGAGAACCGAGAGGTGCAAGGAGCAGAGCGGCGATAGAGCCTGCCTCGTCCGTTCCCATGAGGGCGATGAGCCCGGGAAACGTGATGGACCCGAGAGCGATCCAGAAAGGCGTATTTGATTTTTCTTCGGCGCGAGCAGATGGCGGATCTGTTTTGGAGTGGGGTTGGCCTGAGGCCTGGGATGGCGACGGGACCGTCGAAGCATCGGGAGGATTGGGGGCCGGGTCCATGCAGAGAATCGTTGGGCGCTATTCAGCCTGAAACCACGCCTAGAGCAACTATCAAAATTCGGATGCGGACCTGGGTTGCATTTTTGGTGCGGGTTGAAGAAACATTCCGGCATGATCAACATCCACCATCTGGAGCTCTTCTATTATGTAGCGCGCTTCGAAGGGATCATGGAGGCGGTTAGAAATATGCCGTACGGGATTCAGCAGCCTGCGGTGAGTGGGCAGATCCTCCAGTTGGAATCGGACTTGGGAGCGAAGTTATTCAACCGGCGCCCATTCGAACTCACACGGGCCGGTGTGGAATTGTACGATTTCATCCGCCCATTCTTTACCAACGTCGAACAGATTGGGGAAAAACTACGCGGCGGCGTGGCACAGACCATTCGAATGGCGGCACCTAACATCGCGTTGCGAGATCATTTGCCCGAGGTTTTGGGACAAGTAAGAAGGAAATATCCGAAGCTAAAGCTGATTTTGCGCGCGGCGCATCAGCCACAGGTTGAAGCCTGGTTGGAGCATCAAGAAATCGATTTCGCGATCACGATCTTGGAAGGGCGCCCGGCGCCGGGATTGAATTCGGAAGCGTTGCTAGAACTTTCGTTGGTGTTCTTGGTGCCTAAAGAGAGTTCGCTTCGGAGTGTGGATGAATTGCTGGAGGGTATTGCGAGTGGGGCCGACACGCCGTCTCTGATCACGCTACCGAGCAATGAAATGATGCCGCGATTATGTCGGGAATTATTAGCGAAACGCGGCATGGAATGGCCAGCTAGTATTGAGGTGACGTCTCTGGACCTCATTGAGGTTTATGTGGCCGGTGGATTTGGTGTGGGATTAACGCTGGCATTGCCGCGATGGGAACCCAGTCCGAAAGTGAGAGTGTTGCCGGTGACGGAATTGCCGGCGGTGACGTTGGGAGCGATCTGGCGTGGTAACTTATTACCGGTCACGGAAGAACTCTTGCGCGCCCTGCGATCTCGAGTAGCCGGACTCAAAGCGAAGTGAGTTAGTGGCTGGTTGAAGCGCCCCGGACGCTTGACAGATTAAGACAAAGCGGCGGAGGGCCCTCATCTTTGTCTCTAAAATGGCTCTCCAGACATTCTCACCATTTTGCTTGGGAATGTCGTGCTTGGCGGTGCGTGAGTTCAGGGGTCTCCGGTATCTTGTTTGGCACACTCGCCCGGAGCAGATCGAGGATGCCCGGAGTGTTTGCATCGTCGTCGTCGAT
>SXSK01000423.1 GCA_005793375.1 Verrucomicrobiales bacterium | reverse complement strand
TCCCGCTCTTCAGCCGAAGGTCGCCACGAACTGTTCAAGATTTACTACACCCCAATGCGGACTCCTTGAAACCCATTGGGGTGGTAACACCGTTCCCTGGCACCAGGGCTGCTCAGTGTCGATTTGTATGGTTGTCAATACCAATATTTCAGCGCAAGCCAGTGCTCGTACACTTGGTGAGAACCAAGCCATGCTGAACAAATCATTGGCGCGCCTCAGTTCCGGATCCAAGCTCATCAACCCTTCGGACGACGCGGCAGGTATGGCAGTCTCAACCCGTCTCGATTCTCAAATCGCCCGACTGAATGCTGCGAGATCTAATATCAGCAATGCCGTCTCTTTCACACAGACACAGGAGAACTATATGAAGCTTTTCGGCAAGGCGTTGGATCGTATGAGCGAACTGACCGTCCTCGCGCAAGATATCACTAAGAGTGATGCTGATAGAGCGTTATATAATGCTGAATTCTCGGAGTTGGGTGATTACATCGATAAAGCAGCCACAAAAGAGTTTAACGGTGTGCCGCTATTTTCAGCCACCGATCTGGACGTGTCCATCGACTCTGAAGGAGATGTCTTCACGATGGGTGGGGTCGAAATCACAACGTCAAATTATACCGACGCCACTACCAGCTCTATTGATACCATCGCAAATGCCAAACTGGCTTTGGTTGCCGTCAAAAATACCATTAACCAATTGTCGACTGACCGCGCGACCATTGCTTCAAGCCAGTCCCGGCTGAATCTGACGATCGATCAGCTGGCAATTGCCTCTGAGAATCTGACCGCGGCTAGTTCGAGAATCAAAGACGTTGATATCGCCGAGGAATCTACGAATTTTGCAAAGCACAACATCTTGGTTCAGAGTGGCACCGCCATGTTGGCGCAGGCGAACCAACTTCCTCAGTCTGTCTTAAAACTTCTACAATAGTTTTCGGTGAGAGGCTGTTTGAAAACGTCGATTACTCCGACCATTAGACGATTCGTTGCAGCATCACACCTTTTATGGCGAGGTAGATCCACACTGACGATCAAGAATCTCACCGGATGGCATTCTTTGAGGGACAGCTCTGGCAATGCAGTATCATGTCGTTTTGGACAAATTCTCGACCCGTCGAGATTTGAAACGCCCTTTTAAGCGATTCGAATTCGGCGCACCCACTGATGATTGGCTTCGTAGTAGGTCTTTTTGTTCTTGATGACGGGTTCCTCGGAATCTGGTTGGAGACGTCCATCGGTGTCCATGGCGCGGGAGACTATGGTGTGTTCTCCAGGGGTGGCGTCATGCCAATCGTAATGCCACAGGCTCCAGGTAAACTTGGCACCGCTGGGTTTCCTCTCCAGGGTGGCTGGTAACCACGGGCCGCTATCAATGCGAACTTCCACCTTCGACAGTGGTGTACCGTCGCTCCAGGCAGCTCCGGTAATCCGATGACTGCCATCGGAACGGCGGACGGTTCGGGCGGTGATGGATTTGATAGCCAGATTGCACACGCTGGTCTGTTTCCAATTCGTCGATCCGTCCGACACGGCGTCACCGCGCAAGGTAACATAGGAACTCGCCATCCATTTGCCCATGAACCTGCGGTCGAGCAATTCGATTCGCGAAAGCCATTTAACCCAGGCCACCCCGAACCATCCGGGGACGATCAAGCGTACTGGGAAACCGTGAACATCGTTGAGCGGTTCGTCGTTCATCGCCCAGCACAGCAGGACTTCGTCCTGGAGGGCATGATCGAGAGTGAGGCTGCGGGCGAAATGTTGGGGGTATTCCTTGTCGCTGATTTTTTCGACTTTTTCGTCGGCGCCATAGAACACCACTTCCTTAGATCGCTTGCCCAAGCCGCATTCGCGAAGGAGTGGGCCGAGGGGTGTGCCAGTCCATTTGATATTGCCGACGGCGCCGCTGAATCCCGGGCTGGATCCATTGCCACCGCACTCGAGAGTGGCGTAAATGGACTTGGTGCGGTGTTTTTTGAGGTCTTCCAGGGTGAAAGTCTTAGGCGACTTAAGGAATCCGGTGACCTCGAGTTTCCAGGTGGCGGCGTCTAATTTTGGGCGCCCGTAGTGGCTGACCTCATAAAGATCTGCGTTGGGCGTCACCCAACCGGTCAATTTTTGCCAATACAACATCTTGCCGACGGGTTGGATATCCAAGAATGGGACAACTGTCTCGGCGGCCCCGGGTTCCAGTCCAAAAGCCTTAAGTGGTCTGCTGGCAAGGGAATAAGCGGCGAGAGCAACGGAGCCTCGCAGAGCATCACGGCGGGACAAGGTGGGTTGTGGCATGGGTGAAGACTGAAGGGAATTCAGAGGTAGTGGAAGCGAGAACAATTCGGGGCGAGGCGGCTCGAAGATAGGTCAGCGGGCACAGCATACTGTAGCCTTGCCAACCGGGCGGATTTGAGTTGGGATGAGGGGGCTTGAAGGGGTGCGAACGGGGATTGAACTCCACCACGCGAAAAAACTTCGCTTTACACCCGGACCTTGGGTCCATAATTTCAAGCTCTCATTTGACGGATAACATGTGAAGCGGACATCCGGTCCGCACTGATAAGATAGTCATGCAAGAAAAGTCCAAGACGATTTCGGAATTTCGTACCCATGAGCGCGACACCGGTTCTCCGGATGTGCAGATTGCGTTGCTGACGCAGCGGATCAACTCGCTCACGGAACATCTTCAGATCAACAAGAAGGACCACTCCTCGCGTCGAGGTCTTTTGCTGATGGTGAGCCAGCGACGTCGGTTGCTGGATTACTTGAATCATAAAGACACCAAGCGTTATCAGGAAGTGACTAAGCGGCTGAAACTCCGCAAGTGAGTCACGGAGCCGGGTTCATCTGCCCGGTTTCTTGCTTTGGTAGAGTTCCTCCGCGTTGGCGGGGGCAAACGGCGCCAATGACGCACGCGACGTTCCATTCTGCCTTCCCGTACCCAAGTTGCGTCCATAGAAATTGCCCGTCAGCCACGGGGAAATTTCATCCGCTTGCCACACGTCTGGCGACCGAATGAAGTTCCTCCACGGCGTGGCGGGCATTCCCAAATAAAATGCCCGAGAAAGTCGTTATCGAACTAGGAGGTCAGCCGATCATCCTAGAAACTGGCAAAATTGCCAAACAAGCCGACGGTGCTGTGACCGTTCAAGTCGGAGAAACCATCATCCTGACGGCAGCTGTCGCCGCAACGAAGGCCAAGCCGGGTCAGGAATTCTTCCCACTCACCGTGGATTACCGCGAACGAGCGGCTGCGGCTGGAAAGTTCCCCGGTGGTTATTTCAAGCGCGAAGGTCGTCCCAGTGAGAAGGAAATCCTCACCTGCCGTTTGACCGATCGCCCTATTCGCCCCTTGTTTCCCAAGGGGTGGTACAACGAAGTTCAGGTCCAAACGGTCCTGCTTTCCGCCGATGGCGTCAATGATCCGGATATTTTGTCCATTATCGGTGCCAGCGCTGCCCTCACCGTGTCTGATATCCCTTGGGATGGTCCTCTCGGGGCGGTCCGTGTTGGTCGTGTCAATGCCGAGTTCGTGATCAATCCCACCCATGCCCAAATGGCTGAGAGCGATCTAGACCTGGTTTACGTGGGCAATGAGCACGACATCGTGATGTATGAAGGTTCCGCCAAGGAGATTTCCGAAGCCGACTTTATTAGTGCATTGCGCGCGGCTCATAAGGCTTGCCAGCCCATTATCGCCGCCCAACGTGAGCTCGCCAGACGCATCGGCAAGCCAAAACGCGAAATCAAGGTGCAAGTGGTGCCCGACGAAATCCTCGTCGAAGCCAAGGCGATCGGTGGTGACCGGATCATTCCCGCCCTCTTGACCCCTGGCAAACTGGCCCGCGAGGCCGCGGTGAATGCCATATTTAAGGAGATTGGCGAAAAACTGGTCGCCAAGTTCGGGCCGGAAAAAGTCACCGATTTTGTCCTCAAGGATCTTCAATACTACATACAGAAGGAAAATGTTCGCGGCTTGATACTGGATTCCAAGAAACGCCTCGACGGGCGTGGCTTTGACGATGTCCGTGGGCTGCATAGCGAGGTCGGGGTGCTTCCACGCACCCACGGTTCCGCCTTGTTCCAACGAGGCGAGACCCAAGCCCTTTGTATCGCAACGCTCGGAACGAGCGACGATGTGCAGGAGTTCGATTCCTACACCGGCGGCGAAACCAAGAAGCAATTCTTGCTTCACTACAACTTCCCCAATTTTTCTGTGGGAGAGACCGGGCGTATCACCGGCCCCGGCCGACGTGAAATTGGTCACGGGGCTCTCGCTGAACGCAGCGTTGAGCCGATGATTCCGCTCAAGGAATATCCCTATGCCCTGCGCATCTGCGCCGAAATCATGGAGTCCAATGGGTCCACATCCATGGCCAGCGTTTGCGGCGCAACTCTCGCCCTCATGGATGCCGGCGTGCCCATGATCCGTCCGGTGGCGGGCATCTCTGTCGGCATCTGTACGGATTCCGACAACGACGATAAGATCACCCGGTATCAGTTGCTGGCCGACATCATCGGTTGGGAGGACGCGTTTTGCGACATGGACTGCAAGATCGCCGGAACCTCCAATGGCATCACGGGTTTCCAATTGGATCTCAAGCTTCGAGGCCTGCCACATATTATCATGGCTGAAGCCATTGAAAAGGCGCGCGTCGCTCGTCTGACGATCTTGGATCACATGCGGACCACGCTTGCCGCACCACGCTCGGATATCAGCAAGTATGCCCCCCGCATCGAAGTCATCAAAATCAACCCCGAGAAAATTGGCATGCTGATTGGGCCTGGTGGGAAGAACATTAAACGCATCGTCGATGAGTCGGGTTGCGAGATTAACATCGAAGACGACGGCACTGTGAAAATCTTCTCGGTTTCGCCCGAAGGCATGGCGGTGGCCCGTCGTGAAATTGAGGCGTTGTCTGCGGAGATTGAAATCGGAAAGAGCTACAAAGGCAAAGTCGTTACCATTAAGGAATTCGGCGCGTTCGTCGAAATCTTCCCGGGTCAAGACGGCCTTGTGCATGTCAGTGAACTCAGCAACAAACGCGTTGCCCGAGTCGAGGATGTGGTCAAGCTCCATGACGAAATCTGGGTTAAGTGTGTCGGTGTCGACGAAAAGGGTCGCGTCAAACTAAGCCGCAAAGCCGCGATGGAAGAACGCGGTGAACTCGTGGCGGCCGATGCGGATAAGGCCGGTGAGCCCAAGCCCGAAGGTGAAGGACGTCAT
>SXSK01000422.1 GCA_005793375.1 Verrucomicrobiales bacterium | reverse complement strand
GGGACTCAACAACAAGATTCGAGTGACTACCAGGCGAGCCTATGGATTTCGGACGTTTCGAGCTCTCGAAGTGGCTCTTTACCACGCTCTTGGGAAACTACCAGAGCCGCCTCTCACCCACAGATTCTGCTGAGGAGGCCGTTTTTCTTCCTACACAACGTTGTCATTCGCGGATCGGCCCAGACTTTGCTATGCATAATGCATGTTCATGGAAGTCATCCTGACGAACAGGTTTTCGCGATGGTTTAGCACCGCTCTGGCGTCCTTTATGCTCTTTACCAGTGCCCGCGCGGACATTGTCATCAACGAATTTCTAGCCGATAATCAATCGGGCCTCAGAGACGCCGACAGCGAATTCTCCGACTGGATCGAGCTCTACAACTCGGGCACCGCGTCCGTGAGCTTGCAGGGATATACCCTCACTGACGACCCGGCCAATCCAGCCAAATGGGTCTTTCCAGAGGTGTTCCTCAACCGCGGCGCCTATCTGATCGTCTTCGCGAGTGGCAAGGATCGACGGAATCCCGGCAACGCGTTGCACACGAATTTCAACCTGGACTCTAATGGCGAATACTTAGCGCTTTTCGAGCCCGAGAGCTCCACTCCCGCCACTGAATTCATCCCAATCTTTGCACCGCAACAGCCCGATATCTCTTTCGGTCCGCGCGCGGGCAGGAATTACTTCTTCAGCCCACCCAGCCCCAATGCGCCCAATACCGGTGGCTTCGCTGACTTCGTTGCCGACACCAAGTTCAGTCATGACCGCGGCTTCTATGACGCCCCTTTCGACCTGACAATAAGCGCCGCCACACCAGGCGTCATTATCCGCTACACCCTCGACGGGACGGTTCCCACGCTGACCGCCGGACAGACCTACACCACCCCTCTGTCCATCTCGAAAACCACTGCCGTCCGGGCCGCTGCATTTAAAGAAGGGTACCAACCGTCGAACGTGGATACGCACACCTATGTGTTCGTGGATGATGTCATCCGGCAGTCGCCCAATGGTGAAACACCTCCGGGATGGCCAACTAGTTGGGGCTCGAACACCAAGGACTACGGAATGGATCCCGACGTCGTGGATTCCAGCCTCTACAAGGACACCATCAAAAATGATCTCAAGACGTTGCCGTCCTTTTGCGTCACCTTGAAACTGGGCGACCTCTTCAATTCCAGCACTGGCATCTATGCCAACCCGGGACAGGACGGCAGAGCTTGGGAGCGACCGTGTTCATTGGAACTGGTTTATCCCGATGGCACTCAAGGATTCCAAATCAACGCCGGCATCCGCATTCGAGGGGGGTTTTCGCGAAGCACAGGCAATCCTAAACACGCATTTCGCTTCTTCTTCCGCGATCAATACGGCGCAGGAAAGCTGAGGTATCCACTCTTCGGTGACGGCGGCACGGACACCTTCGACGGCATCGATCTCCGGACGTTTCAGAATTACTCCTGGAGCTTTCAGGGAGATTCGCAAGGAGTTTTCATGCGGGATCAATTCTCGCGAGACACACAATTAGAAATGGGGCAACCAGCCGAACGCGGTAACTATTATCACCTCTACATCAATGGGCAATATTGGGGTTTATTCAATACCTGCGAACGCCCCGAAGCCAGCTACGGGGAGACCTACATCGGTGGCGACAAAGAGGATTATGACACGATCAAGGTCGAGGCCGGGCCTTATACCATCTTTGCCACGGATGGCACCATGGCCGCCTGGACCAAGATCTACAACGACCTCAAGACCACACCCGTCACCGATGAAACCTACTTCCGTCTCCAAGGACTGAACCTCGACGGCTCCACGAACCCCAATTACCCGCCCTACCTCGATATCGACAATCTCATCGATTATCTGCTGGTGATTATCTATGGCGGCAATTTGGATGCTCCCATTTCAAACTTTCTGGGAAATACGAGCCCCAACAACTGGTTCGGCATTTGGAACCGCACCGGGCAGTTCGGCGGCTTTCGATTCTTCGCCCACGACGCCGAACATACCCTGTTGGACGTCAATCAGGATCGCACCGGCCCATTCAGCGCAGGAGACTCGTCCATCACCAAGAGTAGTCCCCAGTGGTTTTGGCAGCAATTGGCATCAAATGTGGAATTCCGCGTCCGCGTTGCCGACCGTATCCAACGCCATTTCTTCAACAATGGCGCGCTCACTCCCGCCGCCGCCCGAACTCGGTTTTTGAATCGCAAAGATCAAATCGATCGCGCCGTTGTCGCCGAATCCGCCCGCTGGGGGGATTCCAAACGGTCCACCCCATTCACGCGCGACAACGCCTGGCTTCCTTCGGTCAATCGAATCCTAAATAATTACCTGCCGCAACGCAGCGCCATCGTCCTGACGCAGCTCCGCAATTATCGCGCCGCCGGCCAAGCCCGTCCTCTATATCCAAGCCTCGCCGCACCGTCATTCAGCCAGTTCGGTGGCACCCTCGACAAGGGGGCCGCTGTATCTCTTACCGCGATCCGAGGTCAGATCTATTACACCACCGATGGATCCGACCCCAGGCGCCGCGGCGGATCCCAATCACCCACGGCCCGGCTTTACACCGCTTCCATTCCTATTACCGAAGCCACCCAAATACGCAGTCGCACAAAGGACGGCACCGACTGGAGTGCCCTCGCCGAGGCTACCTTCGCCGTCAACCAGGACTTCACTGGGCTCATTCTCTCAGAAATTATGTATAATCCGCCCGCTCGAGATGGCATCGATGGGGATGAGTTTGAGTTCTTGGAACTCAAAAATGTCGGGACCGTGGACTTGGATCTCAGCAACCTGCAATTCACCAACGGGGTCACGTTCAAATTTCCTCTGGGTTCTCGCCTCGCTGCCGGCAGATTCTTACTGCTCGCCGCAAACGCCACCGATTTCTCCACCAAGTATCCCGGACTCAAAGCGTTCGCCAGCTATCAGGGACGCCTCGCTAATGGCGGTGAACGCTTGGCTCTGGTGCAAGCCGATGGACGCAACCTCTTTAATTTCGCCTTCTCCGACACCGCTCCCTGGCCCCAAGCCGCGGATGGCACCGGCTTTTCCCTTGTGCCAGTCCTCCCCAATTCTAATCGGGATCCTTCGAATGCCACGCACTGGCGTGCCAGTTCCGGCATCGGCGGCTCCCCCGGCCGCGACGACAACGCGCTCGCCATCACTCCAGTTGTCATCAATGAAGTGCTTACCCACACCGACCCGCCACTTCTCGATTCCATCGAACTCCACAACCCAGGCAACACCACCGCTGACATCAGCGGTTGGTGGTTGTCCGATGATTGGACTCAACCCAAAAAGTTTCGAATCCCCTCGAACACACGACTGCAACCCGGCAATTACCTGGTGCTGGATGAGTCGGCGTTCAACCAGCCCACTCTGGGAACCAATGCATTCTCGCTCAATTCGCACGGAGATGAACTAATCCTCAGTTCCGCCAATGCCAACGGAGAACTTACCGGTTACGTCGACGCCCTCAGACTCGACGCCGCCCCGAATGGCGTCAGCTTCGGTCGCATCACCAATTCGGTTCGGGAGATCCAGTTCCCGTTGCTCGCCACCCGCACACTGGGGTCCGTGAATGCCCCTCCTGCTCCCGCACCGGTCGTTCTAAACGAAATTCTCTACGCCCCACTGCTGGGAGACGTCGAATTTGTCGAACTCCTCAATGTGAGTGATCGCCCGGTTCCTTTGTTCGATCCCAATAACCCCGCCAATACCTGGAGGCTGAATGGCATCGATTTCGATTTCCCAATGGGCGTAACGCTCCCTCCCGGCGGATTCGCCGTCATCGCTTCCGGCGATCCCATCACCTTCCGAAAACTCTTCTCCATCCCCTCGGAAGTCCCCGTCTTCGGCCCTTTCAATGGCTCGCTCCAAGACGGCGGCGAGACTCTTTCTTTGCTACGTCCCGATGCCCCCGACCGAATCACGAATGGGGTCGTCGTCACAACCGTTGTTCCCCAAATCGTCGTGGACAGCACCCGCTACGAAAGCACCGCACCCTGGCCTCCCGCCGCGGGCACTGCAGGGGCGTCTCTCGAACGGAAGATGCCACCGACTTACGGCAATGATCCAGCCAGCTGGCAAGCCAGTGTATTGTTCCCATCCCCAGGTGCTGCCATCGACAGCAACCGCACCCCGCGGATCAATGCAGGCCCGGATACCGAATTCTTCTCACAATCGTATCCGCTCTCGGTACCGATCTCAGGCACCGCGTTCGATGACGGTAGACCGAACCCTCCGGGTCGCTTGAGCTACCAATGGACCCAGGTGGCAGGTCCCGGCGTGGTCGTGTTCACCAACCCCTCGATGATCGCCACTTCAGCCTTCATCCCAGGTCAGGGCACCTATACCCTCCGCCTCACTGCCAATGACGGCGAACGCTCCAGTAGCGATGAAATTCTGATCACCACTCGGCGCCAGGAAGGCCTCGCGACACTTGTTCCACTCGGATCAACGTGGCATTATCTCGATTCCGGGATCGATCCCGGTACTGCTTGGCGTGCTAAGAATTTTGACGATGCCTCCTGGAAGTCCGGCCCCGCCCAACTCGGCTACAGCGGCGGGGAGGAAGGTGACGAAAAGACCCTGATCAGCTTTGGTGGCAGCTCCAGCAATAAACGAATCGCCTACTACTTCCGACTCGCATTCAATCTCTCCAACGTCGCATCCGTAACCGAACTCGTTGGACGCCTGATTCGCGATGATGGCGCCGTCGTCTGGCTCAACGGAAATGAAGCGTACCGCGAAAACATGCCCGAGGGCGACCCAACCTTTACCACTCGCGCCAATGGAACGGTCGGTGGCGCCGACGAGTCAACGGTGTTCGAACGCCCCATCGATTCCGGATTGCTCGTTGAAGGCCGAAACGTGCTGGCAATCGAAGTCCACCAAACTTCGCCGACCAGTTCGGACCTAAGCTTCGACTTCTCGCTCGCCGGCCGTGTCACCAGCATTAATGCCGCTCCCACGGCCAATTCCGGTCCCGATCTGTCGATCCAACTGCCCGAGTCGGCCGCCCTCAATGCCTCATTCACCGACGACGGCCTGCCCACGACGCCTGGGGCACCGGTCTTCTCGTGGTCCAAAATCAGCGGCCCAGGCACTGTCCAGTTCAATCCGCCAGATTCCCCACGCGCCCGCGCCTCGTTCTCAACCGCCGGCAACTACGTCTTGAGATTCACCGTTCAGGATGGCGCCATGACGGCTTCGGATGACGTTCGAATCACCGCCTTGCCTGGAAACCCAGTAGTGGCTCCCGGACTGACCATTCTGCCGGGCACGCCCGCCAAGCTTCAGATTTCAACCACCGCCGGACAATCCTATACGGTCCAATACCTCGAGACGTTACTGGGTGCTGATTGGAAAACTTGGCAAAATGTCACGGCAGATGCCAGCGGCACCGTCGAACTATCCATCGACACCGTTGCTTCCGAAACACGTTTCTTTCGCGTCCGTTCCCCCTGACGGGTCACTTCGGCTTGCCAACGGCTTCCAACACCTCAAGCAAGTTCTCGACAGATTGCGGCGTGTGCTCACTGCACAACGCAAATCGAAAGTAACCGGAGGCAGGACCGCCAGGATAATGAATCCACGGCGGAAGGATTCCCTGATTCAGCAAGTGCCGCTTCATCCGTCCAGCCAGTCGCGGGGACGCATCCACAAAAAACATCGGCCCCGGAGTCGCGACATCCAGCAACCCACAGCTGACCAATCGCACCTTCACCCGCTTTGTGTGAGACATCAATCGCTCACGCCGCTCGGAATCCGAAACCAACTGCGTTACGGAAACCAGTGCTCCCGCCGCCAATGGCAGCGCCAGGGGCGTGCTACCCGCAAAACAAGGGCTTCGCTCCATCGCCGCCTCAATCACGTCCGCATCTCCAAGGATCACTCCGCCCTGGACACCGAAGGCCTTACTCAAGGTCAACGTCTGGATTAGTCGTTCCGCCAGCACCCCTTCGAATTCCACCGAACCCCGACCCCGACGACCCAACACCCCAACTCCGTGACAATCATCCACCCAGAGCCAAGACGACGGACGAAGCCGTTTGCGGTACTCTCGGAGTGGCGCCACCGATCCATCACGGGCAAAAACTCCGTCGGTCATCAGCACAATGCGAGATCCCGCCGGAAGTCGCCGTTGAACACGCTCCAGATCCTCGGGATCCCGATGTCGAAATCGCTGCACCTTCGCCCCCAAAACCCCAGCCGCTTGCTGAACACTCGTGTGCGAGCGTTCATCCATGAGGACGTGAGAAAAGCGGCCTGCCATCGCTTCCGCGGCTACCCAATTCGCCGTGTAACCGGTGCCAGTCAAAAGTGCCGCACGCACCCCGAAGAATCTCTGAAGCGCTCTCTCCAATTCACCATACAACGGATGATTGCCCGTCGTGCGCCGTGACGCACCCACCCCCACGCCTTCACCGAGCACCGCGTTGGCAACCGCCGCCAGCAGTTTCGGTTCCCAACCCAATCCGAGATAATCGCACCCGGCAAAGTACTCCAACTCTCGCGCCCCCAGCAAAACCCGGGTCGCTCCAATCCGCCGCATCGGTTGCGCCAGAGGATTCATTGCTGGCGCGGTCCACCAAACACACTCATCAAAATGACTTCTTTAGTCTTCCAAAGCATCGTCATGGTCAATGCCACCGGCAGTAACCCCGGAAGCAACAGATGCCACGGCTCAAAGCGCGCCAGGGAACTCAGGATCGGCCCGGCCGCAATCATCGACTCACGCGAACGCCCTACCCACAAGGTCAAACCCAACAAGATCCCGAGCACGATCAATACTCGGATATTCAATGCTGTGAAGGTTCGCGTGTCAGCCCGCAACGTCTCGTCCGGCAGCATCGCCGCCAATCGCCGAAGCACATGATTCAACGCCGCCAGAAATGCCAGGGCAGAGAACAAGGAGAGCAGGAAGGCGTGCGAAAATAGGGTTTCCTGTGGACGCCGACTGAACCAAAAGGCAAACGGCACCAAGCCTACGTTGAGCCAGGCAATCAATTGAGCCCTTTCCAACGCAGCCACCCAAACCCGCTCCTGAGCTTGAAACGCTTTCAACAACTTCAATCCATAAATCACCAAAACCTGAGCAAACACCGCCGGAAATACCGCAGACAACGTGTTCAGCGCCGTTCCTATCATCCCCGGAATCGGCACCGCTCGGGATTGAGACGACATCCCCAAGGCAAGATTCGCAGTAACGAACAGTGTCAGGGGTAATCCCCAAAACAGCGCAGACAGCCCTCGGATCGCACGGGCTAATGATGGCAACAACGTCGGCGATGACATCCGGTCAATCAGTGACAACCAACTCCAAGGTTTCTCGGTCAGCGAATATCCAGATAGGTATATTGCTTGAGCCCCTTTTCGTAATCATCTAACAACCGCATCCCTTCGCTGGGCTTCATGCGGTCACTCTTGATGGCGGCATCCACCTGCGCCTTCATCAATCGCTTCAACTCTCCTTCGTCGTATTGTACCGATGTCAGAGTCTGTATGATCGTGTTCCCTTCAATCACTTCTTCCACGTAATACCCCGCAGGCTCGTCAGGTTCCAAAAAGACGTGAACCTCGTTCACCCGCCCAAATAGATTGTGCAGGTCCCCCATGATGTCCTGATACGCACCCATCAGGAAAAATCCCAGATAATAGGGCTCCTGCACTCCTCCATCATGACGCAACGCGTGCAGCGGCAGCGTGTCCCGGACATCCCGCAAATCCACAAACTTGTTGATCGCACCGTCCGAATCACAAGTGATATCCACCAACGTCGCCTCCCGCGTGGGACGTTCGTTGAGGCGGTGGACCGGCATAATGGGAAATAATTGCCCCAAGGCCCAGTGATCCAAGAGGGATTGAAAGACCGAAAAATTGCAGAGGTACTGGTCCCCCAAGGAATCTTCCAATTTCCGAATCTCTTCCGGCACGTAGGATTGACCCACAAAGCTGTCCACTACCGCCCGACTGATTTCCCAATAAAGCACTTCAATCTTGGCCTTCTCCGGCAATTCCAGCACGCCAAAGGTAAACATTTGATGGGCATCTTCGCGTCGCTCCAACGCGTCGTGCCAGGCCTCCAACTTGTTCAATCGAGGCAGGTTGTTGCGGATGTCCAACAACTCCTTCACTAGACTGTGTTCGTTGTCGCCGTATTCCATCTGACTCTCGACCCGGGTCTTATCAATACTCCCAAAAACTTCCACAACCAGAACACTGTGGTGCGCCACAATCGCCCGACCACTCTCACTCACAATGTCCGGATGAGGCACCTTCTCGGCCTGACACACATCCGCAATGTAATACACAATGTCATTCGTGTATTCCTGCAGGGTGTAATTCGTCGAGGAATCAAATGCGGTGCGCGAACCATCGTAATCCACACCCAACCCTCCCCCCACGTCCACAAACTCTATAGGAAATCCCATCTTGTACAGTTTAGCGTAAAAGCGCGCCGCTTCCTGAACTGCACGCTTGACTGTCAATATGTCCGGCACCTGTGACCCAATGTGGAAATGCAGGAGCTTGAAACAATGGGTCAACCCTTCTTTGCGCAACATCTCCGTCGCCGTTAATAGCTCCGCCGTGCTCAACCCAAACTTCGCATTTTCCCCCCCGCTCTCCGCCCACTTGCCAGCTCCCTTCGCTAGCAGCCGCGCCCGTATCCCAATCAGTGGTTCCACCCCCACTTGACGCGATACCGTGATGATCTGGCGCAGTTCTTCCAACTTTTCCACCACCATAATCACCCGCTTGCCGAGCTTGATGCCCATTAAGGCCATCCGGATGAACACGGCGTCCTTGTAACCGTTGCAGATAATCAACGAGCCAGGTAGTTCCTGAAGCGCTAAGCCCGCATAAAGTTCAGGCTTGCTACCCACTTCCAGCCCGAAGTCAAAGGGTTTCCCTGCCTCAAGGATTTCCTCCACCACCTCCCGCAACTGGTTCACCTTGATTGGAAACACACCCCGGTACCGTCCCTGGTACCCAAATTCAGCAATGGAATTTCGAAAAGATTGGTTCAAGGCCTCCACTCGATGCTTAAGAATGTCTTGAAAACGAATCAGCAAGGGGAATTTCAACCCCCGTGCCTGAGCCTCTTCAATCACGTCAGCTATGGAAACGGCGACACCATTCTGGAGCGGCCTGGCTTCAACTTCACCTTCATCATTGATGTCGAAGTAACCAGCACCCCATCGGTCCACATTGTAAGTAGCACGCGCCGCCTGGAGATCCCAGGGGACGGTGCCAGAAGTAGTCGATTGACTCATTTCTCGGAGGTCACGCGGCTCGCAGCATACGAATGAGTCCACCGGTATCTACAAGTGCGAAGTTCAAGTTCATTCCGAGGTAAATATCACCAGAATCTTCCAAACCCAAAAAAACCAGTTGATCGCCAGGGCGCTCTGACTAATTTGCCCACCGCTTGGCCGATGGTGTAAGGGTAGCACAGGGGTCTTTGAAGCCCCTAGTCATGGTTCGAATCCATGTCGGCCAGCCACTTCTCGCTCACGCCACGCGCTTCCAGCTCGGTCCACAAAACCCCTAAGAGCCTCCAAGGTTCTAATGGCCCCGCTCAAATATTGAGGCGGATCACCTCCTTCTCCCAAACCACCATCGAACTCACTTCGTTGCAGCCATTTCCAACCAGCTCCATTAGCCTTTCCAAAAACCAATCGCCACCCCTCACGAACAATCGACTTCCCCATGCGCCCACTGCTTTTTGCCTGTCTCCTCGCGTTGTGTGTCCCAATTGCCGCATCACCTCTCAGAGTGGGTACCGGCACTGTGGATCTATCCGCCGATGACTCCATGATCATCGCCGGCGGGATCACCGCCGGAAAAGTCTCCGGTCAGGAGGGGAAACTCCGCTGCGTCGCCACGGTGCTCGAGGCGAATCAAACCCGAGTCGCCATCGTGGCCTGCGACGTCCTCATGCTCACCCGCAAAACCCTCGATCCCGTGATCGAAAGGATCGAAAACAGCACACGCATCCCTTCGGCCAATGTGATGATCAATTGTACCCATACTCACCATGCGCCCAGCACTATGCGGGTGCATGATTATGGCCCCGACGACCTCTTCACTCAGCGAGTCCAGGAGGGCATCCTTCGCGCCGTTCAACAGGCGGTTTCCAACCTCACGAGCGCCCGTTTCTTCTTCGCTCACGGTGAGGAGAAGACCGTCGGCCAAAATAGCCGATTGTTGCTGGGTGATGGACAGATCTACTGGATTGGCCCCAGAACCAATGTGGTCCGACCCACCAGCCCTTTTGACCCGGACCTCCCCGTGCTCGCCTTTCGAGATGACGCCGACCAACTGCGAGCCATGATCTTCAACCACAGCACGCACTCCATCGGCTGGCGCTCCCCTGGGCGCCGTTCCCCGAGCATTTATGGAATGGCCGCCCAAGAACTCGAAACTCAACTCGGTGGAGTAACCCTTTTCCTCGAGGGCGCCAGTGGCTCAACCCATAACCTCGACCTCAACGGTGAGGAATGTATCCGGCGCATCAAGACCGCCGTGTTCGATACCCTTCAACGAGCCCAACCTCGAGAGGTCTCTCGCCTCGCTGCGATCAAAAAACCGTTAAAGTTTAAAGTTCGTCGCTTTGACGACGCCGCCGAAGACGCTGCAGTCACCCGTTATGTCCGAAAATACGCAGGGGCGCCCCATGATGAAATCATTCGCAAAGTGTTCCAAAACATGCGGCGCGAATTGGTGCAGGAACAAGGACAGGAACGCGAGACATGGGTCCAGGTCATCCAAATCGGCGATGTTGCCTTGGTCGGTGTGCCCGCAGAGTACTTCACCCAACTCGGATTAGACATCAAGAACCGGTCACCCTTCCGAAACACTTACGTGGCGGAACTTGCCAATGACTGGATTGGGTACCTACCCAACTCGGAAGGCCACAAGCTTGGAGGATATCAAGTCTGGACCGGGTTCCACAGCTATGCCGAGCCTGGCACCGGCGAGCGAATCGCCGATTTGGCCGTAGGATTACTCCTGGAACTTGCATCAGCCTCGACAACTTCTGGAAAAAGGTCGCCTTAGTTCTGAGTTTGGACCACTCACGGAGGGGACCATTTTTATGGATTGGTCAAATTGAACGACCGCGACGGGTTATTGAATCTGATTGGCACCATAGCTGCTCGAAACCCTTTAAATCTCGCAAAAATGGTCACCCTTTCCGGCTTAACACAAACGTTTCAGAGCCTACTCATTTTTGACTAAATGCTCTCGTTTCATGGCACTTATGAACGCCGAAATTCCGATAATACCGTTGACTTTAAGCCTCCTATTAGCCACAAAGGTAAGTGTTGGTTGGAACTGTTGATGCAATCGCCTATGAACATTTTTTCTGAAATTCGGATGAGTGCCGCCCTGGTCGTCGCTGGCGGTCTGATCTCCTCATCCGCTCTCGCGCTCTCCAGCGCCGAAGCGGAGTCACTAACGAAGTCGGTGAATTCCGCCCGAGCTGCCGAACTTCCCTCCCTTGCCGCCAAGGCGGTTGCTAAAGCGTCTAAGGAAGATCGAGGGTACGTTGCCTCGACTGTCATCACCGCAACCGGTCTTTCCCATCCCTCTGCTTTGATCAGCACGATTTCAGCCGTGGTCAAGAAGAATCCCGAAACGGCCGTATCTGCCGTGGAAGCCGCCCTTGAAGTGGCTCCAGATCAAGCATCTGCTGTGGTCGCCGCCGTCGTCAAGCTGGCTCCCACACAATCCGACAAAGTCGTTTTGGCTGCCAGCAAAAAGGCTCCAGCTAAAGCTGCTTCCTTTGAGCGCGAAATCGCTTCTCTCCGCAAAGCTCGCAACATTTCCGCTGCCAGCACAATCGTCGGAGGAGCGGGGGATATCACCCAAACCGCAACCGGTATCGGTGCGGTCCCCACCAATCTCTACGCTCAGCCCGGTGCGGATCTTGATCGTCCCTAATCCTATCAGTCATCTTCCTTAAGCCTGTTCCCTCGGGAACAGGCTTTTTGCTTTCTGGCCCAAAAACCCAAACCTCGACATCGAAACCGAGGGCTCCGAATCACCCTCGGGGTTGTCCTCCTCCCCCTTTGCTGGGCTCTCAGCACTACCCTCGCGAGCCTCATCCGCCAAACCGCAGCCAGTTCCTCCAACTTCTGGATCGAACTCGCCGTTGGAGCCCTCATCTGGATCGTCGTCTATCTCAATCTCCCCAAACCCATGTGGCTTTATGTGTTCGGACACGAAGCCACCCATGCTGTGTGGACATGGTTCTTCGGGGGCCGTGTCAAACAATTCCGGGCGACCTCGCGGGGTGGCCACGTGGTGATCACCAAAACCAATTTTCTCGTCACCCTGGCCCCGTATTTCTTTCCGTTCTACGCTTTGGTTTGGATGGGCCTTTTTTCACTCGGCAATTGGTTCTGGAATTGGTCCGCCTTCCTCACTCCGTTTCACCTCATTCTCGGTTCCCTCTACGCGTTCCACTTATCCCTTACCTGGCACATCCTTCAAACTCACCAACCCGATCTTCAATTGGAAGGCCACTTCTTCTCGTATGTCATCATTTGGCTGGGCAATGTGCTCGTTCTCCTCGTGGCCATCCCTTGCCTCAGCCCACAAAGCTCCCTCATGGACACCGCCCATGATGTACTCATCGAGATCGGGAAACTCGCTTCAACCCTCCAAAAATTGGTTCAAAAGGCGATCCAGCGCTAATCCCGAAGCGGAATAGATCGGGCGAGGACGAATTTTGAGAATGGGGAGGTGTGTGAACGCCCGATTTATTCCGT
>SXSK01000045.1 GCA_005793375.1 Verrucomicrobiales bacterium | reverse complement strand
TCGGGTGTCTCATTTTTTTGAAGGCCGCCAGCGGGCGGCCGAGATGGGTTTCTCCGTATGTTTTAGTTTCTGTTCGCTGGGAAAATCATTGCGTCGGCGCTGCGAATTCGCAATCTCTTTTTATAACAATGTAGAACTAAGCGCGAGTGCCTGCCTCGAGCCAACGATCGGTTCGCCATAGGGACGGAGGCATTCAGCGCCATGTTGAGGGCTGAACGGATTGATCTGGATCCAAAACAGATATTGGAAATTGGCCTGCGCGAGCTGGCCGCCGAGGAAGCGCGATTTGTCGCCGCGGCAAAGATCATTGATCCCAACCTGCCGGCAATCGAGGTATTCCGCGCCGTGCAACGGGATCATCCCACCGAAACCAGTCTGCTACCGGATACCCGCAAAAATCTCGAGGCCATCCGGGAATTTGTAGTGGCGAAGGAACTCGTCACCATTCCCAGCGAAGTCCGAGCGCGAGTGGAGGCCACGTTGCCGCCGTTTCGGGCCACGAGCTTCGCTTCCATGGAGACCCCGGGCCCTTTCGAGACCCGTGCCACCGAGGCGTATTATTATGTCACGCCCACTGAACCAGAATGGACCCCCGACCAAAAGGACGAGTGGCTGACGGCGTTCAATTATTACACAACCGACGTCGTCAGCATCCACGAGGCCTATCCAGGTCACTATGTGCAATTCCTCGCCCTAAACGCCTCCAAGGCCAGCGATGTCGCGAAGATTGTGACGAGTTATGCGTTTGTAGAAGGTTGGGCGCATTACACGGAACAGATGGTCCTCGACGCTGGGTTCGCCGGCCCAGGCGCGTACGATCCCATCCGCGCGGCAAAGTATCGGCTGGCACAATCGGACGAAGCCCTCCTGCGATTGTGTCGCCTCTGCGTTTCCATTCAGTTGCACTGCCTGGGCGCTTCAGTGAATGACGCCACTCAGTTCTTTAAGCAACATTGTCACTACGCAGAAAAACCAGCGCGTCAGGAAGCGGTGCGGGGCACCTACGATCCAGGCTATTGCTTCTACACACTGGGCAAATTGCAGCTATTGAAACTGCGACGTGATGTTCAAGCCCAGGAGGGATCGCGGTTTTCTGAGCGGCAGTTTCACGACGCGGTACTGGCGTTTGGAGCGCCTCCGGTTCGGCTGATTCGCGAACGCCTTCTCAAAGATCCAACCTCCTGGGACAAAATATTGTGAACCACGGCAACTCCCGTTGCTCGTGAGACTCCACGGTGCGACTTTAGCGAGGAACCGGGGACTTGTCGGTCTTGTTGGTCTTGAACGCCGAGCGAAAGAGCCAGTGACGCCGGAGCAATATGTCGGTTGTCTCGACGAGTTGCGCGGTTTTTTCTGCGACTTGTGTCACCGCCGGAGCCAAGTTGGTATTGGCCGTGAGTTGGCTCTGGAGGTTGCTCACCGTCGCCTGGACGGTGACGAGGGTGGCACGCATGTCGGAGACCGCGAGGCTGATGTTGGTCACCAACGGTCCGAGGTTCTGAGCGTTGGCGTGCACATCCTCGAGCACATTCGAGAGTTGCCCGTTCAGACCGGGAGGTATCAAGAGGTCGCCGATACCACCCGGCTTCTGCGTGAGTTTCCGCGTGTCGCCCAACAAATGCTCGGCTTCGTTCAAGGTCTTCTTCACCTCCGGCAATGTTCTCTCAATCTCATGAGTGAGCGACACCAGGTTGCTAAGCACCGCGTCCACTTTGTTCGTCAGCGCAAACACGTTGGGCAACGCCAGATCGACTCTTTTCGCCACACCGGCCAGTTGTTCCGGCAGCGGTGGGGTTTCTTCGGCCACCAGAAAGAACCCATTCGGCTGCCGATTTAATGGCCGATATAGCATTGGCAACGACGAATTAGTCGGGTTCAGATATTGGTCGGTGGCCCAATCATCACTGGCCACCCAAGGAACTTTACTCCGCCAATTCCCCACCGTGAGCACATAACTCTTGCCACGTGTCACCTCCAGAAACCGCGTCCCCAGAAAGTCGCCAGAACCGAGCCGCGCGCGGGAATCGGTCTGGATATAATCGAAATAGGGCTCACGAACGATGAACTTGACGTAGACATTTAAGTTGTTTTCCACCATCCACCATTCGTCAGGACTACGATCCACTTTGACGACTTCTCCAACGGTGAACCCCATCATTTTCACGGGCGTGCCCGGTTGAAGTCCTGAGGAGTCGCTGACATACGTGTAGTAAGGGATTTTTTTGAGCCCGTAGCCTTCCTGGACCATTCGATGACGGACGTAGAAGACCAAGCCAGCGACCATGGCGACAACCGCCATGAACACGAACAGGCCGACGACACGTTCCACCCGGCTCAACCGGGTGCGCAATTGCGGTGTTAGATCCTGCAGGGCCATCTCGATGCTTAGTAAGTCCCGATAAGGCTATGCCGGATCGGCGGGGGTGTACCAAGCTCCAAAATCATGGAGTCGATGAATGGATGCGGCATCGCGTTCAAAAGATCGCATCGGTTATCTCCCGGACCAGGGCTTCACGGTTCGCCAGCACATCTGCCCGCGTCCCCAACAAACGCCAGTGCCGCTCATGCGCGAGCACAAACTGATGCCCCAGCTCTAACCAAGGCCGCGGGTCATCACAGGCCGCCACCAATGTCATGGGCTTGGCATGAAACTGGGGGTGCCCCAAGGACAACTGGTGTATGAACTGGCGCCACCATCGGACGTGCTGGACATCCATTCCCGCCAGGGGATTGTCAAGGAAGAGCACTTCCGGCTTCAACACCAACGCACGCGCCAGGGCTACCCGCTGCGCCCAAGCCCGACTCAACCGGCCTGAGGGCACGTTCGCCATCCCCTGGAGTCCCATCAATTCCAACAACGGTATCACCTCTTCCGACACGTCCTCCAAAGTTCCATCGCGGTAGTACCGCAACGGCAACGCAACATTTTCGGCCACCGTCAATGGATGAAAAAGCCGTCCAGAACCCTCAAAAACGACCCCAAGACGACGGCGCTGGTGCTTGAACTCGTCCCCCTCCGTGCCGGTGACGGTATGGCCGAATAGTTTCAAGGTGCCGGTCTGAAAAGGATGCAGCCCTGCGGCGGTTTCCAAGAGGGCGGTTTTTCCGGATCCTTGCATCCCTGTCACCACCCAGAATTCTCCGGGCATGACCCGCCAATCCACCGACTCCAATAGCGCGGTCTCCGGCGAGCGCGGATGCCCCACGGAAACCGCACTCAGCTCAATCACGGCTTGGGGTGGTTCGTCCTCGGTATTCATAGCGAAACTCCAGGGTCAGACCAGCAGGTAAACCAAGATGAACAGGGCATCGATGGCCACGCAGGCGATGACGCATTGGGCCACTGTGCGCGTGGTGGCCTCCGAGACTTCTTCCAGCCGAATGGGCTGGGCGAGCCCATGATAACAAATGATCAGCGATGTCAACGTTCCGTAGGCCACCGATTTTAATCCGAGAAATACAAAATCCGTCCACCGCAATGCCGCGGCAATTTGCTGGAAGTAATCCGATGAAATGAGGCTGACACTTTGCAGGAAAGAAAAACCGAAGCCGCTGACCAGCGTGACGATAATGATATACACCGTCAGCATGAAGATGGAGAGGGTCATTCCGATGAGTCTGGGCACGACGAGGTAGTGGATGGGATCAATTCCCAGGGCTTCCAGGGCTTCAACCTCACCCATGGCCCGCGCCGTCCCCAACTCGATCACCGTCGCCGTCCCAACGCGGGCCAGCACAATCAATGCGGCGACCAATGGCCCCAACTCTCGCACCACGGCGCTGACCATCAGTGTCCCCGTGAGATTCGTGGCACCGACGCGTGACAGCAACGCAACGGTCTGTCCGACGATCACAAAGCCCAAGGCCAGCCCAAGAAACCCGACGATGGGTAGTAACCGCACCCCGGCTCGAGCAATCTGCTCGCGAATCAAAGGACGAACCACATGGCGGGCGACATTCCACTTGGTAATGGTGGTGCCAAGCGCGATCAGGGTGAACGCCCCGATGCGTTGAATGGTTTCCAAGCCCTGGATCACATAGCGAGCCAGGGAAATGTTGATCGATCGGAACCAAACCAAACGCGATCTGCCCGTTGGAGAGGACTCTCCACGGGACATTGGCGCGCTAGTGTTTCTCGGCACGCCCCCCAGACTAGGGCAATCCACGACTCAGTTGAAGCCTGGTGGACGGATAAATCACGACGTCCGAGGATGGGCCGTGGAAATGAGACGGGCCACGTAAGCCCCATCCACCCCATCCCGTGTGGGGATCAGATCGCGTTCCCGATCGAGATCGAACTCCAAATGGCGCTCCAGGAAGGAATCGATCACTCCGGCATTTTCTTCGGGTTCAAGACTGCAAGTACTGTAAACCAGGAGCCCCCCGGGCCGGACCCATTGGGCTGCTCGTTCCAGCAGGCCCAACTGCTCCGCCGCCAATGCCGTCACATCCTCAAGACTCAATCGCCAGCGCAATTCAATTCGGCGGCGCAAAACCCCTGTGTTCGAACACGGCGCATCCACCAGGACGCGGTCGAACCGGGCCTCCTCAGAGGGAGGCTTGGGTTGCACTTCCACACAATGAATACCGAGTCGTAAGCAGTTTTCACGAACCAAGTCGAGTCGCTCCGGATGATTGTCGTGGGCGACAATGCGCCCGCGGTTTTGAAGGTGTTGAGCGATCAACGTGGTTTTGCCACCCGGCGCGGAGCAGAGGTCCAGAATGCGTTCCTCGGGTTGGGGATCCAATTCCCGCACCGCCAACAAGGTGCTGGGGTCCTGTATGTAGAAGCCTCCATTTCGAAAACTGGGCAGGGTGGTCAATGGTGGATGCGAAAGCAGCGCGAAAACCTGGCCTTCTTCGATCCAATCCCGACTAAAATTTTCTACAATAAGCCCTTCATCACGCCACTGTTCCTGCAGTTTGGCGGAGGTTACTCGCAGGGTATTGACGCGGGCGTAGGTGGGCGGCGGGGTGTTATTCCATTCTAAAAGCGCCAAAAACGCCTCCGGCCAGCGTTGTTGCCAGCGTTCCACCAACCAGGTGGGGTGAGACCATCCCAGAGCGGGGTCCCGACGCTTCAAGTCCATGCATTCGCGGCGAGTCACCTCATGCTGCCGCACATAACCCCGCAAGAGGGCGTTAATGAAACCCGATTGGCGCTCAACGCCTAGAACTCGGGCCAATTCGACGGAACAATCCACCGCTGCATGCGCGGGAACCCTATCCAGCCAAAAGAGTTGATACAGTCCAAGCCGCAGAATTGCGAGAATCTCGGGCCGCTGTGGGCGGTCATCCGACTTGCGCTGAATCAGCCAATCCAGGGTTCGACGCCAGCGTGTGACACCGAAAATCAGCTCTTGGGCAAGGCGCCGATCGGGGTCACTTAAGTGGTCCCATCCGGGCTGAAATTCGATACGATGTTCGATGAAATCACCGGGGCGTTCGGCATCGAGCAACGAACGCGCGGCAAATTCTCTTGGTTTGAGGCCTGTCACAGGCGCATACTGAGCGCCGCTCATTGCTACGCGCGAGTCTGAAGCGAGCATTGATTTTTGTCATGAGAGAGGAACTTGAGAAATTGGTTACTGCTGGAAAAATCCAGCAGAGACATATTGAGCCGTTGCTGGCCATTGTGCAGCAAGGGTATTGCCTGCACAAAGGTTGGGGCTTTGGCAAAGTTAAGACCCTGGATGGCATCCTCGGTCGACTCACCATCGATTTTACCGGGAAGGCAGGTCATGGTATGGACCTGGCCTTCGCTGCGGAATGGTTGAAACCCATTGGGCGCGACCATGTTTTGGCCCGAAAGGCCAACGACCTCGCCGGCTTAAAGCAGGAAGCCGCCCGAAATCATCTGGCCGTCGTCAAACTCGTCATTCAGAACTTCGGCGGGCATGCCAGTGCCGATCAAATCCAACAGGTCCTGGTGCCCGATGTTATTGGTTCCGACTGGAAGAAATGGTGGGAGACGGCCCGCATTGAGATGAAAAAGGATGGCCACTTTCAGGTGCCAGCCAAGAAAAGTGAGCAGATCGTTTACATAGCCCAGGAGGTTACGGTTCAGCAACGTCTCCTGGCGGAGTTCCGAGCCGCACGCGGCCTGAAAGCCCGCTTGGCCGTGGCCGCCGAAGTCGCCAAAAGCGCCACCGATATCCCTGATAAGGCCGCCGTCGCCACGGAAGTCATCTCAGGACTAAACGCGGAGATCCAGGCCCACCTGAACACCATGCCCTCAGTCGCGTTGGAGGCTATCTTCGCCCGCGACGACGTCCGCAGCGCCCTCGGAGCTCCAACCGAAGAGGGCGAGGCCAATGAAGCCGCCATTTGGGGTCAAAATCCCCGGCTCCATACCTTCCTGGAAGAATTGCCGGCGGCTAAACATCGCCGCGCGCTGGAGTCCATGAAGGCACACAACGCCGAGTGGGCCGTTCAATTGGTGGGAATCCTGAATAGCGTCCCCGCCAAATTGTGCGGCGAATGCTGTAAACTCCTCATGCAGGAGGGCAAAACTCAACTGCTTAAGGATACAATCCAACGCCTGGTCAGCCAGCACGGCGCCAGCAGCGAATTACTCCTCTGGTTCGGCAAGGAACGGAGCGACACGTTCGCCGATATCCTGACGCCCGAAGTCTTCCGCGCCATGCTCACCGCCATGGAACGGGACGCGTTCAACGAAAAGAAGTCGAACCGCCTTCACGATTTCATCCTCAGCGACCACGACTTGCTCCCCGAACTCATTGAGTCCGCGGATATCGAAATCATCAAGGATTTGACCCGCACCCTTCAGTTGTCACCGGCGTTCGATGATATGGAGAAGCGCTCCCTTCTCGCCCGCATTGTCAAAGCCTACCCGGCAGTCCAGCGGATGATCACCGGAGATCAAAAGCGCGAGGACAACTCGTTTCTCGTCTCCTGGGAAAGCCTCGAGCGCCGCAAAGCGGAGTACGACGAGATGGTCAACAAGACGATTCCCGCGAATTCCCGCGACATCGCGCTGGCTCGCAGCTATGGCGATCTCCGCGAAAATCATGAGTACAAGTCGGCCAAGGAAACGCAGCGCGTCCTCAGCCGCCGCAAACACGAACTCGAAAGCCAACTCGCACGCGCTCGCGGCACCGATTTCGCCAACCCCCGCACCGACGTCGCTGCCCCGGGTACTGTCATCCTGGTCACGGATCTGAACATTGGCCAGCAGTTCACCTACGCGCTTCTCGGCGCTTGGGACGGAAACCCTGAAAAGAACATCTTGAGCTACCTCACCCCCTTGGCTCAGATCTTTATCAACAAGCCGGTGGGCGCCGAAGTCGTTTTTGAAGGCGATGGCCAAAAACGGCGGCTCCGAATCGATTCGATTCAGCCTTGCCGCAGCGCGGCAGCCCAATAAAGCCCGACCTCGGTCCGCGGCCCACAGGTTAGAGTCAGAATTGACACGCGGAACTTCCGACGTTCCACGTGTCATTTGCTTTTTCAGCTCGAGCGGACTTCTCTTGGGTTCAGCGATGCGTCAGGAGAAAGCGGCAGTTCCTGCCGCACTCCAAAGTGTTGCCTGCATGGCGTCTTCCAGCTTACTCCAAGATTAGCCGTCCCCAATCACTCGGACGCCCTTGGACGCCAGGACGTGGCGACCAAGCCAACCGGGACTTATTGATGTTCTCGCCTGGAGCCGCCCCTTCCTTGTCTCCATCGTAAATGAGCACGTTAAATCCTAAGCGCTTGGATCGCGGGTAATCGAGGCCAACTTCAGATATCGGTACCGCAGCTCGAATGAGATAGCCGTCCGGCGTTCGTTCCGAGGCCAATCGAGTACCCGGCGCGGTTTTCTCCACCAAGCCCGGCTGCGCATCTGCGTCCCGCGCCGCCCGCACGTTACCACGGGTGTCGAACGGGAAAATCCCCAGTTTATAGCAGATAAAGGTATGATCCGATGCCTGGTGAGGATCGAAACACAATTCCACCGAATCGCTGCGCCAATGCCCACGAATGTCGTTGGGCTCAATGTTGCTGACCACCCGGTCGTCCCGAACCGCAATTTCCGCGTAAATGTACTGGTCATCGTGACCCAGTCGCACGGTGGCACTGGAATCTGCCACAGACGCTACATGGCCCTGCCACAGATGAGTCTGCGAGATTTCAACCATAGGTAACGCGCTCCAACCATCCTTTTCCGTTACCGACAAGGGTGTGGTCACCCGCCGCGCCCGCGCCGTCGGCAGGATACGAAGCGTGCCAGTCGCGCTCAATTCGCCTTGTTCCGTGGTGCCAGTCACCTCGATAGAATCCCCAGACTTCGCGGTTGCAGGGGGTGTCACGGCGACTGGGAGTATGGTTCCGGGACGCGGTGAAAAACGCGCCACTAGGTCGTCCGGTTTCACCTGCCAACCGTCGGGCACCTTGAAGCGCAATCGGACGCCTGCACCCTTGGATGCTCGATTTCCCAAGTCCAAAAATGCCAGCCCTTCCTCGCCAACCGCCATTGCGAACTCCGGCTCGAAATCCGCCAGGATGTTCTCGACGCGCTCCGCCCGACACCAGCGCCAGTAGTTGACCACGGCTTCACTTGGCGCGAACCGGAGCGTCAATGCCGAATTACCATTCGTCTCAAGATAAACCCGTTCCGGCGTCTCTCCCATCACCGGAAGGCCGCGCATGAGGTCGGTTTCCGTTGAATCGAAGGGGACCACGGACTTCACCAAGGTGAATGTCTGGTTGGTCATGCGTCGGAACCAGGGTGACTCCACCATGCCACCAAAGCCCTGGGATCGATGATTCGCCAACGCCAGAGCCGCGATCCGCACGGGTGTTTCACCCCCTGGCAAGGGCGTTGTCAGGTCGATTGTCGTCCCACCCTGGCTTCGATCCGTGATATACAACTTGCGCGGACGCCAAATTCCGAGCCCTTCCTGTTGCAACTGTTCCGGATACCGCTCCGGATTGGCGGCGGCGTCAACTGCTTCAATGGCCAGTATCGCTGCCGCTTGATGATTGCCATGTTGGCCTGAACTCGGCGCTGGATTCATGGTGAGAATCACCTCCGGCCTGAGGGCTCGAACGAGGCGCACCAGTCGCCGCAACGTCTCGTCCTTGCCCCAGTGTTCAAAAGTAAAGTCCAGGTTCTCCGTGTACCCAAAATCTTCGCGATCCAAGAAAAAAGCTTGCCGAACGCCGAGCCGACCCAGGCAGTCCCGCAGTTCGACTTCACGCAACACTCCCAAGGCGGGTCCCCAATGGGTGCCCACCATGTTTCCACCGCCTTCTCCACGCGTGCAGTAAATGGTTGAAACCACCTTCCCACGACCCCGTGCATAATAAGCCAATGTAGCTGCCATGCCGGTTTCGTCGTCCGGATGGGCAAAAACTCCCAGAATATCGGTTTTCAACAATGCAGGCCCCGACCGGTCATTCTTCGATTCGGCGACCACCACCTTGACGCAAAGCATCCATAACAGGAGACAACGACACGCAAGCTTCATCGCCACGAGTCAATCACAGACCTGCCAGAGGGCGAATGGGAAAGTGTTTCGAAGTGCGCACGGCTTCTACCCGATCGCCATCACTGGCGACTTGTCGCTTTTCCAGCCTCCGATACCGTCCTCGCCCATTGATGTCTATGAACCAGCCAATTCCTACCCAATCCCGAGTGGTCATCGTCGGCGGTGGCATTGTCGGATGCAGTGTCGCTTATCATCTCGCCCAATTGGGCTGGAACGACATCGTCGTGCTGGAACAGTCGGCTCTCGCGGGTGGTACCACATGGCATGCCGCCGGACTGGTCGGGCGTCTCCGCACTTCGAACAGCCTCACCACGATCAACAAGTATAGCGCCGAATTGTATGCGCGTCTGGAGCAAGAAACCGGACATGGCGTCGGATGGAAACAAGTGGGTTCGTTGATCGTCGCCAAATCCCAAGATCGCCTGATCCAATTGCGCCGCACTATGGCCATGGCGGAATTGTTTGGGGTCGAAAGCCACTTGATCTCCGCTGCCGAAGCGTTGGAACGATGGCCCTTGTTGCGCATCGATGATCTGCTGGGGGCCGCTTGGTTGCCGCACGACGGCAAACTGGTCCCGAAGGAAGTCACTCTCGCCCTTGCCAAGGGTGCCCGCCAACGCGGGGTTCAGATACTCGAAGGAGTTCGTGTGCTCGAAATTTTGCATGCCCATGGCCGCGCCAACGGTGTGAAGATTGCCCCCGCCGTCCAGCCCTCGGACGTGACCACGCTTACCGCGGATTTTGTCGTGCTGACCGGTGGCATGTGGAGCCGCCAGCTGGCGTTGGGTTGCGGCGTCACGCTGCCCCTCTGGCCAGTGGAACATCATCATCTCCTCTCGGAAACCATTGACGGCGCGTTCGACGAGTTGCCCGTCGGTCGCGACCCCGATCTGTGTCTCTACTTCCGAGGTGAAGGAAACGCCGTGTTGCTCGGGGCGTTTCAAGCCGCGTCCAAACCTTGGATGGTCGACCGCGTCCCGGATGATTTTTCGTTCCAGTTGTTGGGGAATGATTGGGACAAGTTTGCCGAGCCGCTCAAGAATGCGCGCCATCGCATTCCGGCGTTCAAAGACTGCAAGTTCGTCAAATTCACCAACGGCCCGGAAAGTTTTACGCCCGACAATAATTTTCTTCTCGGGGAAACGCCGGAGCTGCGACGTCTGTTTGTGGCCACCGGTTTCAACAGCGTGGGCATCGCCAGCGCCGGTGGGGCCGGCAAATACTTGGCCGAATGGATGGCCGAAGGCGCGCCGAGCATGGACCTTTGGAGTGTCGATGTCCGGCGCTTCAGTCCGTGGGCGAACAATCGCGAGTATCTCCGCCAACGCGTGGTGGAAGTCCTCGGACTTCATTATCAATTGGCCTGGCCGAACCGTGAACCTGAGACCGCACGCGATGTTCGCCGCAGCCCGCTTCATGCGCGCCTCGCCGCCGCCGGTGCCTGCTTTGGCATTCGCGCCGGGTGGGAACGGCCCAATTGGTTCGCCAGGACGGGCCATGTCGACGGATTGCCATGTGCCACGGAAGCCCGCATGGATTACAGCTGGGGCCGTCAAAATTGGTTCGCCAATCACGCAGCCGAACATCATGCCTGCCGCAAACGTGTTGCCCTTTTCGACCAGAGCAGTTTCGCCAAAATCCTCGTCAAGGGAGCGGATGCCGTCGGGCTTCTACAGCGAGTTTGCGCCAACGGCGTCGATGTGGCCCCTGGCCGCGTCGTTTACACGGCTTGGCTCAACGAACGTGGCACCTTTGAGAGCGACCTCACCGTCGTCCGAGTCAGCCACTCTGAGTTCCTTCTCATTACCGGCTCCACTCAAGCCCGGCGCGATGTCGATTGGCTCCATCGGCATCGACTTGCCGGCGAAGCCCTGGAAGTCATTGACGTCACAGCGGGCCACGGCGTGATCGGCGTCATGGGGCCCGAAGCACGCACGCTATTGCAGCGCGTGACGGATGCCGATCTGTCCAATGCCGCGTTTCCTTTCGGAACAGCACAGGTGATTTCGGTGGGACTCGCGACAGCGCGCGCGGTGCGTCTCACGTATGTGGGGGAACTGGGCTGGGAATTGCACGTCCCGGCCGACCAGAGCCTCGCGGCGTACGAAGCGCTGTGGACCGCCGGCGAGGACCTGGGTGTGGTCCATGCGGGTCATTACGCCATCAATTCATTGCGCCTCGAGAAAGGGTATCGCGCGTTCGGAGCCGAATTGTCCCCCGACGAAACGCCGATCGAAGCCGGACTGTCTTTCGCCATCGATTGGAACAAACCGTTCATCGGTCGCGATGCCTTGCTCCCAATGCGAAGTGAGACTCCTAGGAAACGCCTCGCCCAATTCGTGCTCAAACATCCAGGTCCAGTCTTGTGGGGCAGCGAACCTATCTTCCGCGATGGCGTGGCGGTCGGCTACACCACGAGCGGCAGTTACGGTCACACGTTCGGTGGTGGTATCGGCATGGGCTACGTGAAACATTCCGCTGGGGCGACCTCCGAGTGGGTGCTGAGTGGTCAGTATGAAATCCTGGTGAACGGCGAGCGCATCCCTGCCTGCATCCACCTCCGATCTCTATACGATCCCGAACGGAAGTGTATTTTGGCCTGAGCCGGTTCCGGGCGCATCTCCAAATGTCGGTAACTCGGAGATGTGCCCCCGGAGCCATGCAACCGTATTAGTTTTTGCGCCGACCGGAAGCGTCCAGTAATGATCCGTGGAAACCAGCCTAACACTACTATGTTCACGGATCGCCGAACCTTTCTCACCCAACTTTCTGCGCTAGCCAGCGCCGCGTTGGTGATGCCGAGTGCCGCGGCACAAAACAACAACCGAAACCAGCGACGCAAAACCATCGCGTTCCTCGGCACGGAATTTCGGACCCATTCACATGCGCAACACTTCTTGGATCGGCTCGCGCTGGGTTATGGCTGGCGCGGCGGCTGGCAGGAACCGCGTCTTGAGATCGCCAGCATCTATATCGGGCAGTTCCCCAAGCAAGGTGACCTCGCTAAACAACGTGTCGAACGTTACAAACTCAAGGCGTTCCCCAGCATCGCCGATGCTCTCACTCTGGGCACCGGCAAGCTCGCCGTCGACGGCGTGGTGATCATTGCTGAACACGGTGACTACCCAAACAACGACCGCGGCCAAAAACTCTATCCGCGATACGAGTGGTTCAAGGAGTGCGTGAAGGTTTTCGAAAGCAGCGGACATGGGGTGCCTGTCTTCAACGACAAACATCTCTCAACCACTTGGGAGCGATGTGCCGAAATGGTGGCCGATTCAAAACGGCTCAAGTTCCCATTCTTTGCCGGATCGTCGCTTCCGGTAACCCGCCGCATGCCCGCTATCGACATGCCGCACAATGTCCCCCTCAAGGAAAGTGTGTGCGTCGCTTACGGAGGTGTGGACAGCTACGATATCCATGCGTTGGAGACCGCCCAGTGCATGTCCGAACGACGCAAGGGTGGTGAGGTAGGCATCCGCAGCGTCCACGCCTTGCGCGGCGCGGCCATGTGGCAAAAACTCGCCGGCACCGACCGCGAAATAACACGGCGTCTTATGGTCTCCGCTCTTACCCGCAGCCACAATCTCCCGGTCGATAGCGGCTACTATAACGGCAAGATCACTGTCGACTGGGCCCAACAGGTTTTCCCCGATGCCATTGCTTATTTCATCGAACATCTCGATGGCTTTCGCACCACCATGTTTCTGGTAAACATCCGGGACTTTAATTACGCGGGTTGGCGCACGGACACAAACGAAGTGGTTTCTTGCCAGATGTACCTGCCGATGCCAACCCACGGTTCGTCAACCGCCGATTTCTTTCACCCTCTCTGCCGGCACATCGAAGACACCGTCATCACCGGAAAGGTTCCCTATCCCGTCGAACGTACCCTCCTCACGTCTGGCATGACCCTCGCTGCCGTCGAGTCCTTACACCGCGGACAGGTGTTGGTGGAGACCCCTCAGATGAAAGTCCGCTATAAAGTCGGTCCGCAGTCCACTTTCTGGCGCGATTGATTCGGGCCGAAAGGCTTTTGGAGTGCAGACGCGTTCACATCTGAAACTGCAGCGCGAACAGATCGGCATCCTGAAGTGCGAAACGCAACCGTACCGTGCGTCCTGCAAGTGTGGAGACATTCGCGCCGTGTTTCCAACTCACGGTCTGGTCCAACGAATCGCCCACCAGCGGTTTGGCGTCCGAAAGCCTAAATCCTTCGAATGCCTTGCCATCGATATCCTGGATCTCAGCCCGCAACTGCCCACCCGCACTGGTGGAATAATTCACTGAAAGGGTCTGACCCTGAAATCGCAGCGGCTGGGTGATCAGTTCTCCTGGATCGGCCCCTGCACGCACCGAGGCAAAGCCATCCAGTCTCAACGTGAACCGCCGGAACGGGGTGGTGTAAATTGACATCTCGGTCGCACTGGTCGGCACCACGTTCAACGCGGCGTAATTGGATCGATTGCCCCATCGATTCGGATCCAGTCCCGGACGGATAAACACCTCCCGAAACGTGCGGTCGTAAGCCCCCGGGCCGCGCGCTGTCATGAACAAGATGTCCGTGCTCTCGCCTCGGTCGGGATGGAATCGAGTGGGGGTGGCGATATAGATGTGCGGGGCGCGGAAGTAGGGATGGGTCAGCGTGGTGTAAAGATGTTCCCCAGGAACATTGGGCCGCAACGGCACGGGTTCTGTCCAGGCGACAAAATCCGCCGAAGTGGTTCGGCATACCGAGCGGTATTTCTTGTCGAGGAAGTGCCGGAAATAGCACACATAACAACCCTCGTTCGCCGACCAGAAAGCCACATTCTGTGAATCAAACGCGTACTCTTTTGTGTAATGAATCACCGCTTCAGGACGCCATTTTCTCCAGTGAATCCCGTCCGCCGACACAAACGCAAACAACATGGATTTCACAGTTCCCGCCAACGCCTTGAACCGCTCTTCTGCCGCAACGCCCGGGCGCGTATCCAAGAATGGGGAGAAGTTATGACAAAACGGCGCTTCGCGAAGGATGACATTGTTGTCCTTTCTGCCATCTATTTCTACCAGGCCCAGTCGTGGCCGGGTCCAATGTATCCCGTCGCGACTCTCGCAATAGCGAGTCACTTCGGTGGTGTCGCCATCAAACTTGGCGCCGCGACCATCACGCGTGTAGAGCCGGAACAGGTCTCCGTCTTTGATCACGGTTCCGTACTCTAACGGGTCCGCGGGTTCGGTCATCTCGGGGGCGAGCCTCGGCTCGTGCAGGTGCAGACGCAATCCCTCCAGGCGATCCACCAAGAACCGGTCCACAAACAATTCACGGCGTGATCCCAAGTCGCGAATGGTGCCAGGGGATGCTCCAACCCCTGCACAAACCCGTGTCCCGACATCGAACTGAGGCGCCAGCGCCCCAACGGCGCCGGCTGCACTCGTGATCTTGAGCCAATCACGACGGTTTGAAACGGGATCGCTCATGGCTTTTGGCGATTAGTTCAGAATGGCGTGAAACTCGATTCGGAATATCTTGCTGTCTTTGTTATCACCCCAGTTGGTGCCGAAATCGATTCCATACAGGCAACCATCGGCTCCAAGTTCAAGATCCATGGGCCGCTTAAAACTGGAGCCGGGCATGAACCGCTTCATCTTGAGCGATCCATCGGCGTTCTTCGCGATCTGATCGTTCTCATCGAGCTTCACCGCAATGATCCAATTGCGCGACCATTCGTAGATGAAGAGGGTGTGGTCGAAGACTTCAGGAAGCTTGGTCGGCGACGGATTCTTGGGATCGAAATAGTAAACCGGACCCGCCATGGCCGTGCGGCCGCCACCCGCGTTCACTTCAGGAAAACGTGTCGAAGGAGAGTGCGGATAATAGATGAAGGCCGGTTGCGCCGGGGGCAGGTCTTGCTTGCCGGTGTTGTACACGGATTGGTTGACGGGTTTCTGGGCATCAAACAATACCGGCACAAAATCATTGGCCGGCCACGCCGGAGGCTTCGGCACGGTCACCGGAGCGCCATTCGTCGCTGCCTTCTTCGCCGCGTCATACGCCGTTTTCACGTCCACCCACTTCTGGCGTTCCACGAAATCAATCTTCACGTAGGGCTTGTTGTCGGCCACAAAATAGGGCCACCCAAAAAAACCAGCCTTCCGCGCCTGATTCACTTCGTCAAAACCAGCGGCCCCACGCTTCGGGTCGGGTGAACCCGCGTCAGGACCCACTTCACCCCAGTAAAGGTAGCGTGTCTTTGGATCGACCGATATCCGGAATGGATTGCGGTTGCCCATGACATAAATCTCCGGGCGCGTTCCGGGTGTTCCCGGAGCGAAGAGGTTCCCTTTCGGGATATCATAACCCCCGCCAGCTTTGGGCTTCACGCGCAGAATTTTACCTGTAAGGGAATTGGGACTCGCGGCCGACTTCTGGGCGTCCCAGGGCGAACGACCGGGCCGATCGTCGTGTGGTGAAAACCCATCGGAATCAAAGGGATTGGTATTGTCCCCGACCGAGGCGTACAGATTGCCATCGGCGTCAAATGTGAGCGAACCGCCGACGTGACAGCATTGTTCACGTTGGGTCGGGATATCTAGAATCGGCGTTTCGCTCGAGAGATCGAGTTGCTCACCCTTCAAGGTGAACCGGGAGACTCGAATGATGCCAGCTTTGCCAAATTCATTGGTGCTGGTCTCTGGCAGTGATCGATTGACGTAGACCCAGCCATTTTCCATGAATTTCGGATCCAGAGTAACGCCCAACAACCCATCCTCCAGACCCGTGAAAGTCTTGAGCGTGGCAATGACGCTGGATTTACCAGAAGTTGGGGACCAAAGCTTTACAATCCCGGATCGCTCGACATAGACAATCCGGCCGTCCTTTGCCACCGCCATCTCCATGGGATCCTTGAGGGAATCTTCCAATTTGCCATCCATGGTTTGGTCTTGTTCGAGCACCACCTTTTTGAAATGGGCTTCGGCAGGCAACCAATCGTTGGCGCTTTTGGGGACAGCCGTAGAGGTGGTTGTGGCGGTGCCACCGTTTGGGCTTTGCGTCGTTTGTGCCCGGGAAACCGGTGCCAGCAACAACGCGATGGCAAGACATGGGATCGTGCTTGAACGCATAGGTAAACTCGATGAGATCTTCTATGAACTTATTCAGCCGGATTTAGCAAAATCGAGGAAAACCTTTTCCAATACGTGGCCAAATACGTGGCCAAATCTTCATGGGAAGGCCCGTCAACACGGTTGCCTCCCCTGCGTTCCCGTCGATAACCTAACCCCGATGACACTCGAAGACTCGCTGGGAGACATTCTGCGCAAGGCTCGCCTATCTGGGAATGTGACCCCCGAAGCCGCAGCCGCAGCCGCAGACATCTCCGTCGCGGACTACACTGCCACCGAAGATTCGGGCAAAGCCCCTCGTGGATTCAAGTTCGCCGCGATCGCTAAGTTGCTGTCCCTGAATGGAGTCAATTTGGAAAAGATCGCCAACGGCTGGCTGCCGAAGCCCGTGGATACCGAGGCTTGGTCCGAATTTCGAATGATCACTACCGCAGGCGGTGGAATGACGGTCAACGCCTATCTGATTTGGGACATCGCCTCGCGCGAAGCCGCCGTGTTCGACACGGGTTTCGACGCAGAGCCCATATTCCAACTCATCCATGAGCACGGTCTCACGCTCAACCACCTTTTCATCACCCATTCACATCAGGATCACATCGCCGCTCTCCAACCGATCCGCGCCCGGTTCCCAAAAGTCCGCCTGCATTCCAACATCAAATCGGCACCTGTCGATCAACGGAATCGCCCCAATGATTTCATCAACCTCGGAAGCTTGCGAATTTCGAATCGTGAAACTCCCGGTCACGCCGAAGACGGTGTCACGTACATTATTGGCAATTGGCCTGAAGACGCCCCGCACGTCGCCCTGGTGGGTGATGCCCTTTTTGCGGGTTCCATGGGTGGCGCCAGACAGCTCCTCGAACTCGCGCGATCCAAGGTTCGCGAGCAAATTCTAAGCCTGCCCGAAGACACCTTGATCGGCTCCGGTCACGGCCCACTCACTACCGTTGGTGAAGAGAAACAGAACAATCCGTGGTTCCCTTGACCCACGGGCCGTCCTGATCAATGGTTCCGTATTGTGAATCCCACCCGTCCCTCTCATTCGCGACAGATCCATTTCGATTGGACTTCTCTTCGACGGACGGTAGCAACGTGGACGCTGCTCGCAGGCGTTTCCTTGAGTTCTCTTCCGATTCAGTCTTCTGAAACAAGCCCCTCTACGGCGGGAGAGACCACCAAGGCGGAGCCCAAAACCGACCAACCTCGTCAGCCCGACACGTCCACTGCCACCTCCGAAGATTCATTCATTACCAAACCGTTGCTGGCAACCACAACCACGTTCAGCTTAAACGCCTCGGCGGACGCGATGACCCGCCGTCGCCGCGATTACGATGCCGGAATCACTAACGTGGTGGTTCAATCGGTTGCGGCACGTGGGGGGGCGCTCCAGTTTGTGGTACAGGAACGCAAACCCGCCGGTATGCTGCAATTATTTAACCCATTCGCGCCAGCCCGCCTGGGAACCGGAGCGGGTTCCATGGTTGAGTGGCAACCCGGCCGAGGCGCCGCACCGCTACCGCGAGTTTTCAACGACGACCGCACACACGAGCCCCAAGGCATGCTCTTGTTGGGCAGTCCAAAGCGTTAGTGTAATAACCTGCGAGCCTCGAATTTTGAGGTCGTTCTAAATCGCCGCGTCCGCAGCCTCCAACTCTCATTCCTGTCCTCTCTCCCGCTGCGCAAATATCCTGAGTGCCTGCTCGAAGGCCTCCTGCGCTTCCCGGCGTTCGGATTCGGGCAGGCTTCGTTCGCGGTTGCGCCAAAGCTGGCGGATCGTCTCAGCACACCACCGAGCGCTCTCCTTCGAGGCGCGGATCGGCCGTCCCCCAATGAGCACATCGACCGGGTTGGTGTGGAACTGGGGAAACTGGCGCAACGCCACCCAGCTGCTTTCCAACACGTCGACATCCAAGTCCACATCATGGATTTGTCCGTCGGCAACCACGTCTCGAAATGCGGCAACCTGCCCATTGATCACCAACTCCACCCGTCGCAGCCCGCCTTGCGAGGTCCCTTTCGGAATCGGCCCATGTGCCGTGACTGTATCCCCTACCCAGCGCCGGCCCGTCGGGGGCACCCGACTCCCCTGCGCGACCGACTGGGGTTGCACTGATGCAAACGCCACCGAGGCTTTCACCTGAACTCGTCCCCGTGACGTCAACCGGACTGATCCGAACCCGGGAGCCACACCATTCACTTCAAACGCCAGTGCATGTGCGAATCCATCGCTCACATACGAACGCCCCGCACCCAAGCCCTGACACCATTCTGAATACTCGAGACGTTCCAGTGGTCGCGATGACTCGCCGGATGGGGTTCGTGCCAACTGGACATAAACGCGGCCCTGACCCACACGATCGCCACTCATGCACGGAAAATCGGTTTCACCACTCACTTTCAGGGGGAAGCCGCAATTCAAGAGGTGGTACCACATGTTCCATTCTGCGATACGCGGCGTGTCCATGGCGCTGATGAAATCACACACACCCAACGCCGTGCTAACTCCGATCTCCATGGCACCCACACCGTTCATTTCGGGAATTGCCAAGTTCGGCAACCGCTCTGCCGCTTGATCCACCGCCGCCATCAACTCCCCCTCGGTCAGCAGATCATCCCGATCGAGATCCATGGTTCCAAAGCTTTCAGGCAACAATCCGTTGCCCGCTTCGACCTTCGTCAAAACTCGATCCTTGTCGGAATCCAACCCGTCAAAAAGTCGTGCCGTGGCATTTTTGGCGTTCACTTCCAGGCCACTTCCAGAGTGGGCGTATCCTGTGTATCCGCCTTGAGCTTTGGCCCATCGCATCACTGGCGTTGTCCATTTAGGCCAGCCGCGTGTCTTCGTCCCACCAGAGTTTGGAAAGTTCTGATCGCGCAAATTTAGAAGGCACACATGCCCCATCGCCTCGGAACCAAATC
Source organism: Verrucomicrobiales bacterium (assembly GCA_005793375.1). Taxonomy (GTDB): domain Bacteria; phylum Verrucomicrobiota; class Verrucomicrobiia; order Limisphaerales; family UBA9464; genus SXSK01. Next base: position 38,058 of record SXSK01000045.1, on the reverse strand, counting down.
CGCTGATTTCCAAATCGTACTTCATGAGTGTCCACGGTCGGCTCAATAAGCTGACCGAAGGCGAAAAGAATTGGCGCTGGTAATCAAAACAGGGTCCCCAAGTGAGCACACAACCCACATTCAACCCCTCGCCTTCCACCTGGCGAAACATGTCATCCGGTGTCACGCCTTCCGAGGGACTGGAGTAATGAGCGCAACCCGCCCCATGAATATGATGATCGCCGGAATAGAACCCCCATCGAGAGGGCTCAATCCATCGCTGAAGGTCTAGCTCCAGCACATGGCCAGGCGCTGGAACGAAATCGCGCGTCATCGTGCGGTATTCGGGCCCACGCCCATAATCCACCGTCAACCGCACCGGGGGTAGCAACACGCTCTCTCCATCTCGACGATAAACCTGTTCTTGGAAATAGAAGTCGGGCGCCAAACGTTTCGCTTGGGGAGGGAACACGTGGCCGGCAGCGTCCCGAAACGTCAACCGTGCCATCGTCGGCGATCCGTCCGCATCCCGAATCCGCAGCGTCATCGGGATGGCAGGAGTACTTTCAAAGAGCACCGACGTCTCACCGCGGAATCCGATGTCTTGCGTGCCCTGGCCTACTTCAAATCCAATCGTCGCCTCCAGTTTGCCTGCGTCCCGCGAATAGATCAGTGCGATGGCATACTCCAATTCGAGTCCGCTAAGTTGGGCGGTCATTGGCGATGCGGAGACCATCTCCAACGCTAAAAACCGGTTCGTCGATGCCTCGGTCATCCGAGTCTCCTTCAGCGCTTCGCGTTGGAGACGCATCGCACTCAACGGAGTCATACCGGCGTACACTTCACCCGCTTGTGGACTGTTAATGCGTAGCTCTTTCGTCACCGTACTGTGGTTCACCACTTTCACCAGAACCGGCGTGTACCCCGCCTGTTGAATCCGAGCCGCCGCAATGCCGCGACGCACGTTCACACGCGATTCGGGATTTAACCTCACATGAAACAACACCTGAGGATCCAACGCACGTTGCAAGTCGCCCATGTCCCGACGTTCCAAGGCACCTGTCACTTCAGTCCTCATCGAGACTGGCATTGGCGCACCAAGAAGCTTCAAGGCTTCCATCAGCCGACCCACATTGGCCGATAAGGGTTGAATCAGGTCCGAAGTCAATGCGATGGGCACCGGTGGTTCCTGACCCCCAATCCGCAGATATAATCCCAGTATTCCCTGGAGCATGCAGACCCAAAGCACCGCCCGAATCAATTTCACCCGTTTGGACATGGCGTTGCATCTACCCAGAATTCTCCGTCTTTGGCCAACGAAGAAAACAGCGCCCGGCAGCGTCGCCAAGCCATGTACCGTCTGGTGACCATGAATGGCTAACCCTGGACGCCACGAAGCTTCAGGCCGGTTAAAGAAATTTTCACGGGTTCCTTTCCACTGGCTGGACGTCACCCAGCCGACATGGCACAAAGGAGTGCATGCACCTCTCCCGTCGTTCCTTTGTGAAGTCGTCTGCCTTGGCGACATCCTCCCTCGCCCTCACAGCACTCAATCAGTCTCGAGCTGCCGGAGCCAATGACCGTATTCGCATCGGTGTGATTGGCGTCGGTGGCATGGGCACTGGCCACGTCCGGGGACTCGTGGACAAATCGGAAAAGGAGACCATTCAAGTGGTTGCGGTGAGTGATGTGTTTCAACGGCGCGTGAACCGGGCCAAAGGGATCTGCAAGGGCGAAGGCTACTTGGACTATCGGCGCCTGCTCGATCGAAATGATATTGATGCCGTACTTATCGCCACTCCGGACCATTGGCACGCCAAGATCAGCATCGAGGCGCTTGAATCGGGCAAACATGTGTACTGCGAGAAGCCGATGACCCATACGGTCGAACAGGCCATCCAAGTTCGAAACGCGGTTCGCAAACAGAAGAAGATTTTCCAGGTTGGACCCAATGCGACCGCCAACGATTCCTATTGGAAAGCGCGGCAGGCCATCGCCGAAGGCCGCATTGGCAAGGTGACCTGGGCTCACGGAAGCTACAACCGCAACGCCAGGATCTGCCTTTTCAACGAGCACCAAAAAATCGATCCCACCGCTGGTCCCGACAAAACCGGCGAGGATTTCATCGACTGGGATCGCTGGCTCGGACACGAGTATGGACTCGCGCCCAAGATCCCATGGACACCGGAGCATTACTTCCGGTTCCGAAAATACTTCCCGTACAACGGTGGCGTCGCCACGGACTTGCTATACCACAAACTGGCCCCGCTGCTGATCGCCATCGCGGGTTCGAACGGGGAGTATCCCTTGCGCGTGAATGCCAATGGCGGCCTATATATTGAAAAGGACGGGCGTGAAATTCCGGACATGTTCATGCTCACTGCGGATTTCACCAATGAATGGTCGCTCTTTCTGGTGAGCACACTCACCAACGACGCTGGGATTCCTGATCGCATCTACGGCAAATACGGAACTATGGAGTTGGGTGGTGAACCCAGCCTTCGTTGGAACGGCGACTTCAAGGAAGAGTTTAAGGCCAAGAACGACGGAAAGGAGGAGACCCGGATTGCCCTCGAGCCCCGGCGAGATATGCAAAATAATTGGATCGATGCCATGCGTGGAAACGGTCCTGTTCACTGTAATGTCGAGCTTGGGTGCGCCACCATGGTCGCGATTAAAATGGCGGTAGAGAGTTATCGCCAACGCAAAACCATGCTTTGGGATTCCAAAACGGAGCGTGTTATTGCGTCCTGAGAACTCACGCGTCTCTTAGCGAAACCCGCACCTTCCATCTCGTCTATGAACCCCAAGCATTTAGTCCCAATAATTCTAACGGCGTTCCTGGCGTCCTTGACCCTTCGTGCCGCCGAGGTTGACGCCGAAGGATTCAGGCCCCTCTTCGACGGTAAAACACTCAATGGCTGGCATACTAGTTCCAAGACAGGACACAGTCGTGCCAGCGGAAATCAATCCGGTGGTAAGTGGGTGATCGAACAGGGTGCCATTGTTGGTTCGCAAGATATCCCTGGCAATGGAGGGATCATTCTTACCGACGAGTTGTTTGGAGACTTCGAGGTGGCACTCGAGATGAACAATGATTTTGGACCCGATAGCGGCCTATTCCTCCGCAGCACTGAAGATGGGACCACCTTCCAGGCCATGATCGATTACCACGCCAACGGGAATCTGATGGGTATCTACGGCGAAGGAGGCCTGGGCGCCCGGCCTAGCCTTCGCAGTTTTTCATTTTTGGAACGAGTCACCGAAATTCGAGAAGTCATCGCCCCTCTGAAACCATCGCTACCGGTGCGCCCAGAAGCGTGGCCAAAATTCTGGCGCCATGGCGAGTGGAACGAGTTGCGTGCCCGCATTGTCGGAAACCCCCCGGCTATCACGACCTGGATCAATGGTGTCAAGTTCTGCGACTGGCAAGACACAGAAGCGCTACGCCATCCGGATCGAGGCTCCATCGGCCTTCAAGTACATGGGGGCGGCGATTTTACTAAACAATATGTCCGCTATCGAAATGTCCGCGTTAAATCCCTTCAACACACTCCCGACAATACGTTGAGTGATGTGGAGAAACGGGAGGGTTGGGAGTTATTGTTCGATGGCAAAACGTCTGCCGGATGGATGAACAGTGACCGCTCGGCTCCTCGCAACCCGATCCAACAGGGTACCCTTAACCCGCACCGCGCCGGCCATTACATGCTCGTGCACACTCAACAGTGGTCCAATTTTGTCCTGGCGCTCGATTTCAAGCTCAGTCCTCACTGCAACAGTGGGGTGTTTCTCCGAACAGCCTCACTGACGCCGAGCCCAGGAAAAGATGTCGGATTCAATGGACTTGAAATTGCACTCGACGATACGACCACTGCGGGATTTCACGACAGCGGTGCCTTATACGACTTGTGCAAACCGACACGCAACGCGATGCGACCCGTAGGTGAGTGGAATCACCTCCAGCTCACTGCTCGCGATTACCGCATCGAAGTCGAACTCAATCGGGAGCGGGTCAATGAGATTGATCTATCGAAGTTTACCAGCGCCAATCGTCGGCCAGATGGTACTCAACACAAATTCGACATCGCCTACCGGGACCATCCTCAAAAAGGCTACATTGGTCTCCAAGACCACGGTTCCCCTTGTTGGTTCAAAAACATCAAATTGAAGGCTCTTTGATTCCGTCCAGCCAAGGCAATGGCAGCCCCTTTAGCCGCTTGGTTCGAGTCCTGACCCAAGGAATGTGTGCCAAGAAACATTGGATGATCCAAAAAACGGCCGTCTTGCCCCTTTCCTCCGCGTCTCCGCGCCTCCGCGAGACCCCTCCGGTTCCTTCCGTTCCACCTTGCATGCAAGAAGAATAGGCCCCAATTGGCCGGGGTGCTTTGAAGCAATGAACTCGGTATCGAGCTCAGTTTCAACCTATGGGCATGCCTTGAGATCCCCGAGACAATCGCAAGTTAAATTCTGTTCATTAGTAACGCCAGAGGGGTCTCTTTCGATACAGTCAGCGTCCCGTTCACGGACATCTCCTGGTGCGTAGGGCAGAAAACGGCAGTCCCTGCCCGACTCCAAAAGGCCGCCTTATTTCCGGGAGTGCGAGTAGCCTCTACGGCTGGCCACCCAGACAACAAATGCACCACCGACCACTTGGAGATGCGCCCAAAGAAAAGGCCCGGTCGAGATCGACCGGGCCGCTTGTCTGAGGAGCTAGGTCAGCCCCGTCGCCTACTTCCCTTCGCCCTTTGGATTGGAATCCGAAGGGCTGAGGTTTCAGCTAGTTCATCGACTAGGGGTTCCTAGCGCGATACGTCCTGGCACCATCGACGGCGGCTACAGGTACAGTGAACTGGCCTTTGCCAGCTGCATCCAAGGTGATGTTTCCGACGGTGGTCCAAGTACTCAGATTAGAAGATCCTTCGATGACGAGCTGAGCGTTGGGAGTTCCCGTGACAGCGATGGTGAAGTTACCTTCAACAACACTGGCGGCCAATAGAGCCGGTTCCGGTTCCACAACTGGAACCACCGTGAGTACGAAGCTTTCCGTGGTCGTCCCGAATTCATTGACAGCGGTTACTGTAATGGTGGCCGTACCAGATCGCTTAGGCACGAGTGTGACCAGCGCGGAACGAGTGGAACCAACCCCACTAATCACGACGCTAGAAACCAAGTCGACGTTTTCCGATGCACCCGTAACCACGAGGCTGAAGGAAGGCGTTCCACTAATCGTGAAGCCAGTAGTGAGCGAGGTGTTCGCATCGATGGTCGCATCCAGAATCTCACTGATGCTAGGCGCTTTCGGTGCCGCAGATACCAGGAGTGCGAATGAGCGAGAAACGCTGTTGCCACCGTCACTGACTGTCAGTGTGACCGAGGACAAACCAGTCTGATTAGTCACTAGATTCACAATGGCTTGCATTGCCGTTCCGTTATCCACGAACTGCACACCGCTCACGAGGTTCGTGTTCGAGAAGGTTGCCGAGTAAACCATATTGGCTCGGTCCGTGTCCTTGTCGGTGATTCCCAGTGTCACGATAGCCGCAACATCAGATGTGGTGGTCTGGTCGACGATCGGATCCAGACTGACCGGATCATTGACCGGCAACACCGTGAGCAAGAAGGCCTCAGTACGGGTACCGAGGTCGTCCCGGGCTGTGACGACGATGATCGCACTTCCAGAGGCATCTGGAACCAGATTCACCACAGCATTTCGATTCGGTCCGAAACCGCTCAGACCAATACTGGACACTAGGCTCTTATTATCAGTCGATGCTCTGACCGTGAGATTTGCAGAGGCGTTCTGAATTGATATTGCGAACTGCAATGTTCCGTCTTCGTTAATGGTTACGTCCGGAAGGTCACCAACCTTCGGCTCCAATGGCGCCAAAACCGACAGCACAAACGTCTTGGTAACGGTTGCGTCTCCATCATTAACCGTGACGCTAATTGTTGTGTTTCCGAGTGTTCCGGCAGGAATAAAGGTCAGCACTCGTTCGGCCTCATCTCCGCTGATCGAGGCAACACCGAGCGCCGCATTCGAGCTAGAGACTTCCGTAACCAAATTGGTTACAGCGTCGTCAACATCACCGACCGTGAACGACACCGAGGCGTTCAGATTAGCGGGAGTCGATTTGTCCGACAATGCGCTGAGCGTTGGCGCATCGTTAACTGGGTTCACCGTCACACTGAACAGACTTCGGGCGAAGGACGTTCCATCTCCCACGCTGAGGGTAATTGTTTCAGTCCCACTTTGGTTCGCAATGGGCGTGATGGTGAGAGTTCGGTTCCCTCCAGTTCCGGTCAAGTTGAGGGTCAACAGAGTGTCAACACTGCTGCGGGCCTCGACGACCAAGTTAGTCAACGCTGTGTCCGCATCAGCGACCTGGAAGTTGACAACGACAGGGACATCTTCATCCGTGACGACATCAGCGACGGCGCTAATGGTCGGTGTCGTGGTGACGACGCTGAGGAGCCAACCGGCGAGGATAGTGCCACCGTCTGGAGCCGTGTCGTCTTGAACATACAAGGACCACACACCATTCGGATCGACCCCATTGAAGGCGCTGAGAGCCGTGCTGTAAGGGCCAGCTGGCGCCGGAGCCGCCATGTTTTCAGTTTCGTAGTTCGATGGCTTGTAGCTACCGCTGCTGATCACACCATTGTCAGGCACATTGGCAGCAGCCGAATCATCAAAGGTGAGACGAGCATCGACGAGTCGATTGCCACCACCCGCATCACTCATGAGCATGACCTTTTGGCCTTGCGGTCCTACGAGCATGACATCCACGTCGTCAGGGAAGGCGTGATTGAATCTGTTCAGCGTGACGGTGACTTTGCTGACCGTTCCACTGATTCCAGAGACCGTCAGTGTCGAAGGATAAGGCGCGCCCGGAGCGTTGTCCGCGACCTTGATACCCGTTTCATTGGCAAACACCGGGTTCTGGCTCGGGAACACAGTCACCGTGAACGTGCTGCTGTTAGCAAGTCCCTGTGCATCGGTCACATTAATCGAGATCCGACTGGTGCCTGTATGAACACCAACAGGCAGGATCACGAGGTTGTCCCCATTCACAAACACACTGCCGTTGGGGAGTAACTCGGTATTGGATACCAGAATGCTGAATCCAACATCTCGTTTTGGTGTTTCCACATCTCCGTAGCTGAATGGAATGACCAAGCTGGATCCTGCGGTGATGACCTGATCCGCGACCGAAGTAATGAACGGAGTGTCATTCACTGGCGTCACCGTGAGTGCAAACTTGTTACTCACAGTCAAGCCGTCGGCACTCGCCGCGATAAATGTAATCGCGTTAGTTCCGAATGCATTGGCCACTGGGGTGAGCGTGGCAGTCCAGTTGGTACCGGATCCGGCGAATGTGATATTGGTTCCAACAACCAGTGAGGAGTTGGAAGATGCTGCACTTAGAGTGAATTCCGCTGGGACGAAGCTTTCTTCGCCAATCGTGAAGGGAATTCGAATGGTCGAGTCTTCCTCGATGGTAGTATCAGCCAATCCTTCGATGGGAGGTTGAGTGGTGATGGCCAAACTCCAACCATTCTTGATGGTTCCAGCATCGGACGGTGTATCATCCGTAATGTAGAGGGACCATGTTCCATTTGGTGATGTTCCAACGAAGGACACCAAATTCGTTCCATACGGCCCTGCAGGAGCTGGGCTCGAGAAACTGTCGTTACTCGTTCCCTCATAATTGAAGGGACGGAATGTGCCGGAAGCCAAACTCACATCGGAAACAACCGTGGAGGCTTGGTCATCGAACTTGAGGTTAAGGTTGGTGACTGAGCTTCCACCACCAGCATCGCTCATTAACACCATTTTTTCACCACGAGGACCAACCAATAGCATGTCCACGTCATCAGGGAATCGGTGTGCGAAGCCATTGAGATTTACCACAAGTTTTCTAATCTTACCGGACAAGCCACTGACTTCGACGGTGGATGGGTAGGTCGCCGCAGGGCCATTACCATTAATCACCAGTTCGCTGGAGTTTCCGAAGACTCGATCGCGGCTGGGACGGATGGTTACGTCGAAGGCAGTCGCATTGGTCGTTGTTCCATCAGTGATGGTGAGCGTGATTGTTGCTTTTCCTTCCACACCTGCTTCGGGTGTCACAACCACAGTGTTTGTCTGAACACCAGGTAAACTACCTCCAATGCCACGGGTTACGGCGATAGAAGCGTTTTTGATCAAGGCCTGATCCGACGAGGTTGCTGTCAGGTTCACCGTTGCGGAATCCGCGTCCCTGATGTTGAAGGAAGCAGCAGCGCTGGGAGCACCCGCTTGCGTTCCGATGTTTGCAACTCCAGTGATCGTCGGAGGATCATTGATTCCATTCACAACGAAGTTGAACGTGCTAATCACGGGCGATATTCCCCCGTCAACCTTGTCAGTTACTGTAATTGTGATCAGGGAATTACCGATCTGATCTGTATTGGGCCGCAAGGTGAATCGGATTTCATTGGAAGGCATCCGAGCCAAGACGTTGGTGCTGTCGAGCAGCAACAGATTGGTGCTCGTGATCAACGTTGGATTGCCTGATGTGGCAGTCAACATGAGGTTCGTCACCACGGTATCAAAATCCGTTACGATGAAGATGAAGCTCAAGGGCAGATCTTCCGTAGTCGTTTTCTGCGTCAACCGTGAAATGGTCGGAGGTTGATTTACAGGCAGAACATTCATGTTCACTACCGTGCTGGACGTAGCGCCGTCGGCGCGTGTCACAGTCAGTGTGAGATTGTTTGTCCCAAACTCATGGGCCGCGGGCCTTAGTAGAGCAGTAATATTACCAGCACTGCGTGAGAACGTGACGCTGCCTGCAGGCATTAGTGTCGGGTTCGACGCACTGAAACTGAGTTGCAACGTGCTCAGATCGGTTGTAGCCGGATCCGCAATTGTGAATGTGCTGTTCGCAGTAGTGTCTTCGTTGAACGTCACCAATGTCGAAGAAGTGAGTGCGATCGTGGGCGCGCTCTCAATGGTTATTGACCATCCATTGTTGATCCTCCCGGCGACCGGAGCAGAATCATCCATGACGTAGAGCAGCCAATTCCCATTGGGGTTCGTGCCTTTAAATACAGCCAAGCTGTCGGAGTATGGCCCGGCCGGAACACCTGAGGGGAATGCATCACTAACTTCGAAGTCCGTTGGACGGTTAGTCCCAGAAGCGATCAGACCTTCGTCCCTAAGACTCTGTCCAAGATCGTCGAATCGGAGCCTGACGTTGTTTATTGGATTCCTTCCGCCTGCATCCGACATCAGGATAACTTTTTGACCTGCAGGACCAACCAGAAGCATGTCGATATCATCGGGAACTGGATGGCTTAACCCGTCTAATGTGACGAACACACGATGAACAGCTCCGGCGACGCCGCTCACGACGTTGGTGGACGGGAACGGGGTAGCCGTATTGTTGTCTCGAATAACAATCGGTGTGGTATTGATGAAGTTAGATCCAGGAGCTGGATTTACGTTTACCACGAAGCTGTTGGTCACTGACAAAGCGCCATCGCTGATAATAACGTTGATTGTCGCAGTACCGCCGACCACCCCGATCGGAGTGACCTGCACACTGCGTTCAACCCGAGTTCCATCAAGTATTATGTTTGAATCCGGAATCAGCGCTTGATTGGAGGAGGTAGCCCTGACGCTCAAGTCGGTGGAAGTTGTTTCCACATCGTTCACTGTGAACGGAATGATCTCCGACGGACTACCAGCAATGACAGTCCGATTGGTGATGACCGAGAAGGTCGGCGCATCATTGATGGGCAAGACTCGCAATGTCACATTCGTAGACGTGGTTGAATTGCGGTCAGTGATGGAGAATGTCACCACGGTGTCACCAAACTGATTGGCCAACGGTGTCAGTTCCAATGTGGCTGTGCCCGCTCCACCACCCAGAACTATATTGTTCTTGTGGTTTGGTAGCAAAACCTGGTTGGAGGTCACGACGACCACGTTGCTGTTTCCAACCACGGAATCGATGTCGGCGTAGTTAAAGGTGACTGTGGTGGAACCATCTTCATTAATGTTCACCAAGTTGGTCACTGTGGTCACTGTCGGGGCATCATCCACAGAGGTGACTGTCAGCCCAAACGTGGCGGAGTTTGTGGCGCGTCCATCAGTGAGCGTGAGCGTGATGAGGTTCGTACCAAAAATGTTGGTTGATGGCGCGGCAATCAGGTTACGTGTAGCACCCAGGCCTTCAATTCGCAGACTTGAGAGCAGATTGGCAGGGCTATCGGCACTGCTGGTCGCAGTCATCACAACATTCGATGCAATAGTATCGGAATCGTTGATGGTGATGGGCAGGACTAAGGGTACATCTTCTCGAGTGGACTGAGCGCCGATTGTGGTGAGTGTCGGTCCGACATCCAGGATTAGGAACCATCCACCTTCGATCGAACCACCGTCGGGGAACGTGTCGTCATTGACGAATAGTTTCCATTCACCGACTGGATTCGCTCCACGGAAGGCGTCCAAACTCGTTGAATAGGCTCCTGTCGGTGCAGGCGCAGGCAACGTTTCGCCAGGCTCGTAATCAGCAGGTTGGTATGTCGTTGAGCTCAACGCGGCCTCATCAGGCAGGAGATTTCCGGTCGAAGTGAAGGTCATCCGCAGATTACTAGCGGCGACTCCACCACCAGCATCGCTCATCAGGACAACTTTTCTTCCTTCCGGGGAGACCAGAAGCACATCCACGTCATCGGGATAAGGGTGGCTAAAGCCTAGGAGTGTGACGCTGACGCTACTCACCAAACCGGCCACGTCGGCCGGAACCGTGACGGCTGCCGGATACGGATCACCGGTCGCTCGGTCTCGGATGTTGATGCGCGTGTTGTTCGCATAGGAGAGATTCCTAGCTACGACCACACTGAAAACTCGGGAGAATTTTTGCCCGGTTCCGTCGGTTGCCGTCAACGTAATGGCCGTGTCACCTGTTCTGACACCATTAGGTGTCAACATGATGGTTCGATTCGCACCACTGCCACCGAGCGTGATGCCGGAGGCTGGGATTAGTCCAGTGTCGCCGGAGACGGCCACCACTGTGATGGAAGCTGCAGCAGTTTCCGCATCCCCGACAACAAAGGGGATTTCAGCAGATGGAAGACCTGCAGCTATGCGTTGGTCAGCGATGCCGGAGATCGCTGGGAGATCGTCCACTGGCGTGACGCGGAATTCAAAGCTGGTCTGGCTCGTCGTCACACCGTCGCTCACCGAAACATTGATTTGGTTGGTGCCCGAGAGATTGCCTCCTGGCACAATCGTCAAGCTTCTGCTGGCGCCAGTTCCTTCAAGCCTGAATTCTTTAACCAATGTTGCCGGAGTTCCAGCTGTTGGTGTGATCGTGTAATTTACGCCAGGTTGAGAATCACCAATCAGCAGTCCGACTCGCAATGCTGTATCTTCAGTAGTCGTCTGTGTCGGGATGGAGGACAGCACAGGCTGTGTTTGGATGCTCAGATGCCATCCACCACTGATTTGCGCACCGCGGTTACCAGTTTCGTCGTCTAGAACAAAGAGTGACCATACACCATTTGGGTTGGTTCCGACGAATGTAGTGAGGCTCGAATCCACGACATTGGTAGTCGTCTGCGGGAACACTTCAGCGCCTCCGTAGTTGCTAGGAGCGAAAGTTCCAGACACGATTTGCGCTTCATCCGGCAAGAGATTGCCCGAGGCACCATCGAAGACAATTTGAGCGTTTACTACCCCATTAACTCCACCGGCATCGCTCATCAGACTGACTTTTTTACCAGTTGGTCCCTGGAGGAGGATGTCTGCGTCATCAGGCCCTGTGTGATTGAACCCGATAAGTGTCACTTTGATGCTCGCTACAGATCCGAGTAGCCCGCTCACATTGATGCTGGCTGGATATGGCGAGGCAGTTGTGTTTTCATTGAACGTAATTAGGCCCGGATTTTCGAACAGCGGATTTGGCGCATCGGTCACCGCGATTTCCAAGGTTTTGCTGCTGGAAGCTGATCCGTCTGAGACGAATACTGTCAGCTCCGCATTACCGGCAAGTACGCCAGCTGGGTAGATCGTCATGCTTCGGTTGGCTCCAGCTCCCGTTAATACAATGTTACTGGTAGGTATCAGCTTCTGATTGCTAGAACCGAATGTCACTACAAGTGTTCCCGGGTCGCTTTCAACATCGCCGACGGTAAACCCAATCGGTCCGAGCGGTATACCAGCTCGAGTCGTTTGTTTGCTGATGTTGGAAAGCGTGGGTGTGTCGTTTACCGGTCTGACTCCAACGGTGAAGGTCTTAGTTTCAATGAAACCGTTGTTGTCCGTCGCGACGACCGACAGTGTGTTGGTGCCAAAGCGATTGGAACCAGGTGTCACAACTAATGCGACGTTGTTCCCAGTTCGTGTCACGACCCCTGTGAACAGGCTGGCGTCACCAGAGCTCACCGTAACGTTCGTAACGGTTCCATCGAAATCCGCCACCGTGAAATTTACCGTGAACGCGGTATCTTCATCGGTGAAATATTTTGTTTCTATGCCGTTAATCGTTGGCGCTGGGAAGATGTTGACAAGGAAACCGCCAGTGATGGCTCCCGTGCTTCCGTTCGCTGTGTCGATCACGTAGAGTGACCAAGTGCCATTGGGATCAGAACCATTCAGACCACTTAGTCCGGTGGTTGAAATGTTTGTGGAGGGCGCTGGAGCTGGGAGTGTCGTGCCTGGGATGTAGTCGGCGGTTTTATATGCACCCGTGGTAATGGCAGCTCCGTTTGGAATTGTGGCTGCGGCATTCTCATCAAAAGTGATGCGTGTGCGGCTGAGTGCATTTGCCCCACCGGCGCCACCCATCAGCACCACAGACCGGCCTGAGGGGGAGACTAACAGGGCCTTGAGATCTGCAGGGTTCGAGTGATTGACATCGGCCAGAACAACGGACAATCGGGCGATGTTCCCCGGGATGTTGGCAACGCTGAAGATCGACGGGTATGGAGTGGCGTTGGTTGCATCATTGATGCGAATCGGAGCCCCATTACCGAAAACGGCATAAGTGACCGGGTTAACGACGACTTCGACATCGGCTGAGTTGGTGATGGCACCGTCAGAGACGCGTAATGAGACGATGGCCGCACCGGTCGCGCCTGCGTTTGGTGCGATGACTACTGTATTGGTGCCGCCCGTTCCGGCGGTGAAGACTGCCGCACCGTCGGCGACCACGCTTGGATTGGCAGACACCGAAGAGAGCACCAAGGCGGAGATATCGGTGTCGATGTCGCTGATCACTGCCGTAACAATGTTGGACGTGGTTGTGACGTTACCCGCCGTGGTGAAGACACGATTCGTGCTCAACGAGATGGAAGGGCCATCGTTAACCGGCGTCACAATGAACGTGAAGTTCGTGCTAGCGGTTCCGAGCCCATCGCTCACGGTCACTGTGAGCGTGTTGGTGCCGAACGCATTGGCAACCGGCGTAATGGTCAACGTCCTTTCCAAACCAGTTCCCGTGGAGCTAAACCCGTTGGTGTTGACAAAACTCAGATTCGGTGAGGTTCCAGTCACTGTCAGAACGGCGGCAGCTGTGCTACTGTCCTGTAAGGTGAGTGTCAGTGTCCCTGGCACATCTTCAACGGTTCTAACTATGTTGGTGACCAAACCAATGAGTGGCGTGGTAAAGAGGTTCAGGCTCCATGAGGTAATGAATCCGGCGTCGCTGAAGGAATCATCCTTCACGTACAGCTGCCACGTGTTGTTCGGATTCTCGCCGACGAAATCAGCCAGTGAATTTTCGTAGGGCGCCGTCACTGTGGAGAAGATTTCTTGTGCCTCATTGATGTCCGTAGGTTTGTAGGTACCTGTGACAATGGCGCCTTCGTCGGAGAGGCTTGGAGTCGCGGTGGCATCAAAGGTGATGTCCGTTCCGCGCAAATCCACACCGCCACCGGTATCACTCATTAGCATCACTTTTTTGCCATTGGGCCCCACCAGCAGCACATCCACGTCGTCTGGATAGCCGTGGTTCATCCCAGTCAGCGTCACCGTCACCTTCGTGATTATGCCTAAGAGATTCGACGACACGATTGCGGATGGATACGGGGATGCCGTGGAGTTGTCGTTAATCGTGATCGGGACGGTTTGCGTCAGTGTGAATTGGGCGAAGGCCTTCCCAAAAGAAAGGACCATAGCCGCAACGGCAACGACGAAAACGCAGAGTCGTCGCAGCAGATACACATGAGTGCTGTTCATTTTTTTAAGTTATTCAGTTTGCTAACGGCATTTGGCGGAGGATGTAGCCCCAATGGCAAGAAGATTTTGGCGCTACTGGGGTGTTACATCTTGGAGCACAATTGCGTCCACAACTTGACGGGACAATCCCGCCGTTAATCTAAGGTCAACGTTTGCTCGCTTGTGCGACTCATTGCAACAAAGAAAATGTAAATGTTGCATTCGAAAAGCTTTGGTGAATGACGGATTGATACAATTTTGGGCCTTCCATGTCGCCAACCAGTATGTTGTTGTGGCTGAGTCGGTGCCAGTACTTCAACCAACCTTGACCGTGGCAAGACTCGCCATGGCGACTCGTTTTGAGATTGCCATGCATGGTTCCAATCTGGCTTTTTTGCGCGCCGCTGCCGAGGAGGCACTTGATGAAGTGGATCTTTGGGAATCGTTGCTGAACATTTACCGCCCCAACAGTGAGTTAGCCAGGATTAATGCTCTCGCTGCCCACGAGTATGTGCGAGTTGATCCCCGTGTTTTTCGCTTTTTGCAACAAGCGCGAGATTTGACCGCCATCACGGAGGGTGCTTTTGACATCACCGCAGCGCCATTGCTCCGTGCATGGGGTTTTATTGGTGGCTCGGGCGCGCTTGCCGATCCTGTTCTATTAGAAGCGGCTCGCCGCTGTGTGGGTTGGCAGCATGTGCATCTCGACAATGCTCAAGGCGCGGTGCGTTTTGATCAGCCTGGAGTCATGTTGGATCCCGGAGCAATTGGTAAGGGGTATGCGCTCGATCACGCCGTGAATTGTTTACGCGACGCTGGAATTGAAAGTGCTCTGATCCATGGTGGTACCAGTACGGTCTGTGCGATTGGGCATCCTCCAGACGCAGAAGGGTGGACCATCGCGCTGCCGCCTAACTCTGCTGACAAGGAGCGTGGGGGTGTTCACACCGAATGCCTGAGGGACGAGTCCCTGAGTGTGTCTGCGGCCTGGGGCAAATCGTTTACCGACAAGGGCCTTGTCCGGGGTCACGTTTTGGATCCACGGACCGCTCAGCCGGTTTCGCACGCGACAATGGCCATGGTTGTCACCCCGACGGCTACAGAGTCGGATGCCCTTTCTACCGCGCTACTGGTATTGGGACGGGATGGCGTTTCCATTTTGAACAAGGTTTCCCCAGTCATTAGATGGCGTGTTGATTGATCTGATCACTGGCACCGTTGACGGCGTGGTGGTGACCCCTGAATACACCTGGTCCATGCCCGGTGTCCTAAAACTGTTTACTGACCAACTCAAGTTTCCGGAGAATTTTGAGAGCCGTTCCGTGTGTTTTGTGGGACTGGCCGTTGGCAGGTGGGGTGCTGTGAGCAGCGTGGAGCAGTTACAGGCAATTTTTGGTTATTGGAACGCGTTCCTCTACCCAAATCGAGTATTTCTGCCTGGCATCGGTCAACTGCTGGACGCGGAGGGCCAACTGACGAACCCCGAGTTGGTAGAGCGCTTGAGGCAACAGGCGGCAGGATTCGCAACGTTTGCCAACGTGGTGAAGCCTGGGAGTTGATTTCAAAAACTAATGGATTTCATCCAACGCTTGCCCGAGCCGGTGCAAGCCTTCTGCAGTGACTTCAGTTGGCGCTCCGATGCCGATGCGAATGTGCTCAGGCATTTCAAAGAAATGGCCGGGCACAACAGTCGCCTCGTAACGTTGGCGCAATACATCGCACAGAGCTTGCACACGACCGTCACGCAATCTGGGGAATACGACGGTACCGGCTTCGAGCGGCCAGCTTTCTAAATCCTCACGCGATGCCAGAAAGTCGTTTAAAAGTTTCCGGTTGGTATTCAGCAGCGTTCGGGCGCGTGCGGTGACACGTTCGAAATTATCCAGGACGACGACGCTGAGACGTTCGGCGGCGTGGGCTGGGATGACGCCAAACAGATCATTGAGTCGCCACATGCGCTGTGCGAGTTCCGGCTTCGCCAGGACCCAACCGCACCGGATGCCACTGAGCCCGTAAACTTTGGTGAGACTACTGGTCACCAGGATATTGTCAGCCAAACCAAATGCCGTGGTCAGTGCAGGGCGATCATTCGACGCAGCGGCCAGAGCCGCCGCATCGAGATACACTTCATCGATCAATACTTGAGCCCCGACGGATTGGCCGAGTTCAGCGATCCGTCGTATCGTGGGTTCATCAAGGCGGGCGCTGCTCGGATTGTGGAGATTTGTGAGAACGATCAGCCGGGTGCGCGGCGTGAGTGAACGTTCAAGTTCAGCCGGATCGATCCCGAAGCGTTGATCGAAGCGGCGATGGATTCGACGGATGTTGGCGCCGAGGTAACTGGCAGCGGAGATGAGCAGTTCATAAGTAGGATGCTCAATCAACACGTCGTCGCCGGGTTGGAGAGTGACGGCCATGGCCAGGTGATTGGCTAGGGACGTTCCGACGGCGTGAACGAGGCACTCGGACGGGACGCCCAGGTGTTTGGAGAGTGCGCCCTGGAGAGGTCCCCAACCATAAAAGCTCTGGCCGCTGAGTTCGAGGTCTTCCAACTTTACAGGTAATTCGCGCAAGGGCATGGCGAATACGCCGCTGTTGGCGAGATTAAATCGGGCCGCCTGTAAGGTTTTAGCCCAATGCATGTATTCCGACGACTGGATGCGAGGCATAGAGTTCATGAAGCAAATTGCCGCCGTCGCCAGTACAGGTAAGCCGGAATTCCTGCCAGCATAATGACCAAACCAAAGAAACTATCCTTGGGATACTTGAAAACCAAATTCAGTACCACCAGCCAGCAACTGGCGATGAAGAAGATCGTGGTGAACGGGTGTCCGGGGATACGAAACCGGCGCCCACCGGTGCCAGCTCTTCCGGTTGATTCGGAACCACGGTTCACGGCCATTGGGTCTTCGTTGGGGTTTAGGCGTTCTCTCCGTCGAAACACGAACACGCAAGTCGCGGTGAGTCCGTAAAAGATAAAGTCGACGGAGATGACATAGTTCAAGATTTGTTCATAACGTCCGCTCAATGCAATGATCACAGCCGTCAACCCCTGTAACGCCACTGCTGCCACCGGCACTTGGGTCTCAGGATGAATCCGAGCCAACACGCGAAAAAACAGTCCATCCTCAGCCATGGCGTAATAGACGCGAGGAGCGGTGAGCATTCCCTGACTCAGGAATCCCAGGGTGCTCACGATAATTCCTGCAGAGATCAGGAAGGATCCCCGCTCGCTGAGGGCCAGCTTGGCAACGTCGGCTGCCGGGGTCGGTGTCTGGGCCAATCCGGCAGTACCGAGCGCACGTAGGCATACCCAATTGACTGACAAATACAGTGCGATGACACCCAAGACACCGAAGATTAGTCCCAAGGGCAGGTTGCGCTTGGGATTTTTAACTTCACCTCCGATGAACGCCGCAGTCTGCCAGCCACCATAGGCAAACAGGACTGGCACCATGGCCGCCCCGAATTGCCTGATCGCATCAAAGCCGGTGGCATCCGCCGCCGCCGTGGTCACGGCGCCCGAAGCGGGTTTCAACAACAAGAAACCGCATCCAACCAGCCCGGCGATCGCCAACATCTTGAGGACCGTGAGGATGGTTTGCACGGCGGTGCCCAAACGTACGCCCAGACAATTGATCAACGTCAGGAGAGCGAGCGCAAGGATCGCAATAAGCTTTCCAGCACCCGAGCCGGGTTGCGCGGGATCCGTTCCTGGCAGCAATCTCCCGATCGAATCCATCGAGTCCACGAGCCCGACAGCGCCTAATGTTCGGGCCATTTGCACCGAATAATCGGCGAATGTGATGCTCACGGCAGCCATGCCTCCGGTTTGGACCACGAGCAGCAACGCCCAGCCATAAACGAAAGCGAGCGCCGGGTGGTAGGCCTCCTTAAAATAGGCGTATTGACCCCCGACCGCAGGGCGGGAGGCGGTCAGCTCGGCGTAAATGAACGCCCCGGCCATGGCGATTAATCCCCCGAAAATCCAGGCGCCTAGGATGAGAAAGGGCGCATGTACTTCCTTGGCGACAACATGTGGATTGCGGAAAATTCCGGCGCCCACAATGCCGCCTATGACCAACATGGTGGCATCAAACAAACCAATGCGCCGCGCCAAGCTCACAGTTGTTGAAGAGTTTTTATTCACACACAGGGAAATTCTTCAGACGCTGCAACAAGCCCCCTCGGCTGGCGACAGAAATCCCGGCGTTCAGGCCGGGGCGGCCGGGTACAGAACTAGCGGTCCGCAGCTCAGTGGACCCGCTCCAGCCGGAGTGATGACTGATCGAATTGGGCTTCACCTGAGGCGCCCAGGAATTCGGCCACCAGTTCGCTTTCGGTCAATTCCTCCTCCAACTCAAATCGGAACTCCAGGGCTTGCCAGTCCAGACCCCGCAACGGCTCGTAGCTCGGTCGGTAACCCGAGAGGCGCAGTTGGACGCCATTGCGAGGATCTGGTGACGAAGATCGAACGCGGCCGATAAGACGGTAATGACCTGCAGCCAATGTGACGCGGGTGCGCCAGGAGCCGATACCGGCGCCGCCCTCGGCGCGTATCACCAACAGTTTTGGTCCGCCTTCGGGTTCCAATCGTTCGAATGTCACGGGCACCCCGTCCTGCCGACTGCGTCGAGGCTCCCAGCGGGTGAGACTAGCCGCCCCTGAGACGTCGAACGCCGTTGGTTGTGGTGTTGGTGAATTCAACTGTTCAGAGACACTCTGAATGCGGTCTCGAATGCGGCGAACCAAGTCTTCCACCTCGTAGTCATGGCCACGAGCCAAGTCCGGACTGTAGGCGGCAAGTGTCGGACGAATGGTCGCTGCCAGCTCGTAAACTCGGTTGGTGAGGTGGGCTTCAACGAGCACGTTGGTTAGCAGGGTTCCGAGTCGTTCTCGAAACCGTTTGCGGCCTTCCGATGTGGACATGACCGCCCGAGCCACCTTGCCTCGCATGGGCGTCTGGATGCTGCTTTGGGGATTCATCCGGTTGCCGCCACCAAACAATTGATCCAAACCATGGGGCATGAAGACCATTTTGCCGAGGGTGCGGTCCTGAAACACCCGGTAGTTGTTTCGGTTGATCCCATAGCCGTCCCAATTGCAGATCAAACCATCGAGTGCGAGGTGCGTGATGAACCGTTCCGTGTCCAGCTCTGTCTCCAACCGTTTCCAACGCGCATTTCGATCCGGCTCATCCGCGGCGGCGTTTAACCGGTGGATATCGGAATGATCATCCGGCTTCTCGCCGGACACCACGGTCAGCAATCCGTCGACATCTTGAACGAAACCACCATCGTACAGATTTCCTTGGACGTCCTTGAAATGTTGTCTCAGGAAGGGTTTGCCCCAGCCTTCGGTTACAACATAGAGGCCCAGATCGCGCCCATCGACAACCACGGTGGCGTGCGTGGCTTTGGGGGCGGGCACACCCGCAAGCACAAACAACTCGCGCGATAGAGTTTCGCCGAGGAACGAGGAATCTTGAACTGAATTGTTCAAGGACAGCTTGCTCCAACCATGAAATTTCTGACCGGCGGCAAACTTGGAGAAGTTCAAGGTGAGTGCTGGTCGGTCATCGAAATGTCGGAAGCTTCCCGCGGAACCTTTGAGATGAACCGACACATTTGTGTAGACCATGTGACCCTCACGCATAGTGGCCTTTACCTCGGGGCGTTCCACTACTTGTGGATTGCCGCGGTTCCAACCATTCCAAACGTAGCCTCTCAAGAGGTTGGCATCAGCAGGGGCGAACTCGATCCGTATCCGCCAGAGATTGGTTGGCAATTGAGCTGACAACGAAGGAACGGGATCGGATCGCCGAGTGCGACGCCACCCCTGTCCACCCCGCCGATCGCCTTCCCTTTGGAAGCCTGGAGTTGGCCCTGCGATCGGACCATCCCACGGGCGTGGTGGCGGCGGGGAGGATGGCGGAAAAACGAAGCGCAATCCCAACACCAATAGAAAAACTAGCCAGACGGCGCGGCGGGCCCAGATTCGGGCGGGCGAAAGGTATTTTTTTGGCTCCGACGACACTGTGAACAAACTGCCGAGATGACGACGAAATGCAACCAGAGTCTTCTGAGGATCAGTAACTCAAGAGCATTTTCCCTCGAGGTTGCCCTTTCCAGTTCGAGCGGACTATGTTGGCGCAGTCCGAAGCATGAGTTCTCCACCTATCAGTGTCGTGATCCGCACCTTGAACGCGGCGGTCACATTGAAGCCTGTTCTGGAAGCCGTTCGTCTGCAGCCAGACGACCAGTTAGTGTTGGTAGACTCCGGCTCTACGGATGGCACGTTGGAGCTGGCCACAGCCCATGGGGCACATGTTTTTCGCCTGGCGGCAAAGGACTTCAGCTATGGCCGCGCTCTCAATGTCGGATTCGCTCAGGCGCGTCACGAATGGGTCCTTGCCTTGAGTTCCCATACAGTTCCGGTGCGCCCGGACTTTTTGGATCTCTATCGCAAAGCCGTCAGGGAGCAATTCGGCCTACGTGTCGCGGCCGCTGTGGGGCCACTGATGATGAGCGACTTTGATCAAGGATTGCCCGGTGGAATCACGTATTTTGAACAAGGGGATTTCCGGAAAGGATTCGGATTTGGCGCGGGAAATCCCAACAGCCTGTATCGCCGAGCGATCTGGGAGAAACACGAGTTTGATGAAACGCTACCGGGTGGCGAAGATTTGGATTGGTATGTCTGGGCATTGAAACAGGGATATCAAGTGGCAGCAGTGCACGCCGCCGAGGTGCGCTATATCTCGCGACGTCCCGCCAAAGCCTTCTTCACGAAAGGCCGGGTCGACCACCGGATCAGTGCCCGGTTGATTGAGGCGCATCAGCCCAGCCTGGCAGGCATCGCGATCCGATGTGCCAAGTTGATGCTGTATGCCAGCATGGGTCGAATTGACTGGCATGGCGCGAAGGGCAGTCTGTTTCACTGCTTGGGAACCTACGTCGAAGCGCGCGCCTTGCGGCAGGCAAACGTGAAAAATGCCCGGCGCCCTGGAGCGTCCAGTTGAGTACCCCTGACGTTGACGGCGGGGCATGGAAATGCGGAGTCTCATCGAACGTCGCTATGCCGAGTCTGCTCCCGCTCATTTTATCTGACGATCCCGCGGTTCGAGACCAATCACTCAACCAATACTGCCGAGCATGGTCCCCCGCCGAGCTGCTGGCTGCCTGCGCTGAACTTGATGACTTTCGACGCCGGTCAGAAAACTTGTATGAACGCGTCCGAGCCCTTTTCTTCCTTTATGCCATCCATCGGTTCCAGGTTCCAACGGCGCTGATTGGCTTATCCAAGACTCAGACGCAGGCCAGCCTGATCCCGTTTCGCGGTTACGAGCTGCTGCTCCACCGACGATTTGAAGAAGCCATCGAAACCTTTTTAGGTGTGCAGGAATCCATGGGCCCGAGCGATGGCATCTCGTCGGCCCTAGCTGCTGCCTATCATCGCTTGGCCTTCCAAACCCTGGCGGATCAGGTCCGGCGAAGTGTGCGCACGGTGCGAGGCAATCAATGGATGTTCCGTATGGGACATCCCGCTGATCAACCGCTGCGGATTCGCGATCTGCTCCTCCAACGCAGCCCCGACGGCACCTATCCGATTTTGCGCGAGCAGACACCCGTTCGGATGGACCTGACGCATTCGGCGTGGTCGGACATTTTTTTCCTGGGCATGGACTATCCCGAGGGCGCCCGCGTGTTGAATGTGTCGGTAGACTTGGGTGTGAGCGGTCGCGATCCAGAACCCTCGCCACCGGTCAGCGCCTGGTTGCGCGTATTGGATGAGCCTGTGTTGCGTCTCACCTCGGTGGATTTGGGAGCAACCGCAGACTTGGTTTCGCTGAGTGATGTTTTTGATTTTGCGAAAGATTATCTTGGCCTGCTCAAGGCAGCGGTGATTGCGAGTGGGTTGGTGCCCCCGGGCGTCGAGGGTTCAGGGCAACAGCTTGGGGATCTCTTGGCGCGATTGGTGGGACCTGGTCGAGGGCTTGAGATCGTCTCGTGTGTCAACAACATCCCGAAGGGTTCACGCTTGGCGGTATCCACCAACCTCTTGGGATCCCTGATCAGTGTTTGCATGCGGGCCACGGCACAGGCGGGTTCGTTGACGGGTTCACTGGCGGAAAACGAACGTCGACTGGTCCTAGCACGGGCACTACTCGGAGAGTGGCTCGGCGGATCCGGCGGCGGCTGGCAAGACAGCGGTGGTGTCTGGCCCGGCATCAAACTGATCGAAGGTGTTGAGGCGGCTGATGGCGATCCGGAGTATGGCATCTCCCGTGGGCGCCTTATGCCCAAGCACTATGTGTTTGGGCACGACGAGATTCCGGCTTCCTCGCGTCAGGCACTGCAAGATTCGCTGGTAGTGGTCCACGGTGGCATGGCCCAAAATGTCGGCCCAATTCTGGAGATGGTCACCGAGAAGTATTTGCTCCGTTGTCACGCAGAGTGGAATGCTCGGCAGGACGCACTGACGGTATTGAAGGTCGTCATTGATGCGTTGCGGCGTGGCGATATCCGTGCGTTGGCGGCAGCAACAACTCGAAATTTTCTAGAGCCGATCCAGACAATTATCCCTTGGGCATCGACCTACTACACCGAATTGCTCATAGACCGGGCCCGCCAGGCATTTGGTGATGATTTCTGGGGGTTTTGGATGCTGGGCGGCATGTCTGGCGGCGGTATGGGATTCATTTTTGCCCCGCATCGAAAGCGCGAGGCGCAGACGCGGATGCAGGAGATCATGAGCCAGACGCGCCGTGAGTTGCAGCATGCACTTCCATTCGCGATGGAGCCTGTGGTGTTCGATTACGCGATCAACGAGCGGGGTACCTATGCGGAGTTGCTGACGGGAGAACAGGCGTTGATGCCACCGGGATACTACACGCTGACGGTTCCAAAACTGCTGCGTCAGGACCGCCACGCGTTGCCGTCGGCACAGCGGTCAGAGCTCGACAAATTCGCGGTGGCAGCGCGCACGCGTCCGGAGCTTCGCAGCATGGTGCAGGAATTGTTTGATGCCCTCTTGCCGCGTGGTCGCACCGCCCAGGATGGCAGCACCACGCTGGCTGAGTTGCTGGAACACTATGGATTCGACCGCGCCCAACACGAACAGATCCGCAACGATCTTCGCCAGGGGCGCATTGGGCTGGCACAAAATCGATTGCGAACCGATGTCACAATCGAGGACGTCCGCTCGGATGAGGTCGTCGACTTGACCGAGGGGACTTCTGACGATGAGCGTCTGAGAGCGATCGGTCTGCGTGCACTAGCCAAGGGGGAGGTGGCGGTTGTGACGCTGGCGGGAGGAGCCGGATCGCGGTGGACTCAAGGTGCAGGTGTCTGCAAGGCGCTGCACCCGTTTTGCAAGCTATCCGGACGTCACCGTACCTTTTTAGAAGTGCACCTGGCAAAGAGCCGCGGTTTGGCCAAGACCTTTGAGCTGGATGCGCCGTTGCCTCACATATTCACGACGAGTTACCACACCCACACCGCGACGGTGGACTTTGTGGAGAAGGTTCGGCGCTATGGTTACGAAGGTCCGTTGTTGCTATCCGAGGGGCGCAATGTCGGTCTGCGCATGATTCCGATGGAACGCGACTTGCGATTTCAGTGGGAAGAGATGCCTCAGCAACTGCTGGACGAACAACAGCAGAAAGTCCGGGATAGTCTGCGGTCGGCCTTGATCCGTTGGGCACAGACCATTGGCGAAGCGGCAGATTATACCGAGAACCTTCCATCCCAATGCCTCCATCCAGTCGGGCATTTTTATGAGATTCCAAACTTGTTGCGAAATGGTGTGCTGGCACAACTGCTCCGTGCCCGGCCGAATCTAAGACAGCTGTTGCTACACAACATCGATACTTGCGGCGTCAATGCCGATCCCTTGTACCTAGGGCGACACATCGATGGCGGGGCTTGTTTGTCATTTGAAGTGATCCAGCGCCGGTTGGAGGATCGGGGTGGAGGATTGGCCCGGGTCAATGGCCGCCTGAGAATTATGGAAGGATTGGCCATGACACGTGAGGAGGCGGAATTTGGGTTGAGTTATTACAACTCCATGACCACGTGGATCCAACTTGATTCGCTACTGCGGGTATTCGGCCTGACACGAGACGACATTCTTGAAGGAAATTCAGATAAGATCGCCGCAGCCATCCGGGGTCTTGCTTCCCGACTTCCCACGTACGTGACTCTCAAGGATGTCAAAAAGCGCTGGGGCCATGGACAAGAAGACATTTTCCCGGTCGCCCAATTTGAAAAGCTTTGGAGCGATCTCACGGGCTTGGCGGAGATTGAATGCCAGTTTCTGGTGGTTCCTCGACTGCGCGGACAACAGTTGAAGGACCAGGCCCAACTCGATGGCTGGTTGCGTGACGGGTCGGCCGATTACGTGGAACGACTCTGCACCTGGAGTTGATTCAATGGCCACAATGACCACATACAAACCCGCACTGGGATTCATTCTGGTCACCTTGTTCCTCGATATCTTCGGCATTGGCCTCATCATTCCGATCCTGCCGAAATTAATCGAGCAGCTGGAGGGTGGCGACGTTTCAGCCGCCTCGCATACTTTCGGATGGCTTGGAGCACTGTACGCCCTGATGCAGTTCCTCTTTTCTCCGATCCTCGGAAGTCTCTCCGATCGATTCGGTCGCCGGCCGGTGATCTTGGGATCGCTATTCGGTTCCGGGCTGGACTACCTGCTCCTCGCGTTTGCACCCACACTGAGTTGGTTTTATGTCGGGCGCGTCGTCGCCGGAATCACCGGGGCGAATATCTCAGCGGCATCCGCCTATATCGCGGATGTCAGTCCCCCTGAAAAGCGAGCGGCCAATTTTGGAATGATCGGCGCTGCCTTTGGTCTTGGTTTCATTGCAGGTCCGGCACTGGGAGGATTGCTGGGTGGCCGGGATCTTCGCCTTCCTTTTTTAGTGGCAGCGGCCATGACACTCATCAACTGGCTTTATGGACTATTGGTTCTTCCGGAATCCCTGGCGCCCGAAAATCGGCGGGCCTTTTCGTGGGGCCGGGCGAATCCGGTGGGATCATTCACCTCATTGAGGCGTCACCCATTGGTCCTGGGTTTGGCAGTGAGTTTCTTCCTCTTGAGCGTCGGACAATATTCCACGCATAGCATCTGGGTATTGTATACGGGTTACCGGTATGGATGGACTGCGGGCCAAGTGGGAATTTCTCTGGCCATCGTCGGTTTGACCGTAGCGATTGTACAGGGCGGATTAGCGCGATGGTTGGTTCCGGCAATGGGAGAACCGAAGGCACTGATTGTCGGCCTTTGCATCAACTTTTTGGCTTTGATCGGGTATGGTGCGGTAACGCAGGGTTGGATGCTCTACTCGATCGTGGCCTTGGCTTCGTTGGGAGCCATTGGTGCCCCCGCAACCCAGGCGTTGATTACGGGTGGCGCTGAAGCCAACGAGCAGGGTGCGGTCCAGGGAGCGCTGGCCAGTTTGGGGAGCGTCGCAGGGTTCATTGCACCGTTGCTATCCACATCCCTGTTTGGCTATTTCATCAGTGATCGGGCGCCAATTCTTCTTCCAGGAGCACCCTTCTTCATGGGGGCATTGCTCATCCTCGCAGCACTCTTGGTGGCGATCGCGACGCTGCTCCGCCATCCGCCCTCGCGTCGGCCAAAAAACCTTTAATTGGACTTGGACGCGGGTCGCGTCCCAGAGGGTGGAGCAGGTTTGGCCGCAGGTTCCGGTTTGGCAAGTGGTACTGGAGTGCTCGTAATACCGAGTTTGGAACGTAAGACGTTTTGCAGCTCTGGGTGGAGTCCGTCTTCGGCTTGAAACACACGGGACAGCACCTGCTGTTTGATTTCTGGGATCGGAGGCATCGGCAGTCGTTCTTTGGAACTCTTGTTCGAGCCGATGCGTTGCATGTAATTGTTGCGAACCAACGTCGCCATTCGCTCCAACGAGACCGCCCGATCCTCTTCATCAATAGCGAGATTGTATGCCCACTGCATGATCAATCCCTCCAGCAATGCCTTGATCTTGTCGGGGGACGTCTCATTGATGTTCTCGGTGATCTGGGCCATTGAATAGGATACCAAATCCAACCCGCCGGCGAAATTCGTGCCGTACAACCTGGAACCCAGGTTGAACCATTTCTCAGCCTCTTTTTCACGGTTGTTGGCGAAAAGGAAATAGCTCGCATCCCGAAGGAAATTCTTGTGCGCATTTCCGATGTGTTCGCGCATGTCGGGCGTATTGGTCATGGCCCGTTCATAGGCGCGCGATACATTCGGAACCATCGCAAGATTTGGTCCGAGTTGAATGGTTTTGTCGGCCTTGTTTGTGATGAAACGGCCGCGTTGAAACGCTACCAGCATTGGCTGATAGATCTCGCGCCAAAGCATGACAAACTGCTCTTCGGGTTTGCCATTCCATTTGGCGAATTTGAGTCCGGCACTCGCCCAGTACATCGCATGCGATTCGGGCAACCGCCACTCGAGCGGCCCATAGGTGTCGTCCACTTCCTTCATCAACACAGGATCCATCTTGTATTTTGCGCGCAGCAACTCAGACGAGGTTTTTTGTCCCGAGGTCACCGGGTTGATCAAGGTTTCAAAATCCGGCCGCCCCGGGCCCAACAAGGCTTCCATGGAAGTGGCCCACTCCCGCTTGTAAGTCATGTGAGCGTCGTCGAGGTACGCCCCCATTTTGTGTTGAAACAACCAACCCAATTCCCGGTACATCAGAATTTCGTGGGGGTTGTACATCATGCCTTGATCGCGCAACAGTTCGATGCCGCGCAGCACCCAATGCCAGCGATCGTCGGGGTTGGGGAATTTAACGGAAATGTTATAGGCCATGTTCCAGGCTTGGTTCACCCAGACCTGCGAAAAGTGTGGCTGCAACTTCGTGATCCAATCCGCGAGTTGAACCATCTCGAAATACTTGCCGTTCTCCTGAAGTTCGGCCGCCCGAACCCAGAGAATGTTGGCGATGATCCCCCGAAATCCGCCGAGCGCGACCGTGGTGAAGGCGAGCACTGGAGGCGCGTTGCTAATTACGGCGGTGCGGGTCAGGCCGGCGGACTCGCGCTGTTGATTTAGGACACGTTGGAAGAAGAACACACCGACGAGAGATATCGCCAATACGAGCACCAAGATGGGTTTAAGCGGACGCATGGTGTTGGCTCGATTCGTCAGGTGGGCAAGGCGATTTCGCGGCGAGTAAGAACCACGATGCCAACGAGGGCAAAGCTGCCGCCAAGGAATAGGACGA
Source organism: Verrucomicrobiales bacterium (assembly GCA_005793375.1). Taxonomy (GTDB): domain Bacteria; phylum Verrucomicrobiota; class Verrucomicrobiia; order Limisphaerales; family UBA9464; genus SXSK01. Next base: position 10,603 of record SXSK01000045.1, on the reverse strand, counting down.
TTTGAAGGAAGGCCTGGGCAAGCAAGCCCCAGGTGATGCTTCGTCCGGTGCTCAACGATTCAACCGGTGAAAAATCCTGGGCGACACCGATGATCCGTTTGGCAGCGCTGAAGACCACCACGGAAGCGCGATTGATACTGTTGCTCTTTTCGACCATGCCGGTGTCGTGGTCCACACCCATGATACCCCCCTGTTCGATGACGGAGCTGATCGTGCCACCGGAAAACGCCACCAGGAGAATGGCGAGGCAGACGAACGAGGAGACCTGAAAGGACATCCGGCTCGAACAGGCCAGGCCGATGGAGCCGAGCAACGCGAGCCAACAAAGGATGATACCGAGGCCTCGGGCGAAATTCAGAGCGAACCCACCTTCTCGATAGAGCACCTCCATGGAATCCTCCAGCGGGAAGAGGATCGCCAAATTGTTCCAGTTCTGAAGATCGATCACCAATTTGCCGTCTTTGTCCAAGAGGTTTGGAGCAATGGGAAATTCAACAAACGACTCAGCGCCCAAACTGTTTTCGATGGGGAATCGCGTGCTGCTTTCCGGAGGACCAATCAACCAGCGGAAAGCAAATGTCGCTCCATCACTGGCATATTCAGAACTGAAGAATTTCACGCGCAGAAACAGCGGTTCGTCTCGTAATCGATCCACCGCCCCCGCTCCCAGATCAATCACCCAGCGCCGGATTTGTCCCGAAGGAACCACTTGAGCTTGGGCTTTGACCTGTTCGGTGATCTGCTTCCGGACCAACTGACGATCCACAGGTGTCAGGTCACCCTTCTTGAGACGCTCCGCGACGAGTTCTTCAATCGCTGGCCTCAGATCCGGCACCGTTTCACGTGCTCCTGCGCGTGCTACCAATACTTCTTTCCGAAGTATCTCCTGCTGATCTTTCGGCAACTGGCTGGAGCGACCCAGAAGAAGACAAAAAACAACGAATCCAGAGAAAGTCAGCAGCGCTGCGTTGAGCAGGAGAATCCCCACCCATTTTCCAATCCAGATTTCCCAACGCGGGATCGGTTTGCTCATCACCACGTGGATCTGACAGTCTTCGATATCGCTCGCCAAGGTGCCACACGCCAGCCAAAGCGTTGTAAAACCGAGAATTCCAGTAATCGCCGCCAGACTATATGTCAGTACAATCTGCGTGAACCCGCGGGCGCTGCCATCGTGAATAATGATCGAGGGCAAAACAAAAACCGCAACCGTCAGGAGCCCCAACAATACCAAGACCAGACGAAGTCGAAAGGCTGCCTTGATGGTGAGTGACGCCATGGCACCGATGCGCCGCAAGCTTACCGGGATGAAATCTGGCAGGGTGAAGAAATGGCGCCCGCGCCATTCCGGTAAGGGCTCTCCGCCGACCTGGACTAATTTGGCGATGGCGTTAGCGCCACTACGTCCCGGCACTGTGCAAACAAACGCGTAGCCATGGCGCTCCGCCGACAGCGCGCGTAAACGCCGGGCCTGGGTCCCTATCAAGATTCCTTGCAGGACCTGGGCCACGACGTAGCCCATGGCACTTGAATCTGCCGCATAGAGTGTCGCGACCAGAACCGCATTCAGAACGAACAAAGCAGCGGCCTCGAGCCAGAGGTTCAGAAAGAGCGCCCAGATCCAGTCCAACAACGCCGCAGTTACTGAGAATCCGCAAGGGACCGCCCGCCGCTCCCCGGCGTCATTCTGATAGATCTCAAAGCGACGATTCATGGCACCTCACTTCTTTCCCAGCAGGCCCGTCAATTTGTCGTTGGCTTTCGCGAGTTCTGCAGCCTGGGCCTCTGAGGTAGTGGGCGGTGGTGATGGCTCGGCGGTGGTGGGCGAGATTTCGGCCTTGGTTAGCGCCTCGAGTTTCGCAGCATCGACAGCCTGAGCGCTGTTTTGAGTTGGGACCACAGTGGGTTCAATGGAGGATGCCGTTGAACGAGTGAGTCGTTCCAGAACCCGTTGAGATTGTCCCGGATCTCCTATGGCAGAGGCTCCGGCACGGATGAAGTCGGCGACCTGATTGCCGCTGGTGGCCCCGCTCGTGCCTACTCCAGCTCCGGCCTTTTGGCGTGCCCGTTCCACCACTCCCAGGAAGTAGCTCTCCAGATTCTGGGTTGGCGAACCCAGTCTTACTCGATCGCCAGCCTCAGCTCGAAGAATGCCAAGCACCTTCTCTGTGGTTTCACGGGACAAAACCGGTGTCGTGATCTGCACCGAGTCCGGTTCCGCAAGCAGTTCACTCAAAGAACCCATGGCCTGGATGCGTCCTCCGTAATAGATTACCACTCGATCACACACATCTTCCACGTCGGCCAACAAGTGGCTGCTCAGGATAACAGTCTTGCCGCGCGCGGCGAGTGCCAGGATGAGATCCTTCACTTCGCGGCACCCAAGTGGGTCGAGGCCGGCAGTTGGCTCATCGAGGATCACCAGATCGGGATCGTTGATAAGAGCCTGCGCGATACCGATACGGCGCTGCATGCCTTTGGAAAACTCGCCAACAGTGCGTGTGCGCGCTTGATTGAGTCCTACCATTTCAATCAATTGCTCCGTGCGTTGGCGCCTCTCGACGGAATTCAGTTGAAAAAGATTTCCGAAGAAATCGAGGGTCTCGCCTGGATTGAGATAACGATAGAGATAACTCTCCTCCGGCAGATATCCAATACGGGATTTGGTGGCCACATCACGAGGTGACTTGCCGAACACTTCGATGTGGCCCTTCGTTGGGTACAATAACCCGAGCAACATCTTGACTGTGGTCGACTTGCCAGAGCCGTTAGGCCCGAGCAATCCGAACACTTCCCCGCGGCGGACCTCGAAGTCGACATTGTCCACGGCGCGCGCTTTAGGGCGACCCCAGAAGTCCTTAAACGTCTTGGATAATCCCGTGACACGGATAACGGCCTCCGTTTCGGGTGGTTTCGTGGATTTGGGCAGCGCGGCCATAAGCGTAAGGAGTCGGTCTTCGAAGGAACAGGAGCTTAAGTGGCGAACTTGACCGAAGGTGGCGTCGGGAGGTTCGCCACGGATTCTGCTACCAGATGCGGCTCGAGTTCCTCGCCTTGACGGACGAGTCGAGCGCTATTGAAGACGACAAAAAGTGATCCGGCATTGTGCATCATGGCCGCGATAATGGGATTCAGGTACCCCATAGCGGACAACGAAATGCCACCGATGATGAACACTACTCCGAACATGAAGTTTTGATTGATCACGCTCCGGGTCATGCGTGAAAGCCGGACCAAGAAGGCCAATCGACGGAGGTCATTGCTCATCAAAGCGATCGTCGCACTATGGATGGCCACCTCGCTGCCGGCAGCTCCCATGGCGATGCTAATGTCACCAGCCGCCAGCGCCGGCGCATCGTTCACTCCATCCCCGACGACGGCGACGCGATACCCCTTCGCCTTCATCTGCTTGACGTATTCAACCTTGTTCTGAGGGAGACATTCGGCGACGACTTCCTCGATACCGATCTCTTTCGCCACTCGCGCGGCCACCGGTTGGCGATCGCCGCTGACCATGGCAATCCGCCGGACGCCGGTTTCTCGGAGTCCCTCGAGCGCCTCGCTGGCTTCGGCCCGGGTTTGGTCCTGAAGTCCCACCCAGCCAACGAACTGGCCGTCACGCGCCACAAACAAAAGGCTGAAGCCTTCGGTTTCGTTGAGGTCCACCGATTTCAGAAAGTCACCACTGACACCATTGTCCTTGAGCCACGCAGAACGACCGATGACGACGCGAGCTCCTTCCACCAGGGTGCTGATGCCTCGGCCGGCAGATTCTTTAAAGTCGGTGGCATCGGCTAGTGGCACTCCGGCTTCATCAGCCAACTGGACCAAGGCCTTAGCCGTGGGGTGGTTGGACAATTTCTCGGCGCTAGCGGCGATGCGAAGCAACTCTGCTGCGGTGGTCTCGCCCAATGGGTTCAAACGGCTCACCACCAGCTTGCCGGTGGTCAGTGTTCCAGTCTTATCGAATACGAACGCGCTGATGCGTGCAGCCAACTCGAGATCTCCCACATTTTTGACGAGGACACCGAGTCGTGCGGCGGCGGCGATGGCGGCGACCATGGCGCTGGGCGTCGCCAGAATGAAGGCGCACGGGCAGGCCACGATGAGGACTGTAATCACTCGGTTCAGATCTCGAGTAAACGCCCAGACCAGTGCGGCTACTACCAGGACGAATGGCGTATAATAACGCATGTTCTGGTCGACGATGCGCATGAATGGCAGCCGAGTCTTTTCAGCAGCGAGAATCAACTCACGAACTTTTCCGATGGTTGTATCCTGACCAGCCTTGGTGACCTTCACTTCCAAGGCGCCAGTCAGGTTAATGGTACCTGCGAAAACCTGATCGCCGGGACCCTTATCGACTGGAAGTGATTCGCCTGTAATGTTGGCTTGGTTGATGGAACCCTGGCCTACCTGAATCAACCCATCGGCGGCAACGTTGTCACCGGGCCGAATGCGAATGAGATCGCCTACGGTCAAATCCTTGGCCGCTACTTCCTCTTCCTTGCCGTTTACCAGGCGTCGCGCCCGGGTGGGCGTGAGCTTAATGAGCGATTCGATCGATGCCCGGGCTCCGATGGCCGTGCGAGTCTCAATGATTTCACCCAACAGCATGAAGAACGCCACGATGCCGGCAGTCTGAAACCCTCCGGCTACCTCATTCGGGCTGGCATAATTGCCCGAAACCGCACAGGCCAGTACACCCACGGCGACGAGTTCGTTGATGGTCAGTCGGCCCTTCGATAGATCGAGAAATGCCACTCTCAGGATAGGAAACCCTAGGATGCATGTGCCGACCAAGGCACTGAGCCCTGAAACGATGGTCCCCTTGGCAAAAGTCCAGTCGATCAGGAACGAGTTCAGAACAAAGATCAACCCCACCAAGGTGTAGGAGAGCTGCACATTCGTGTGGGAGTGTTCATGGCCGCAATCCTGACAATCGTCCTGCTGACTGATGAGTGAAGTTACTTGCATGGCGACAAATCGATAGGCGTGAAAAAGGAACTAAAGAGCACGGCGGTCTGGCACATTATGGAGTGGCTGAAGTGCCCTGCGGCGGTTTGACGGGCGTTTGAGGCCCGCGGTTCAAGAGCAACCGAAGTTCATCGGATTCCAACCAGAAGACATGGTTCGCATTAGTCATGACGCGCGTCAGGCTATCGGCAAGTAGTCGGCTGCGGAAAAGATCCTCATCTCGCCTATAGAATTCGAGCTGCCTGGAGAAGGCGTCGGCTTCGGCCGAGACGGCTTGTACCAGCGCATTGCTGGAGACCATGCCGCCAGACAGGATAGCCTGGGCTTCACCGCTGGCCCTGCCAACGATCGCGTTGGCCTCACCTTCAGCGTCGCTAATGCGCGTGCTGCGCGCTTGCTCGGCCCTCGTCACGGCATCGAAGAAATCGGCGACATAACCCGGCGCGGCTGTCTGAATTTCCAGCAGGTCAATGGTGACCCCCAACTGTGACCGAAGGATCCAGCTTTCTAAACGCTGGCGCACCGCTTCGCGGAATCCGGCCTGATCTTTGTAGAGCGCGGCATCGGCCTGGAAGGTCGACGACGCGTGATAGATGGCGTTGTTCAGTGCATTCGCCAACAGGTTGGAGACACTGCCAAAACGAAAAGCGTACGATACCGGATCCGTGATTCGGTACTTCACGGCACCGCGAACGTGCAGAATATTACCGTCCGCGGTTAGCACATGCCCATCGGCTGCGGGATTTAACCGATCACGATCTTTGGGTGGCGTGACGTTGCCAACGCTTTCCTCCGTGGGTTCAATGTATGCCCAAGGGGTTTTGGTATACACGGTCTGAACTTCACCAACTCTGATTCGGACGATTTCGTCGATGGGAAACGGCAGGGCAAAATGGAGTCCCTGCTTCTTCACCATTTCCGCCCCGGCACCCTGGGGACGTCCGAAGCGGAGCACCACCGCCACTTCGTTGGGTTTTACGGTGAAAATGCAGGAAGCGACAAACGCAACGGTGAGGAGGGCGACCAAGCCCTTCATCAGCCACACGCTACTTCCCAATGCCTCGCTCAGCGCCTGACTGCTCGCGTCGTCCGTAGGCACGGTATCGCCGCGGGCCACCTTCAGGTTGCCGGATTTTTCCTTTCCGTCACTCATGGCAGTAATCCTATAAGGGTCTCAACCATTAGCGACCCGGAGTGGTTGTGGTTTTTCGATGACTGCCGGCTGGCCGAAGCAGGTTGAAGGGCGGCGTATTGGGATCGGCGATAATCGTGGATTTTTCCTTGAGCGAGTTTTCCAGAGCTCGCAGTTCGAACTGAAATTTCGCCAGTTCTGGTTCCTTTTCAAAAACGCGGTAGGACTCCGAAGCGACCGCGTCCGCCTGACCCACAATCCGAGCGGCCTGCCCTTTGGCCTTGGCGAGGAGCTCTTCCTTTTTGAGGTTGGCTTCGCTGCGGATTTCCAAGGCGCGTGATTCACCCTCGGCCGTATACTTCTTCACCAGACGCTCGCGTTCCGCCTTCATGCGCTTGAACACATCGGCAGTCACATTTTCTGGCAACCCCAACTGCTTGATCCCACACAACTGAACATCAATGCCAAAAACGGAAAGTGCGGTTTTTTGGATCTCGGCGAGCATCTCTTTTTCCATCTCCTCAAACTTTACCTTGTTGGGATCTGGCGAGATGAAATCGCTAAACACATGACGGCCGATGACGCCGTTTTTGGCGTTGCGCACGACATTCTCCAAGGCGTTTTCCGCTTTCGCGACATCGCCGTCGAACTTCTCCAGGAAACGCTCGGGCTCGGAGATCCGCCAAGCGACGAAGATGGTCGCCAAGACCATTTTACCGTCGCTGGTCAGTGTGGTTTCAAACTTGCGTTCGAAATTCTGGAGGCGGCTTTCAAACTTAAAAACGTTTTCAATGGGCCATGGAAGGCGCCATTTCATTCCGGCTTCCTTGATTGGGCGGGAGATCTTCCCGAACCGGGTGACGACAGCCACTTCGGTGGTGCGTACCTGGAAGAAGAAGAGCAGGCAGACGAACATCACGATCAAGATGCCGCCGATGGCGATACTGACGTTGTTTTTCTTCATATCGATCTAAAAGGGTCTCTCGCGGAGGGTCTCGTTGTTGGAACGGAATTGGGCTTGTTGATCAGCACTGGGGCAATGGGCGATAGGATGATGGGTTTCCAATCACGTATCATTTCTCGCTGGGTTTGTCTGGGGAATCGATTTTCACATCCAGAAGGTCATCCCGGATTTTCTCTTGGAGATCAATCTGCATGACGCGGTGTTCGTTGGTCGAAGCGATCACGTACTTTCGAGCTTTGGCCATGGCTCGTGATAATGTTTCCAATTGAGTCCGAGCTCGGTACATCGTAGGAGCGGCTGCATTGGCTTTTCGTTGAGCCTCGAATTGGTCGGCTTCACCGAGGGCGAGTTCGACTTTAATCGCTGAGGCCGCTTTGGAATCGTTGACGCGTTTCAACGACTCTGCCGTCGCGCGAGGTATGGCTTCGGCGAGATCCCCTTCTGCTTCCAAGATCAGCGCTTCCTTTTGGGCCAAAGCGCCAACTTCCTTCTCAAAGGCTGCCGCGACCGGACGATCCTTATCTCCAGGAGGTGGGTGAAAATCCTGAACGCCCACGAAAGCAATCGATACGCCCAATTTGTGTTGATCTGCGACATTTTGGATACGCTTGGTCATTTCTTCGGCCGCTTGCAGCCGTCCTTCCCCCATGATTTTGAGCATGTCGACACTGACCAGGTAACGGACGACTTCCCGGTTTGCGATTCGCTCGAGTAGCTCGGAAGGCCCGGAGTGGTTGTAAGCCCAGGCACGGACATCGTTGATAGTAAACTGAACCGGGATGCTGACCGCGAGAAAGTTGACCGGAACCGCCTGTTGGGTGCCGCCTTCGATAACTGGAGTTTGTTCGCGGCTCGCGACCAACATATGAACTTCCGTCTTATAGTGAGGCACGGTCCACAGGAGGGTCCGTTCCTTTTCCTTGGTTGGATCCGGTTCGAATCCAATGTTAAAGGACTGGAGCGACCGAACCGGGTAGCGATGAACCGCATCCATGGGCCAAGGCAATTTCAAATGCCATCCAGGTTCAAGAATCCCTCGTGACACGACCGGGTTTCCAAAGCGTTCGAGCAATCCTTGTTCCGGCGGTTCTAAGAATACCAAGGAGGTCGATGCCCAAAACAGGCCTGCCCAGAAGAGAAGGAGTCGACCGAGGCGTTCATGGAGAAATTGGAAAAACCAAGTATCCGAGACTTTGAATCCAAATTGATAATCCAAGGCCTGGGCGGCTGTGCTAAACAAACCGCCAGGAGACCCGAGCAACCCAATCAGACGGCTCTCATAAACTAAGCGCACTTCCTTGCCCTTGACGCGGGGCCGGAACACCTCGAATACCAACGCGAAAAGGGTTTCAAAAGCCACCAAGGCCAAAATGGCTACCAGGACCCAAGCAATCCAGCGGTCGTATTTGGGATACCCCAGGTAATCGAAAACCTCCGCCACCGCACCCACCGCACAAATCATCGCGCCGAGCAGTGTGACCGATGAACCTGGCCGCAAGAGGCGATGCCCCTCATATCTGGCCAGCTTGGAGGAGTAGGTTCCGAGTAGGAACAGGACTAATCCCAGGGCGGCAAACATCGCGAGCGCAAAGAGACTTTGGCTCGACGTGGGTGGCTCCATCTTGGTGATGCGGTCATAATACCACCAAACTGCCATTACTTGGATGATCAGTAAGATAATGGTAAAGGCTGGCACAGCCCACTTTTCGAACTGTTGACGGGCCTTTTTGGCCAACATCGTATCGTCGGAGGATCCCTCAAAAAGGGCAGTTCCAGTGCGTGACTTGGCCAACTCCCCCATCTCCAGGCGCTCGGTTTCTTCGCGCGACTCCAAGTGCATCTGGAACCAACTCACCAGGGAGACCATGAAGCCAATGGCGAAGTAAATCACCCCCACTTCGCCCGTAGCGGAACCAGAGGACTTGGCCAAGACAGCAATTGCTGCTCCGGCGCCCAAGAGTGCCATCCAGTTCAACAATCCATTTTTTGAGACGTTACGTTCCATCGGGTAAAAGCTCGGATTTTTCCAGAGTGCGGCCAGCGTGGCCTTAACTCAGTTCTCGGTCTTCAAATAGCAAAAGCGCCACGGACAGCGAAGCGCTCACATACGCCAAAAGGTATCCCGCGGCGCGAATTACATAATCCCAGGGGATGTTCTTCTTGCCTTCCAAAGCATCCGCCATCCAAAAAATCTGCCAATTCGGTGTCACTGTATAGCACAACTGCGCCCACAAGACTCCCTCCTTCGCGGGACGCCCAAAAAAGTGATCGGACGTCAATCCCAACAGGAAAAAGACCGAACAAATAGCCAAGGTCGGTATGACATCCAGCCGAGTCGAGCAAGCCAGCGCCAGCGCAGCCAAGACCCACAAAGCAAATAAGATCAGCGTGCCGGCACGCATGAGTCGCCAGTCCACCGTTGCGGCTTCTCCGAATGCCTTGTCCAACTTGGTAAACAGGACTACATACAGAAAACCTACAAACGTCAGTACCACGTAAAGAAACACGGCGTTCGGAACAAAGGTCCGATTGAGGAAGAAATTCAGAAACCCAGCCCCCGCATAAGCCGTAAGTCCCGCACCAAAGTAAATCGCCAAGGAAACTGTGTCTGCCTCACCGTACGCGTCAAAAGCCATGCGACTGGCCAATAGCGCGGCAATGGCATTGGAAATTGTCAATAGCGCCAGGGTCGCCGCCAAACCGACGTATTTGGCCAGTAGAAATGAAACCCGGCCGACGGGCTTTGCCAACACAGTCAGCGCCGTGCCTTGGCGAATTTCCTGAGCAACGCTCGCCGAGGCGCACAAGACGGCGCCGAGCAAGCCTGACAGCAACATCACCGCCAAGGTCATGTCTTTAACCAGTTTCGGGTCATCGCCAAACCCAAAATAAGGAACTGCCGCCAGGAAAACGGAAAAAGCTGAGGAAACGGTCAACAGCAACAGGTAAACGGGTTGCCGCACCAATTCCATGAATGCGTTAATCGCGATGGCGATGAACTGTCGCATCAATACAAGGGTAACTGTGTGGCGGTTATCATACGGTCAGGACCCACTTGGTCAAACGGTTTGTCTTCTCCGGTTCGCAAGGGGCCGTGATGCGTAGCCTAGGATTGGCAGGCTGAAAAGTACCAAACACACGTAAATTATTCAAATTGATCCCTTGAAGTGGGGATCTGTGAGACTTTTTTATTCAAGTCAATTAGCGGACTTCCCTTCGGCACAAGCCTTTGCTTAAGTGGATCACACTCGCCGGATCCACAAACACGTCCGTCTCATTTTAATGCACGTGAAGCCCCGGCGCTTTCAACACACACGATGAACATTCTCAAAACGGAGCCGAAAACCGTGGAGATTGCTGGTCAATCTTTTAAGTGTCTGGTCTGCGCTAATGCAGGGCAGTTTCAAGAAAAGTGGTTTGGCCGGATTGGTTGAAGGATGGACCCGCGGAAGAACAATAGGCAGGCGGGATATTGAGAACTCGGCTGATTTTTCACAATGGCCACGCTTGAAAGTAAGCGCATGGCTTCT
>SXSK01000421.1 GCA_005793375.1 Verrucomicrobiales bacterium | reverse complement strand
ACTCAACAACAAGATTCGAGTGACTACCAGGCGAGCCTATGGATTTCGAACGTTTCGAGCTCTCGAAGTGGCTCTTTACCACGCTCTTGGGAAACTACCAGAGCCGCCTCTCACCCACAGATTCTGCTGAGGAGGCCTTTTGGTATGAACGACCATAACAAGGGCGGCGTGCCCATTCCTCAATTCCAAACCAATCTGCGTGAGATGATCCAAAAGATACGCACCGACACCGGTGCCGAGGTCGTCCTATTCTCCGCGTTTCCACCCAACCCGAAGTGGAAATATGGATCCCACCGCATGGAAGCCTATGCAGCGGCTACTGAAACCGTGGCAGCAGAGACCGGCTGTGCCTTTGCGGACGTTTACCGCAACTGGCAGCGGGTGTTGGAGCGAAAAAAACCCGAGGACATCCTGGGCAACAATATCAATCACCCCAACGACTTCGGTCACGGCCTCTATTTTGAGGTGTTAGACGGAATTGGGTTGTAGCGGTGACAAACGGCGCATTATCCGCGAGGCCCATTGATGGTGAAGTCGAAGATGTCGAAGTTGCGGGGGTCGCCCTGAGCGCGTGCGGTGTATTCGGGCTTGAGTGGGTTGCTGATAATGAACGGCACCATCTCCTCGTAGCGGCCACCATGGGATCGCAAACCACCTTCGATCGCTTTCAGATCATGGTAGGCAGGCGTCCGGCCGATCACGACATGACGTCCAGAGCAGACCACAAAATTGCCCATACGATCCAGGGGCAATTCCATGACACGGGCCGCGGTGGAGCGGTCGAGGACTTCACTGATTCCTGGCAAGGCCCGCACGAAGTCCAGGGCTTCTGCCAACGACACATTTCCTGAGGTCGGCAGATGAACTTGGGCGAACGAACCCAGGGCGCCGTGATGCACGACGTAGGGATCGGTGATGGGTAGAATCACTCTAAATCCGGCTCCAAAGCGTTGGTTAAGTTCCGATTCCAAATAGATCACGTTGGGCGAGCCATCGGGAAGTTGTTTGGCGTTCATGCCGTGGTCTGCCGTGACGCCAACCACGGCGCCAAGCGTGAGCAACCGACTGATCTCGATGTCCAGCGCCCCATAAAAATCCAATGCCTCCAGGGATTCCGGCGTGTGCTTGTGCTGCATGAAATCGGTGGTGCTCAGGTACAGAAAGTCTGCCAAACCCGATGCCAGCATCCGGACCCCGGCACGCAGGACGTAAATAGAGGCTTCGCCGCTGTAGATGGCGGGTGTGGGACCGACCAAAGCCTCGACCTGGTCGATCCCGTGGGTCGAGCATTGTGCTTGGGCAGCCTTTTCAGATGAAAAGGCGATGCCGCCTGCCTCGATCAATCCGTTGGCGAAAATATCCCGGAGCTTTTCCTTGGCAGTCACCACCCCAACTCGGCGTCCGGCTTGTTGCGCCTTGGGAAAAATCGTTTCGGCACGCAGAAACCGAGAGGAATTCATCATGACCTCCTGTCCGGTCTCGGTATCGAAGAAGAAATTGCCGCCGATGCCATGGATGGCTGGAGGCACGCCGGTGACGATGGAGGTATTGTTGACGTTGGTGAAGCTGGGCATGGCGCCCCGGGCAAAGCCACGATAGCCCGTGACGCTGATCCGCTGGAGATTCGGCATGCGCCCGCGCGCGATCGCGGCGTCGAGATACTCATCTGCGGAACCGTCCAGGCAAATGACAGCGATGGGTCTGGCGGTTGGGTTGTAAGTCCGGCCGTTGACAGTGAAAGGATTCGTGGCGATCGACATTTGTGGAGAGCAGTGTGCGCGAGTTGGAGTCATAGCCAATCCCGGAATTTGGAGCGCGGTGGCCCTCCACCGCTTTTGGGAAATTCCCGGGACGACCCATCTCCAAATGTCGGCAACTTGGAGAGGCGCCCTGGAGCCAGAACCCTGCTTCAGTTGGCCAGCTTGACTGTTTTTCTTGTCTGAGCGCTTTTCACGGCAGCATCGACAATTTCTTGCCCGATCCGGCTGATCTTCAGCGAGACTGGACCCTCGAGCGGCACGCCTTTGTCGAGGCAATGCAATAGGTACTGGACTGGGTTCTGATTCGGTGCCTTGGGGGCCGGCGCTGCGACCCGATGCGGCTCCAGTTTCTTGCTCGTCTGCACCGTGACGTAATCATCGTAATCATAGGAACTCACGGTTCCTTCCGTGCCGAGCACGATGAATCCGCACCGCGGTTGCGGTTGAATAATCCAGGGATCGGTGAAGGTTCCCCATCGGGTTTCGAACTTGGACAGTCCGTGGGCATAGCGCGCCACCACGATACTGTGTTCATCGACTTCCAGTCCTTTCGGCTGATCCACCGTGGCGGTGACTTCAATGGGACGTCGACCGCCCTGATACCATGTGCCCAGGGTGGTGCCGTAACCCAGATAGTCGAGCAGGGAGCCGCCGCCGTGGGACTTCTTGTAAAACCAGGATTTTGGTTTCTCTTTGGCGACTTGCGCCGCGGTCTTTTCGTCCTTGTCCGCCCCATGCCACAAGGGACCCCGATTGCCGCCAAAATGCCAGACATTGAGCACCTCACCGATCGCACCTGACTGAATTAGTTCGAAGGATTTCCGATGCGACCCCACCCATTGCAGGGGCCAATTGATCATGAGTGTTGAGGCTTTGGGCATGGCCTTGACCATGGCATCCGCTTCTTTCAACGACGCCGCGAAGGGTTTTTCCACCAGAATATGCGGCCCATAGGGCGCCACGTTCTTTACCCATTCGCCATGTTTTGACGCCGCTGGACACAAGATCACCACATCGGGTTTGGTCTTCTCCAGACAAGCGCGGTAATCGGTGAATGCCTTGTCGCGGGACACTAAACCTTTGCGAACCGCTTCCTCCATGCGTGGGGCTTGTTCGTCACTGATACCGACGATCTCCACCTGTGGGTGTTCCTGGGCGTAACGGAGCAGATCACCCATGTGAAAATGGTCAAAATTGATACCAGCGAGTTTCCAGAGGCGCTTTTTCATGATGTTGAATACCGAGCCCGATATTGATCGCACTCCGGTTCGGAGTGCTAGTGGGAATCGCAAGTTGGAAGGACGGCGAACGTAATGCTGCTGCCTAACGTTGGATGCTGTCCTTCACAGCATTCAGTTCGTGCAGGACATACCCGGCGAACGCAATGGCGCAACCCAGAACCAGGATTATCAGCCACCACTGAATAGGGTGGAAACGGGAACGCGGCGAGGATGTTGGTAATGGCTCGACCACGGCGGCTTCGGGTGAATGCGCCACGGTGGGAGACGAACGGGGAGTGGAAACGGGGGCGGGCGGTGCTGCCAGCATGCTGGGCACAGTCGCCGGCCTTGGCTCGCTGGGAGTCGACGCGGGGATCGTTTTGGAATCCGTTCCCAACTCCGCACCAGCAGGACGCAATGGCGCAAGGCTGGCTGGCGGCATCGGCAGGTTCAACAATTGCAGAATTCGTTGAAACCTCGGCTCCGCGTAGAGCGGCTTGAAGAATGTCCACAGCCCGAGCAGTTCCATGTCGCCCTCATGTTGTTGATAGGCGTGTTCAATGGCGTCGAGTGCCTGCGGGATGTTGCCCAAGGCAACATAAACCCGTGCGAATGCCGTGGAATTGATCTCACGGGTCTGGCGGAGGCCTTCGAGTCGCTCCAGAATCTCACGGGCTTCGGCGGGCCGACCCGCGCGAGCCAAGGCGCCTCCTAGCGTGGCCAGGGAAACCGGATTGGGTTGCAGTTCCATCGCCTTGCGCGCTGCAACAATCGCATCGTCATATCGCCCCAAGTCTTGGAGGATATTGCTGAGCATCCCATGGCTCCTGAAGAAATTTGGTTCCAACTCCAGGGTGCGCCGCGTCGCCGACTCGGCTTCAATGAGGCGGTTGGCAAAATACAACGACGCTGCTAAGTGATGGTTGACTAACGGCGACAGTGGATCGAGTTCCACCCCCCCGCCGCGCAGCGGCGACGGATTCATCGAACTGCCGACCGACCGCGCGGTGGATGGCGAGGTACCCGTAGGCGGTGGCATTGTTCGGGTTAAGCTCCAGTGCCCGGGACAAGTGGCGTTCCTCGCCATCCCGGTTCCAATCAATGATGCCGTGCATGAGCGCGAGGCTCACATGGACTTCTGGGAGACCTTCGTCGAGTTCAAGGGCTTTCAGTGCAGCGCCACGCCCTTCGGCAAGTGCTTCACGCTTAGGGACGAGCCCCCACAAAAACTGATGCAAGCGGCATTCGGCAATCGCGGCATAGGACGGCGCGTGGTCCGGCGCGAGGCGGAGGCACGTTTCAAAATGACGAATGGCATCCGCAAATCCATCGGCACTTCCATGATGCAGATAGAATCGGCCTCTCAGATAACTTTGGTAAGCATCCGCCCCGGTTTGGGATCGTTTGGCAAAATCCGTTTCGGCAGTCAGCTCCACCTTTAATCCAGCGACGATGGCCCTGGTGATTTCGTCCTGGACCGCAAAGACATCTTTCCAGGCACGGTCGTATTGTTCGCTCCAGACAGGAGTGCCCTCGGCGGCGCTGATGAGTTGGACGGTAATACGGAGTTGATCACCGAGGTGTCGCACGCTGCCTTCGACGACGTACGACACCCCAAGGCGGGCAGCGATGTGGCGGACATCATCGTTGCGCCCCTTGAACGCGAAACTGGAAGTGCGGGCGGGCACCCTGAGTCCGGGGACACGGCTCAATGCCAGGATCAAGTCCTCACTCAGGCCGTCGCCCAGAAACTCGTCATCCTTGTTGGGGCTGCGATTGACGAATGGCAGCACCGCGACGCCTTTAGCTTCACCGGGACGTTCCGGTCGGTTGGCCCGGATCCAGTCGTCGTCGAAGACCTCGTGATAAATCCGGTTGCGAACGACGAGACGTCCACCGTCGATTCGCACGATGCCGCTGAGGAGGAGCGTATTGACGACGGCATCGGTTTCATCGTCCTTCACCTCTTCGCCGAGGCGGATGCGATTGTAGAGGTAGAGCAGTTCTGTTTTGTCGACGTCGCTTCGGAGCATGCGATCGCGGACGTAGAGGAGGTTGTCATCCTTTTCCCGGGCGCGCTCGACCAGGAACAAGTCTTCGCATAGGAGGTCGATGCGGCGTGCGGCGGGATTGACAGACTGTGAGGCGATGCGGCTGGGCTGGGAGTGTTTGAGAGGATTAGAAATTCCGGCAGCAGAGATGCTGCCGGGTGGGGCGATCAAGGCGCGGCAAAGGCGTTGGGTGAGATACGGATGGCCATTGGTCCAGAAGAGAATCTGGTCGAGCAGTTGATCCGCCTCCTGTGATCGCAGGGCTGGATCCGTTTCGCGCAGGGCGGTTTCCAGGCCGGATTTGAGGCCGGAAGCTTCTCGCAATGAGAAGTCCCGCAGCTCGATCCGGCGACCCACGTTGAACGGTGTGGTGTTGACGTCTTGGATGAGTTGGGAAGGAGTGGCGACACCGAGGAGACAAAACGAGAGCCGGTTGAACTCGGGGTCTTCGAGACGACGGGTATAACACTCGCGGATAGCAGCAAAAAACTCGTCGGTGCGGAATGGCAGGCTGCGCACAACGTCGAGTTCATCGATGAAAAGGACGAGTCGACCGGAGGCTTTTGGCAAGCGGTTGAACTGCGCCGAACTGCTATTGTCATCCCAGCCGCTCTCCCATTTTTGGGAGGCACGGGCTTTGAGGGCCGGGAGTGCGACCTCGCTGAGGACATTGAAGAAGCGTTGGCACGGGCCGAGCCGTTCATTCTTGAACCAATAATCCTCAATCTCGCTCTCCAGCCGGGCTTGGCGTGCGAGACGCATGGCCAATCCGTCGTACCATTGTTCTGGCGTCAGGTTTTGGCCGATAGCCGTAAGGTCGAGAACCACAACACTGGCACCCTGAGTCACGAGGCGGTCCCGGGTGCGGACCATGAGAGACGATTTACCCATCTGACGGCTGGTCAAGATGTAACAGAACTCAGAGCGGACGAGGTGATCGAGCAAGTCGGCATCGGCACGCCGTTCCACATAGGAGCGGGATCCTGTGGGCAGGGTGCCGCCGGTAATATAGAAATTGCTCGAGGCCTCAGTGCTCATGGTCTCGACGCGCGTTCTTCCAGAGTGATCGCGAGCAAGAATGGGGCGGGCCGGTTCATGGTGGAGACGAAGTCGATGGACTCGATTTCCGCGTCAGACCGAGGGTTGGTCCATTGTTGATGGAACAATTGGACGTTGGCGCCCGCGGAGTTGGTGCCGGTCCAGGCGGGACGGAGTCCCCGGGCTTGTTCCTGGGGCGATAAGGGGCCGATCCAATCCCGGACATCATAGCCGTAAATGATGGGAACGAGGCGTTCCTGGCCGTCTTCATAGCGGATGCGATAGCTGCCAATGTGAGTGCCAGGCGCGGCCGACCACCCGGTGCCCTGAAAGAAGTGAATCCGGTAGCAGCGTTGGTGGATGGCGATGCCTTGGACTTGGGGCGGGAACGTGTTGGTCGAACCGGCGGAACTGGTGCTGGCCAGTTGGAGGACTCCTCGGATATCGAACTCAATGCCATTAATGCGATGGATGTGGGGACCTTCAGTGAACGGTAGCAGATTGAAGCCCAGGTTCGGGGCGTGCCAGGATTCGGAAAGGGCCGCATTGTAGTGACTGGAAATATCGATGAGCCGGCCTTCCGTCAGAGGCGAACGGCGGCGAAAGTTGGTTCGACCCTCGGCGAGTTCACTCTGAGTTGGAGGTCGGTTGGGTCGACTGCTGAAGCCGCGCATGCTAAACGGGTTGAGTTCCTCAATCCCCTTGGCCTTGCTAGCCTGTGGCGGTGGCACGAATTGGAACAGGCCCGGAGGGAACGGGGGAGGATCGATCTTGGCATCCAGATGCCGAACATCCAGTAACAGTTTCTGGACCGGGATCGGGCCAAAACGTCCGGGCAATTCGGTGTTGGTATGGATCCCGGTGTAATCGGTCCTCAGTCGGCGGACAATTCCAGACAGCGGTTCGACCCAGGCCGACACGGGAGCGTCAATACCAGCAGACGGCGTGCGCCGGCGCCAGGAGAAGACATTGACAATTTCGGGTCCGATACGTTCCTGGGAAGTGAGTTCCCTATCCGAAGCCTCCATCCGCAAACCCATCTCCGGGTTGCCGGCCACCAAAAATCGGTAGAGCGTGTCCTCGAGATTCGATTTGGTGAGTTGGCCGAATTCCAAAAGAGTATCGCTCAGGGAATTGGTCACGACGCTATGCCAATAAAGCTGACGATCGGGGGAATAAATCCAGCGGTTGGTGCCATTTCGCACCAGGACAAGCTGCGGCTCCGACGCGAGACTCATTGTGGTTTCTATACGAAGGCGGTTGGGACGCTCCATCCAGAAGCGGTTGGTGACTGGCGAGATGATCTGAGTACCCTGCAGTTCTATTTCGCGACGAAGTTCGGAGACGTCGCTGTATCGCGCGATCGAATCGTAGGCGCTGCCGAGCGTTCCCAAGGCGCGCAAGATGCCGATCTCTTGGAGATGAGAGCGGGCGAAATAGGCGAGTGTGACCAAGCCCAACAGCAGCAATAGGCCGGCGACCAAACCACGGCGGAGACCGCTTCGAAACGCTTGACGTTGGCGGAGCTTCTCAGGCTCAGGCAGGCTCGATTGAATCCATTTCTGGTCGAACACTTCGCGGTAAATCCGATTGCGAAGCGTCAATCGGCCGTCCTGGGCGCGCACGATTCCAGCCAACCGAAGTCGATTGATGGCCGGGCTGGTTTCATCGTCGTCGACCTGCCGACCCGCATGCACCCGGCGATAAATGTCCAGCAGCGCCGCACGATCCACATCCGAGTTCAGCAACCGATTGCGGACCAGCGCCAGATTGTCGTCGGACTCCCGGGAACGATGGCTCAAAAAGAGTTCGTGGCACAACCGATCGACGGCTTTGGCGTCGTCGAGCTTCTTCGATAAATCCGGTTCCGCATCGTTGCGTTCCTTGATCGCCCGGCAAAAGCGTTGAGTCAGAAATGGCTGCCCACCGGTCCAATACAGAATCCGCTTCAAAACGTTCCGTGCCGACTCCACGCTCATGTCCGTGTGGCCATCGTTACCGTGAGCGAGACCGTCTACCAAGGGTTTGGCTTCGTCCGGTGTGAAGTCCGATAGCGCAATACGGCGCCCGATATTGAAGGGCGTCGTGCGCGAATCTTGAACCAGGTCGCTCGGGGTGGCGACGCCCAAGAGGCAAAACGTCACGCGCGATAACTCCGGATCTTCGGTCCGCCGATTGTACATCTCCCGGATCGCTGCGAAGAACTCGTCGGTCTTGAATGGCAAGCTCCGGACGGCGTCAATCTCGTCGACAAAGATCACCAGCGAACTCGCCTGATGCGGCAGCGCGACATCGCGGATGGCTCCAAAAAACCGCTGGCAAGGTCCCAGATTTTCGGTGCCCAGCCAGTAGTCATCGATTTCGTCTTCCAGACGCAACTGGCGACCGAGGCGTTGGGCTAGGCCGTCGTACCATTGGGGCGGCGTGACGTTTTGGCCGATCGCGGTCAGGTCGAGAACCGCGACACGGACACCCTGTTCGCGAAGCTTGGCCGCGGTTCGAACCATCAGGGAAGATTTTCCCATCTGGCGCGCCGTGAGGATGTAACAGAATTCGCCTCGGTGCAGCGCTTCGATCAGCTCTCGGTCGGCCTGACGTTCCACATAAGACTTCGACCCCGTCGGCAGTGTGCCGCCGGTGACGAAGTAACCTGAAGTGATGGGTGTCATGCGTCGCTAGTCGTCGGACAGACACCCCGTCCGGGGGGTTCAATCATGGGGTGCCCATGTCGTGCGGGCCAACCAGGTGCCGGCGATGTCAGAGTAAGTGCCGTTTGAGATAATTGGCGTAGAGTTCGCAGCGCGGTTTACAGTCCGTCATGGAATTTCCGGTGATGACGCCGGCACTGCGGAGACGATAGAAGCTCTCCGGTGTGGGGCAGGCCTGGCCACGGAGGACGCTCCGGACAACCTCGGTGAGGACGGGATCCTTGGCGAGCAACACGAGGATGCGCCGGAGGTGTTCCCCATAGATGCCGTCGTCGTTGGCCGCTTGGGTGGAGAAGGCATCAAAGCCGATACGGCGGTTGGCGAGTTCGTGCAAACCACGTCGCGTGAGAAACGGATGTCCGCCCATGAGACGGAAGAAGCCGTCGAGTTCAGTGGGGTTCTTCAACGGACTGCCGTAGCGCTGGTTCAGTTCGGAAACCTTGGCGAGAGTGAAGTCGTCGAGTGCCAGTCGAGTGCCGACATTGAACGGGGATTGGTTCATGTCGGTGATGAAGAGGTGCGCTTCGGTTGCGTAAGCAATGCACAAACTTAGTCCAGCCCAAGGGCCACTGGGATCCAGGGCGCGTTCGTTGTGCCAGGAGCGGAACAGGCCGAAAACTTCGCTGCCGAAGGAGGTGGTGAACAGGCGATCGACTTCGTCCAAGCCCCATACGAGCGGGGCATTGAGTTTAGCGAGGACTTCACGGCGAACAAACCGTTCGAAGTTCACATTCGGACCGCGGCGTTCATCCCAGGTATCGGACGGCAGGACACCCAGCTCCAACTGGTCGGCAAGGGATTCCGCAAGGGAAAGATAGAAGGGCCCAACGCTCTCGAGGTTAGTGGCGTTGAACTTTTGGAAATCCGTGAGAGCCACTCGCGCACCCCGTTCACGGGCGAATTGCAGGCCACGGGCGAGCATCGAGGTCTTGCCCATCTGGCGCGCGCCCTTAAGAAGCACGATGGAATCATACCGAATCAAGGCGTTGCGCAGTTCCTTGTCGGATGCGCGCTCGACGTAGAATTCGGAGTGCAACGGCACGGCGCCGCCAGGCGGTTCGAGCGGTGCTTGCCATGCGGGCGTGGATGGCACTGTGGTCGGAGTGACGACACGGACCGCCGGGCGCACGGCGGGAGTGGTGCGAGGAGATAGACGCAGGCCCTTGCTGATGGAGACGCGCAGGGGTCCGCTCTTGACGGGCAATTCGCGGACGTTTTGAACCACCTCAGTGGCGACGGCCGCTGTGTCGCCCAAACCATTCCATTGAATGCGGGGAGCACTGCTCAGAATGCTGTCGATGGGTTCATGTATATCGTGCACTGTGCCGACATAGACCCCGATGATTTTGGGACGGACATGGGTCTGGGCGGTTTCGTGGGCGGTTTCCAGTTCGGTGGCAAAGATTTCGCTCTGGATGGAGTGCTCGCTGACGATGGCGACGACCACATCGGCGGTTTTGAGCTGTTCGCCGATCCCGCGAGCCCAATCCAAATCGAGATGAGTCTGGCGGTCGACAAAAACGGTACACCCAGCCTGGATTAAATCCTTTTCCAGGATGTGCGCGAGTTGTTCATCTTCGGTGGCTCCCCGCTTGTGGAGTAGGACAACACGGGTCGGCGTTGGCAGGACGGATTCAGTGGACATAGCGCGCGCCGATTAACGACGGAGCACACCCGAAAGTCAAACGCCCGTCCAGTTTTCCATGCTGGAAGTCGACGGGAGGGGGAATCCCCTTGTCGAGACGTCTCGTTTTGCCGCAAGCAGTCGACCTTCAAGCGGTTGCGCCTCTGGGTGGCCCTCAAGAGGCGCTTTCAGCCAGATGGGCTAAATGAAATCCAGCCTGGGGAAGGAGCGACCTAGGACCGGAGACGATGCCGTTTTGAGCCAATGTTCCAGGATCGTTCCGTAGACTTGTCGGAAATCTGTGGAAAACCGGACGTCCCCATTGATTCGCTGAGCGGTTGCCAACCCCGGCGGGGTACCGTGAAACCCTGGTTTGACGCGACTTCCAATGATAAAGAGGGGAGCTCCTGCTCCGTGATCGGTCCCGGCGCTGGCATTTTCACGCACCCGCCTCCCAAACTCGCTAAAGGTCATTACCAACACTTGGTCCTGGCTGCCTTGAGCCTTCAAATCTTGCATAAATGCCCGCAAGGAATCTCCCAGTTCACGCAGCAGTCGCTCATGGTTGGCTCTCTGGTTGGTGTGGGTGTCGTATCCGCCCTGGCTGACATAAAACACCCGAGTACCCAATTGACCGCCGATCAGCTTGGCCACGAGTTTCAGCGATTGCGCCAAGGAACCGCTCGGATAGGTCGCCACAGTGGGAACGCGGTCGGCCACACTTCGGATCCGGTCGGAGCTAATCTGGGCCGCCAGGGCGGTTCGTTCCAAGAAATCGATCGGGTCCACGTCGGCCTGGGCCCGGCCCGCCAGAGAACCGATACTGCCGCCGGAGTTTCCAATGAGTTGCGAGGGATCCACTCCCTCGGCCATTTCACGGTAGGTTTTCTCCTCGCCGTCGTCACCCACGTCGCCTTCCATAAATCGATAGGCATTGGGGTTATCCAGTGAAATCCCTTTGGGCACACGTGCGCCAAAGGCTTGGGGCAACTGACGCCCGATCGCAATGCCAACCGTCGGGTCAGCACCGGCGCAGGCGTGATCGAAGTAGCGCCCGATCCACCCATGACGCTCCACACGCTGGCTATCGGTTGCCGTGGCCCAGATTTCGGTCGAACGAAAGTGGGATCGATTGGGGTTCGGATATCCGACCGCATGAAGGATGGCTAACTGGCCAGCGTCGTGGAATTCCTGGAACCCACGCAGACCCGGGTGGAAACCAAAGTGGTCATTGAGTTTTAGCACCTCCGGGGCTTTCAGGCCGAGGTTCGGACGCGCACGGTGGTAATCGTCATTGGAATAAGGCACGAGCGTGTTGAGACCGTCATTGCCGCCAGCCAACTGCAAAACCACCAGGATGGGACCGTCCTTTCCGGTGACAGCGGCCGTAGCGCGTGCGTCCGCTTGGGCATGTAGTTGATGAAAGGTCGACGCAATGAATGCCGGCGCCGTCCCGGCCAGGGAACCACCCAGGGCGGTTTGGCGCAGGAACTGTCGGCGGTTGTAGCGAGTCAGGGGCTTCATGAGTAGGAGCTCGTTGCAGAATTGGCCAGTGTCGGGGTGAATTAACAAAGTTGGTAATCCGCAGTGCACATCGCGAGGCGCAGCAAGGTTGCCGCCTCGGCGTCGTCCAGAGGCGCTTGGGTGCGGGCATGGTCCAGAAGCGCCGTGCGGTCCTGGACTCTAAAGTGTGTTGCCATCAGGCGATCTTCAATTCGCGAGACCACCCGTTCCGCATCGCGGCGATCTTCCAGGGGAATGAGACGCTCCGTTTCGACAACTCCCTTGACTAGCCGATGTCGCGATCGACCCGCGCGTTTTGGCAGAGCACGTTTACCGCGATCGGCGATCGGCAGGGCATTCTCGCCTGTCACGAGCAAGAGGGCCAAGTTGTGACGGTGGAGCAGCGTATTGGTGTTGATCCAGGCAACCCCGCCGTCCCAGCCCTTCACATTGGGCGGCGCAAAGAGTACTTGCCCTAGAAGTCTTAAGGCGTTCATGGCCAATGGCGTCGGCGGCAGTTCGCGTTCGAGTTGGCGACACGCTTGAACCAGGAATTGGACCGGACTCTTGATCTGACGCCGCAGGACTCCTGGCGAATAGAATTCCTCGCTCAAAAATATCGCGCGCAGGAAGGGTTGAACTTTTCGCTCCGAGGAGACGAACGTGTGACTCAAGGCGTCGATCCAATCTGGGGACGGATTTTCGGCGGCAAAATAGGCCCAGAGTTTTGCTGAGATGAACCGCGCGCTTTGCGGATGATGCGCCACGGTATCCAGGATATCCCAGCCGTCCAGATTGCCGGTGTTGCCCATGAAGGTCTTGCGACGGGTATCATGGCGGTTGAGGTCGTATTCAGCCCGCAACTTCAGGCGATCCAGGGTCAGACCGGTCAGCGCACGCGCCGCTTCCATGACATCCTGTTCGGTATAATGCCCTTCACCTAGGGCAAAAAGCTCCAGCAGCTCGCGAGCATAATTTTCATTGGGATTTTGCGGGCGGCTCTGGTGTTGATCGAGGTAGATGAGCATGGCGGGATCGCGAGTGACCTCATCCAGCAGTGTGAGCCAGTCGCCTCCAGCATGGTGCCGCAGGGTTTCATTTTGACGCCACATCAGGATCGGATCGCGTACCTTTTCGATGGCGGTGGCGAAATGTCCGTGCCAGAAGAGGGTGAGCTTT
>SXSK01000420.1 GCA_005793375.1 Verrucomicrobiales bacterium | reverse complement strand
CTCAACTCCTTGGAAAATAGTTCAGAAGTCTCCTTGGAAAGAAAAACCACCGCCCCTACCACTCAGCCGATGGATCAATTTATCTGAGCAGAGCTGGGTCAATTTAAGTGAGTGGCAAAGCTTGTGGACGGGCCGCTTTGAATGGCCGTCTTGGGGCCAGGCTTGCGGTCCTCGAGACCACGTCCGCGTCGGATCCTCTGCCGCCAGCGGGCGATGCGGCGGTACTGGATCATGAGGATTGAGCACGAGCGCTGCACCGACACGCCGTTCTGCGGGGAAGAATCGATCACAGTGAGGATCTCCTGTTTGGTCTCAGCCTTGAGCCGTTGAGTGACTATCGCACCGACGAAACCCCATTGGGTTTTTCTTCGCAGGAGGCTCATTTCGACCGCCATGTCTGCGAGTGCTCGTTCCTTATCCAATAGTTCCAGCTTGAGGGCCTTGAATTCGGAGGACGCCATGGTCTCAGCCTTGCGCCCTGGCTTGGCGCTGAGTCGCACGAGGGCACCTTCCTTGACCTGTTGGCGAATGCGTGACAGATCAGTCGAGAAGAGGCCTTCCCGGCGCAGCAATTCGCCAACGGGTTTGTCAGTGGACTGGGCCTCCAAGTAAATCTGGAATTTCTTCTCGGCGCTGAGGAAGCGGCGTTTCTTCGAGCCTGATTCGGGAGTGTTGGACGGATGGTCGTTGGTCATGTCGTGGGTGGTGGTTGTGACCGCCTGCCACCTCATAGCATGTTGACTTCCACTTGTCAGGTCACGGACTCAGCAACTGCGCGCCAGTCATGTCAGCAAGCGACCGTTGTGACAGTTTCTGTCGCTTTCGGAGGATTGCTACCTGCCGACCGATGGAATCACCGGCGGGGAGATTCCGACCACGAAGGGTCCACCCGAGGGCATTGAGTGCCTTGGTCCGGGTGGTGAGGTTTCCGAGGTCGCGTTCGAGCTTTCGGATGGCCGGGAGTGCGATACCCGCGGCGGTGGCCACCGAGGCTTGGGTGAGACCACTCCGTTTTCGGATTTAGCGGAACTCCGCTCCCAGACAATTTTGGAACGGTTTCTTTGTCACATCGGCGCTAGGTGCGCCTAAAAAGAAAAACTACTTTTATCGTTTCTGCGCCCGAAATCTGTCCATTAGAGATTTACCCCCTACCTACTGCTGGATGAGTGGTCCTGGAAGACCATCCAGTGGCGCAGGGTTGGTTCACCCAACGGGGCAATCAATGCCTCGCGGGCAAGGATCGCCATGTCGTCTTCATGGAAACCGAGCAACTCAACCGCTTCAGAGGCGTTGAGTCGAGCGGGAGGGCGCGAGCGAAGGAGAAACCGCTCAACCATCCGCCCCAAGATTTTCAATTGAAGCGCACTCGTACGGATTCCAACACCGAGGCGACGTGGACCCCCATCTCCAGAGAATCGGCTCATATCAGGCAACCCTCCTTTCATGGCACGGATTCACGTTGAGGCGTGTTCCGGATTTCAGGAAAAACGGAGATCCAAGATTGAAAAATCATCATCCAACTTCGGACGAATTGAAACCCCTTGTGCCCATTCCCACGCGGATCGAACCGTCAAGCGATCACGTTCGTTTAATGCCCACACTCCAAAGTCTTCCAAGGTGGCAGTAGAACCGTCACTTCTCTCCAATTCATAAACACCGTCACTCAACAGGATCAGGTGGGCCGCTGTTTCCAGAACACAGCTTTCTTCCTGAAACCGAGCGTTCTCAATACATCCAATCGGGGGAGCCTTGGTTCTTAGTTGCATCACTTTGCTCTCTTGGATGCTGAGCACCGCAGGATGACCCGCGCTACCGTATGTCAAGCGCCGATCTTTTGGAGTGAACACCCCGTACCAAATAGTGAAGTACTGTTCATTGTTTGATTCCATGGGAAAGGCCGTGTTTAAAGCGTCAAAAACCGATCTTGGGGATCGAAAATCCGCGTTGGGTAAAGACAGCGTCCGCATCACATTGAGCACCGATATGGACAGCAATGCGGCTCCGACCCCATGCCCACACACATCGAATAGAAAGAAACACCAATGATCCTTATCGATCCAGCGATAGCCAAAACCATCCCCGCCTAACTGACTACACGACTGATAGTGCCAATCAACATGTATCCCATGACTATTGATGGGTGTAGGAAGCAAGCAAGCGACATACCTTCCTGCCTCGCGTAGTTCATCTGCCAATTGTTGCTGGCTTTCAACGAAGGCTGCATGGATCCTTTGTTCTTGATCGCGCAAACGTTTCTTCTCGAGACAAGTAGCGATTCGCGCTTTTAGAAAAACTGGATTGACTGGCTTGGTCAGGTAATCATCGGCGCCTGCTTCGATGCAACGCACGATGCTGGAATCTTGATCCATTCCTGATATCATAAGAACGGGGATCAGTGAAAAGCGCTTGTCCGATCGCATCAATCGAAGGACTTCGTATCCTTCCATCTTCGGCATGATCAAGTCGAGCAATACCAAATCGAAGGCTGTAGTTTGAAGTTTTCCCCAGGCATCCAATCCATCGCAGGCAGTTTCAACCAAATACCCGTATCGTTGAACTCGCCGTACCAAGATGTCTCTGTTCAACGAATCATCATCAGCTATGAGGATGCGCTCACCTTGGCCGGATCTGCCGTCGGTCAGAACGCTGCTCTGCGTCGACATGCCAGGTTCCGGAGCGATTGACTGTCCTTGGTTGGGCCGGATTGCGGTTGTATCCAAGTCCTTTGCT
>SXSK01000419.1 GCA_005793375.1 Verrucomicrobiales bacterium | reverse complement strand
GTATCGGCCAAGGCATTGAGTTCGACTACTGCTGTGTTCACGCGGCCTTCGCGCTGAAAGAGGACGGCTTCGAAACGTTGATGGTAAACTCCAATCCCGAGACCGTGTCGACCGATTACGACACCAGCGACAAACTGTTCTTCGAGCCCCTCACGCTAGAAGATGTGCTCCACATCTATGAACGCGAAGGTTGCTGGGGCGCCATCGCCCAATTCGGAGGCCAGACCCCGCTCAATCTCGCCCTCGGCCTGAAACAGAACGGTGTCAATATCATAGGAACTTCTCCCGAAAGCATTGAGATTGCGGAGGACCGCAAGCTGTTCGCAGCGATGCTCGACAGACTTGGCATCCCGCAACCGCCCAACGGACTCGCAACAAACGAGGCGGAGGCTCTCGTCATCGCTCGCCGTCTCACGTACCCAGTCCTCGTACGGCCCAGTTTCGTCCTCGGGGGTCGCGCCATGCAAATCGTTTACTCGGACGCCGAACTGAAGCATTACATGCGATTTGCCGTGGAGGCCTCGCCCGAGCGCCCCGTGCTCGTCGATAAATTCTTGGAGGATGCCACGGAAGTGGATGTCGATTGCATCTCGGATGTGGGTCACTTCGCCAATCCCGCCGAGGGCATCAGCGTCATCGGCGGCATGTTGGAGCATATCGAGTTCGCCGGTGTACACTCCGGCGACGCCGCCATGGTTCTGCCGCCCCACACCCTTTCCTCTGCCGTCATTGAAACTATCCGCACGTACACCCATGCCATGGCGGCGGAGCTCCGCGTGTGCGGCCTCATGAACGTCCAATACGCTGTCAAAGGCGACACCGTTTATGTCCTCGAGGTCAATCCGCGGGCCTCCCGCACGGTTCCTTTTGTCTCCAAAGCCATTGGCGTCCCCCTCGCCAAATTGGCTGCCAAGGTCATGTCCGGACGCACCCTCCACCAACTGGGGTTCACCAAAGAACTGTGGCCGAAGTACTGGGCGGTCAAAGAATCTGTCTTCCCTTTCAACCGATTCCCCAGCCAGGACATTATCCTATCACCTGAAATGCGTTCCACCGGAGAAGTGATGGGGCTCGATGCCGATCTGGGAATCGCCTATGCCAAAGCACAAATGGCTGCTGGCTCTCCACTGCCGCTTAAGGGCCGCGTTTTCATTAGCGTGGGTGACCAACACAAACCGCACGTAGCCGAAATTGCCCGATCCCTGGCGCAATTGGGGTTCCAACTGGTCGCTACCAATGGTACGGCGCGGGTTCTCGAAGCCGCCGGCCTCAAAGTTGAGCGAATCTTCAAACTGAATGAAGGTCGTCCCACCGCTGTAGACCTTCTAAAGAATAAGGAATTGCAGTTGGTCATCAACACACCGAGTGGCGCCGAACCCAGGGCCGACGAAGTGAAAATCCGCACCACAGCCGTCATGACCGCCACACCGATCATGACCACTCTCAGCGGTGCCAAGGCCGCCGCTTTGGGAATTGCGGCCCTCCAGAAACATGGCTACGAGGTAAAGACGATTCAGGAATATCATTGAAGTCAGGCGTTGATATTCAATCCGTCCTCAAGCAGGTCTTTGGGTTCAGTCAGTTTCGACCGCTTCAGGAGCAGATTATTCAGGAGTGCCTTGAGGGACGCGATGTGTTCGCGCTGCTTCCCACCGGGGGCGGCAAGTCCTTGTGCTTCCAATTGCCCGCGCTGATTCGCCCAGGACTCACGGTGGTGGTTTCACCTCTCATCGCCCTGATGAAAGACCAAGTCGATGCGCTGCAATCGAGTGGTGTTCCAGCCACCTTCCTCAACTCATCGATTGCTTCAGGCGAATCCCGCGAGCGTCTGCGCGGCTTACATACCGGCCAGTACAAGTTGCTTTACGTCGCCCCCGAACGGTTGCTGTTGTCCGGAATGCTCGACGATCTGCGCCGTTGGAATCTCGCAGCGATCGCCGTCGATGAAGCTCATTGTATCAGCGAATGGGGTCACGATTTTCGCCCAGAATACCGGCAGATTCGAAATCTTCGTGAGATATTCCCAGAGATTCCCTTCATGGCGCTCACCGCAACCGCAACGGAAAGGGTCCGCAAAGACATTGTCGAACAGCTCCACCTGCGCCAGCCATCCGTATTCGTTGCCAGCTTCAATCGGCCCAACCTGACCTACCGCGTCACACCCCGCTCCGGCGGCTACAGGCAAGTACTGGATTTCATCCGCACCCGACCCAAGGAATGCGGAATTGTTTATTGCCTCAGCCGCGCCGGCGCGGAAAGCCTGGCAGAACGTCTGAAGGCCGACGGAATCAAGGCGGCGCCCTATCACGCAGGACTCGAATCCTCAGAGCGAGCCCGCAACCAAGAAATGTTCCTTCGCGATGAAATCCGCGTCATGTGCGCCACCATCGCTTTCGGCATGGGGGTCAACAAACCCAATGTCCGATTTGTCATCCATCATGATCTACCGAAGAACGTTGAGGGTTATTACCAAGAGACTGGACGCGCAGGTCGGGATGGCCTTCCAAGCGAATGCCTGTTGCTGTTCAGCGCAGGGGATGTCGCCAAGCAGCAGGGATTCATCGACGAAAAAACCGATGAACAGGAAAAACGAATCGCCCGCGCTCAGCTTCAGCAAATGGTTCATTTCGCGGAAATCGGCGCGTGCCGACGCGTGGCCTTGCTGGATTATTTTGGGGAGGAATACCCGGAGACACAATGCGGTGGTTGTGACAACTGCCTGGCTCCTCGGACCACCTACGACGGCACCATCGCCGCTCAGAAATTGCTCTCGTGTGTCTATCGTATCCGCCAAAAGAGTGGATTCGGCGTAGGCCTAAATCATGTGGTAACCGTTCTTACGGGCGGCGAAACCGACAAGGTTCGCCAATGGAGGCATGAAACCCTCAGTACCTACGGCATTGGAACCGAACATTCCCGCAATGAGTGGGGAGCGATTGGACGGGAATTGATCCGCCTGGGGCTCCTCCACCAGAACGCCGAAAAATTCAACACGTTGGAAATCACCCCAAAGGGAGTTGCCGCGCTGAGAGATCGTCAGGTGATCACGCTCACCAAACCCAGAGAACCCTCGAAGCCCGAGGTGCGTCGTGTTGGTGAAATCGCCTGCGATGAACTTTTATTTGAACGATTGCGTCTCGTCCGCAAGGAACTGGCTGACCAACTCGGTGTGCCCCCCTATATTGTATTCGGAGACAATTCCTTGCGCCAGATGGCTCGAAATTACCCTCAATCCAACGTCGATTTCCTGCGCATTAGCGGCGTCGGCGATCAGAAATTGCAAAGCTACGGCAGGGCGTTCATGGCAGAAATCACCGATCATTTAGTCCAAAATCCACGGCAACTATTTGCCGATGATTCCTTTGAAACTCCGGATCCCAGCGTCGACAAGCGCACTCGCGGTGAACGGTTGAATGGAACCACTTTGGAAACACTGAAGCGCTTTAACGCCGGCGCCAGCGTCGCCGAAATCGCCAGCGAACGTGGACTCGCAGAAAGCACCGTTTATGGCCACATAGCAAATGCCGCCGAACTCGGGGAATCTATCGAGTTGTCGCGATTTTTTACGGCCGCCGATCAGCACGCCATTCTACAGGCGTTCTCTAAGTGTGGTTTCGGAAATATTGCTGGAGCCGTCGAGGAACTCGGTGGCCGCTTTCACTATGGTCAACTGAAAGTCTTTCGGTCTGTCAAACAACGCGACCCATTTGCAAGACCGAGATGAACACTGGCAGCCTGAATGAAGCGTCATGCAATGTTCGCGCGGCCTCTAATCCCGAAGCGGAATAGATCGGGCGAGGACGGATTTTGAGAATGGGGAGGGGTGTGAACGCCCGATTTATTCCGTGATTGGACGGAGCCGCGGTGAGGTCCGAGGAGTTATAGGTAAACTACCCGACTTTTGCGTG
>SXSK01000418.1 GCA_005793375.1 Verrucomicrobiales bacterium | reverse complement strand
AGGGACTCAACAACAAGATTCGAGTGACTACCAGGCGAGCCTATGGATTTCGGACGTTTCGAGCTCTCGAAGTGGCTCTTTACCACGCTCTTGGGAAACTACCAGAGCCGCCTCTCACCCACAGATTCTGCTGAGGAGGCTGATTTACACCGACTTGGTGAACCGGTGGGCCGGGGAACAACATCAGCGATTTGGGTATGAACGTCCCTTTGCCGTGGTGGCGTTGGGAGGGACCGGACGAGGCGAAGTCACACCCTGTTCCGATTTGGATTTTGCCTTTCTATTCGACGACCTCATTGAGGAGAACCCGTTTCTTTTGGAGTTGCAGCGCCAGACGATTCATTCCGGCGAATTTGCTGGAGACCATGGATTTGGATTCGAGGCGTTGCCCTTCAATTTGGAAGATGTCATGGCATT
This sequence comes from Verrucomicrobiales bacterium, assembly GCA_005793375.1. Classification (GTDB taxonomy): domain Bacteria; phylum Verrucomicrobiota; class Verrucomicrobiia; order Limisphaerales; family UBA9464; genus SXSK01. Next base: position 7,236 of record SXSK01000418.1, on the reverse strand, counting down.
GGATGGAAAGCAGTTGAACAGCTTCCTGGACATGCGGCCGGTGTACGATCCAGGCAATCTTTCGACCCGATTCCGAGATCGGATCCGCGAGACGTTCGATCCATTTGAACATTTTTTACATGTTCAGAATTTTTGGAAAGATCGGTGGGAAAAGGCATCGGCTGAGTGTGAGCGATTGGATCGGTTTGATATCAAGAACGACGGATTGCGTGTGTTTTTGGCGGGCATTTGGACACTGGCTGGAGAGTCGTTTGCGCACAGTCACGAGGTTTATGGACGGTTGGATGATCCCCGGGATTTGGCGGCGTACCACTTCCTGCTGCGCATTCGCAGCTTTGTTCATGCCCGTCACGCGGGGAAGCCTCGCCCGGCTCCCACGGGCAACCATCCTGAGGACGTCTGGGAATTCGATGACTTCGATTCCTTCGGGGAGTTGTTGGGGATTGAAGTGAGCGAGGAGGTTCGATTCGAGTTTGCGGCGACGGTGCGTTCCCGGGTGCTATCGGCGCGCCGTCGGGTGGCGCAGTTCTCGAGCGGTGTGTTTGGACAGGAACTCTCGCGTGGACGCCGCCGTTGTGCCGGCAGCGCGATCGTGTATGGCGGTAGCGGGTTAAGGTACCGATCTGTCAGTCCGGTTCTGACCCACGAGGCTCGCACGCGGGCGGCGTTGAGTCTTTTGTTGGCATCTCAGCGGTATTCCGTGCCGATTGATCGAGCGGAATTGGAGACGACCTTCCGCAATGCCGGTGATTGGTTGGTGCCAGTGCCTGAATTGAGCGCTCTTTTTTACGAACCGCGAGGCAGTCTGGCTGGCTCATTCGAATTTCTTTCGCGAATTGACGGAGCTGAGGATCGTTTGTTTCCAGGTTATGCGAAGTTTGAGGGATCCTTGGATGACCGAGTATTGACCGAGCGCAAGCTCTTGCGGAGCGCCTTAGAGCGCCAGAAGATGATTGCGTTAGAGCTTTTGGTTCGCGAGGGGCAGCTCGCTCTGCAAGGCGATGTTTCGATGGCCCATGCGCAATCCTCGAAGGCATCGCGGACACTTTCGGTTTCGGTGGAAGCGGCGCTTCTCGATCCAGACCATCTGGCTGCGGTCAAACTGGCATTGAAAACGAAGCGCCTCCCGTTGACCTTTGAGGATGAGCGGTTGCGGGAAGATCCAAGCCGGCCGTTGCATGAGCGATTCTCAACCGGGTTTTCTGGGATTCCTTTGGAGGAGTATTATGCTCGCAGTTTTGAAGGGTGCAGTTTCAGCGCCGAGACACTGGATGTGGCTCGATTCTTGGTCTCGAATCGCCGGGCATTCAAGAAACATGCTGCGGAGGCGTTGAACGATTCAGAGCGTGTGAGAGAGTTGCGGGAATTGTGCGGTAATGAATCGCGGTTACGCGCCTTGTTTGTGTTCAGTTCTGCAGATCGAGCCTTCTGGGAATCTGAAGCCGATGATCCGGCACGCTGGCGCAATACGCGGGAGCTTTATTGGAAGACGATGCAGCAATTTCATCCGGAGCTTGAAGCGCCGAACGTACTGACCACGGCTGGGTACAGCCGTGATGAGCTTCAAATCCTGCGTGACTTTGGAGACGATTTTTTTAGTGGGCTGTACGGGGTCCACGCCAATCGATTTGGAAGTCACCTACTGCGCTTGGCGCAAGAACCGGGGTTGGATGCTCCCAAAGTGACACTACTTCGCGAGGGTGCCTCCACAATTTTGGGAATTGCGACCCGGGATTTCCGAGGTTTGGCTGCTTGTATCAGTGGAACCTTGTGGCACATGGGTATTCCGCTCCGGCAGGCTCATTTATTTTCAGCAGCGTCGCATGGGCTTGCTCTGGACTTTTTCCACCTGGCGCGGATGACCAAGGCGATCGGCCCACATGAATTTCGAGCAATCGAAGAATCAATTAAGGGTCGGCGATACCTTAATGAGTCCACTGATGAACCTCTTCAGGGCAACGCCGAGGCTGTTTCCTTGGAAGAAATCCGCCCCGGATTACATCGACTGACCGCGGAGACGAGCGGTGAAATTGGGGCATTCATCTATTTGATGACTTTGTCGGTATTCCGATATTTGGAGGGGAATGTGTTTGGATTGTCGGTGCAGCCGCCACATGCGGGACACCGCGCCCGTGTCACGGTTTATCATAGTCTTCCAGCGACACGAACGCTTGAGGCTGCGCGTGCCATTTTGGCGGAGCGACTCTGAGCTTTCGTCCATGGGTTTGACCTCAATTTCGAGCTGGCATGGGAACTTTAAAAAGGCCGAATTCCCTAAAGAATTCGGCCTTTTTGGTAAGTGAATCACTCAGAGCTGTGGCTAAGAGCATCCGAGGCTGTTGCCACAGTTCATGCACTTGTAACAGGCGCCGTTCCGGACAGTGATATGGCCACAACGATCGCAACTCGGTGCGTCGCTTTGGTTGGCGAAGGTACTGGTCAACAACCGCGATGGATCGAACCGTGTTCGGTTAGGAGACACAGAATCATGGTTTTCGCCGACTGCACTGACAATGTCCGCCAGAGCGGTTTTGACAAACATGTTGGTGCTATCGCCTTCATCCGACAGCGGCAGATCCGGCACGGGGCGATTTACTTTTTTTTTCAGTTCATCCAGCAATCCGGGAATCTCCAGCTCGGTTTGGGTGCCTTGAGGTGAATGAGCATCGCGATAACCTTCGATGAACTGGTTGCCCATCCAGCGGAAGACGTAGTCGATGATCGACGAGGCGTTTCGGATATCGGGGTTCTTGGTGAAACCACTGGGTTCGAATCGTTGGAAGGCGAATTTCTTGACCAGACTTTCTAAGGGCACGCCGTACTGAAGGGCCATGGAGGTCAGTGCTCCGATGGTGTCCATGAGACCACCGATGGTGCTGCCCTCTTTGGCCATGGTGACGAACAATTCGCCCGGCTTGCCATCATTGAATAGGCCGATGGTCATATAGCCTTCGTGGCCGGCGACATCGAATTTGTGATTGATGGCCATCCGGGTGTCAGGAAGGCGTTTGCGCAACGGTTCTTCCGCCTCGCTGCGCAGTCGCTTGACTTCACTTTCCAGGTCTTTCACCTGGTTTTCTAGCGTGACCGAATCCGACTTCAGTTTCTCGCCGCCATCACTGGTCTTCTTCGTGTTAAGTGGCTGGGAGCGTTTCGAACCATCCCGATAGATCGCAACGCATTTGAGCCCCATTTTCCAGGCATCGATATAGGCCTGGCGGATGTCTGCAGCGGTTGCTTCGTTGGGAAGATTGACGGTCTTGCTGATGGCACCGGAGATGAAAGGTTGGGCGGCAGCCATCATGCCGAGGTGGGCTCGGTAATGAATGCTTCGTCGACCTTTGTGGGCTTTGAAGGCACAGTCGAAGACTGGGAGATGTTCTGGACGGATACCACTTGGGATGAGTTCACCGTTTACGCCTGCCACATCTTCAATGGTGTCATGAACGCTGACATGGTGCTCGATCGCTCGGATTTGCCCTTGCGAATAACCCAGGCGACGGAGCCCTTCCGGCACGGTGCGGTTGACGATCTTGAGGGTGCCACCTCCGGCGAGCACCTTATATTTGACCAGCGCAATGTCCGGTTCCACGCCGGTGGTATCGCAATCCATGAGAAACGCGATGGTTCCTGTTGGGGCGAGGACGGTGACCTGGGCATTGCGATATCCATGCCGTTTGCCGGCGGCCAAGGCGTGGTCCCAACAGGTGCGGGCTTCCTCTTTGAGGTAATGAAATTCCTCATTGGGTTGGATTTCCTCGACGGCATTTCGATGCAGTTGAACAACCCCGAGCATGCTTTCGACATTGTCCTTCTTGGTGGGCTTGGAAACCCCGTTGCAGCGGGAATCGTGATAACCCGGGAACGGTCCTGTGATGGAAGCGATTTCGGCGCTTTGCTCGTAGGCGTGTCCCGTCATGATGGCGGTGATGGCGCCGGCGAGAGCTCGACCACCATCGGAGTCGTAGGGAAGACCGTAGCTCATGATGAGTGAGCCGAGGTTGGCGTAACCCAGACCCAAAGTGCGGAAGATGTGCGAATTTTCCGCAATGGCCTTTGTGGGGTAGCTCGCATTGTCGACGAGGATTTCCTGGGCTGTGATGAAGATTTGAACCGCCGCTTTAAATCGGTCGACTTCGAAGATGCCATCGGCTCGCTTGAATTTCATGAGGTTCAAGGACGCCAAGTTGCAAGCAGTGTTGTTGAGGAAGACGTATTCGCTGCAGGGGTTGGTGCTATGGATGGGTTCGGTACCCTTGCAAGTGTGCCACTTTTGGATAACTCCGTCATACTGCAGGCCGGGATCGCCACAGACCCAGGTGCCTTCGGCAATCAGGTCGAGCAACTTCGAAGCGTCCTTTTTCTCTAGAGGCTGGCCTGAAGTGACGGATCGGGTCGACCAGTCGCGCCCGCTGATCGCAGCGTTCATGAACTCGTCGCTCACTCGGACCGACAAGTTTTCGTTTTGATACATGACGGAGCCGTAAGCCTCGCCGTTGAACGAACCGTCATAACCTTGTTCGATGAGGGACCAAGCTTTGCGTTCCTCCTTCATCTTGGCACTAATGAATTCTTCCACGTCGCCATGCCAGTCGCGAATGGTGTTCATCTTGGCGGCTCGGCGGGTTTTTCCACCGGATTTCACGACATTGGCAACTTGATCGTAGACTTTGAGGAAGCTCATGGGGCCGCTGGGGCGCCCGCCGCCGGACAATTTTTCTTTAGAACTGCGGATGGGGCTGAGGTCGGTACCTGTGCCTGACCCGTACTTGAAGAGCATCGCCTCGGAGTAGGCGAGTTCCATGATGCTTTCCATGTTGTCCTCGACGGACTGAATGAAGCACGCGCTGCCCTGGGGATATTCGTACTGAGTCGGGGCGCGTTCGGCTTCGAACTTCTGGGGGTTCCAGTACCAATTGCCACGCCCACTGTTTTTACCGACCCCATACTGAGTATACAGGCCCACATTGAACCACACGGGCGAGTTGAAGGCCCCAAACTGATTGACACAAAGCCAAGTGAGTTCGTCGTAGAATACCTCCCCGTCAGCCTTGGAGAAATACCCATCCTTAATGCCCCAATCCGCGATGGTTCGCGTGACGCGGTGAATGAGTTGTTTAACTGAAAACTCACGTTCGCCAGCTTTTTGGTGATCGCCGTAGAAGTACTTGGAACAGACAACTTTGGTGGCGAGTTGCGACCAATAAGCGGGAACCTCGACGTTTTCTTGTTTGAAGAACGCCTTGCCAGAATCATCGGTAATCTCGGCGGTCCGGCGTTCCCAAGTGATCTGGTCGAAGGGTTTGACCCGGGCATCCGAAAAGGTGCGCGGGATTGTAAGCCCTTTCCGGGACTTGGCGGTCGACTTGACGGTGGTACGCGAACGATTGGAGGCGGTTTTCATACCACGGGTACGGTGCTGAGCAACAGGACTGGCGGTAGCGGCTTCACGGGCATCGATCATGGTTAGGCAAGGTTGATTCTCAAAACGAAAACATTCGGAGTGCGGGTATCAATTATCGCGGATCTGCAAACTGGGCGAGATTTCACGGGTCAATCACGGCGTGTGATTAACGCCGTCGCTCGGCAGTAACAAATCAACAAGTAAATCATACGGTCCGCAGTTTCTAAACCCCATCGGTTGGGGATGGACAGTGACGGTAACACTAGATGGTGTGGTTACAAGATCAATTTCCTGGTATATGACGCTCGTGTTAACGCGATTGATTTACTCAAAAACTCCTGTGTTTCCCAGGTTTTGACGTGCCCTTTCAATCACTAATCTATTGGTGAGAATCCTCCATTTGGATGAGTTCAGGCGATGCGCCGGTTCGCGAGAAATTGGCGATGAGGGTCCATGGGCTTGGCAGGCGACTTGCCTGGCTGCCGTCTTCGATCTTCGTCTTTCGGAGAGCTCCCTGGGGAATTCGCTCGGAATGAACATCCAGCCTAGCGGGGAGTATTCATTGGATACCTGATTGCCCCCACGATTCATTTGGCTCCGATAGGCACACATTCGATGGCAATTCCTTGAGATGCGGGAATTTACAAGCGAAGTCTGAGGAAATCGCTCGCCAATTTTGTGGGAATCCTCTGAGGATTCGTTTTCAATAACTTGATTGGATCTTGGGCCGAGAAGCCTCGCCAATAAGCCGATTCTTTAGGTCGTGTGCGGGGCTCACACGGACTTGTGACCTGGGAATGGGCTGACTCGGGCTTGGGATGGCGAGCTCCTACCACGTTGGATTTATGCTAAGTGAGACTCCTTCCAGTGCTACAGCTGAACACCGGTCGCCACCGGTGGACAGTTCTCGGCCTATGATGAGTGACGAAGAGCGGGAGTTGGTAGTGATGGTTTGGAACAAAACGGGTCGGGAGTATCCGGGTGAAGCGAGTATAGTGGAAGTGTTTGAGGGTGTTGCGGCGACGCGAGGGGAGTGCGTGGCGGTGGTCTGCGAGGGGAAACGATTGACGTATCGGGAGTTGAACGAGAGGGCGGATGAGCTGGCTCGGGAATTGAGGCGGCGTGGGGTTCGGGAAGACACGCTGGTGGGAGTGTGCCTGGAGCGGTCGCTGGAAATGGTAGTGGCGTTGATGGCGGTGCTGAAGGCTGGCGGAGCCTATGTACCACTGGCCCCAGAATACCCTGAGGAACGATTGAAATGGATGGTGGATGATAGTGGTGTTGGGGTGCTGCTGACGCAGAAAGCATTGATGGATCGGTTGCCCACGACGGGTACCCATGTGCTGTGTGTCGATGGAATGTTGGAAACGTCGGTTGAACGACACTTGGAGCGACTAAAGACTTCAGTGAGCGGGGAAAGTCTGGCGTATGTGATGTATACGTCTGGGTCGACAGGGCGACCGAAGGGAACCATGGTCCGGCATCGCGGTGTGGTGCGTTTGGTTAAGAATACCGACTATGCCTCTTTTGGAGTGGACGAAGTGTTCCTTCAATATGCGCCGATCTCGTTTGATGCATCGACACTGGAGATCTGGGGGGCGTTGCTGAATGGAGGGCGCCTGGTATTGATGGCTTCTGGCGGAGGAACGGTGGAGGCGTTGGGAAAGACGATACGAGAGCAGGGTGTAACGACGGTGTGGTTGACGTCTGGGCTGTTCAACGTGGTGGTGGACGAGGGGTTGGAATGTCTGAGGGGATTGAAACAGTTGTTGATTGGAGGAGACGTGCTGTCGGTGGGGCATGTGAGGAAGGCTTACGAAGGATTGGAAGGT
>SXSK01000417.1 GCA_005793375.1 Verrucomicrobiales bacterium | reverse complement strand
CCTCTTGTGCCTGGAAACCTTCTGGCGCAACCACCGCTGGCACGATCTCTTCCCACACGCCAAACCTCCCTCCCTCGCCAATAACTAACCACAATCGCAGCCCGCATCGCTACAACCTCGAAAAAAACTGAGATGCGCACGTTGTTGAACTAATTTCCGGTGAGTAACGCGGGGTGGATCTGGCTTCCATAGAGGTTACTGCGTGGATCCAGCACAAATGATGAAATAAAGGCGACGCCAATTGGGATTCACATTGACGCCGTCCTGATTTGACGGAACCTCAAAGAGTTCACCGAGTTACAAAACCATGCCCTGGAAGGCGCGTTCGTTCGCGGACATGCGAGTCCGGGATTGCCATTGAAATATCGGACCGAGATTGAACCCGACTCCTGGAGGATAAAATGGATTGGGAGATAGAACTACCATTGATGATTGGACTCGCGGGCGGAGTGTTTGCGCTCGGCTTCGCTTGGGTTAAGTCCCGCTGGATTTTGCGACAAGATGCCGGTAGCGAGAAACTCCAGCGGATTGGGGGGTATGTCGCCACGGGTGCCATGGCGTTTTTGGTCCGCGAATACAAGGTGCTTATCCCATTTGGCCTCATCGCCGCTGTGTTGCTGCTGATTGGCAACCGCGGAGCGCTCCGGTGGGAGGCTCTGACTTTCCTTTTGGGGGCCACATGTTCCGCTTTATCTGGATTTTTCGGCATGAAGGTTGCCACGAAGGCGAATATGCGGACCACTGCGGCGGCCACGATCGGCCTCAACGAAGCCCTGAAGGTTTCCTTCGCTGCTGGATCGGTGATGGGTATGAGTGTCGTTGGGCTGGCATTATGTGGCATCGCCTCGGTTCTTTATGCCACGATTCATTTCTTTGGCCGGTCGCCGGATTCTTTTCACCACGAATCTCTGCCAATCCTTTCTGGATTTGCTCTGGGCGGTTCCTGTATCGCCCTGTTTGCGCGGGTCGGCGGTGGTATTTATACCAAAGCGGCTGATGTTGGAGCCGATCTGGTTGGCAAAGTTGAAGCGGGCATACCGGAGGACGATCCTCGCAATCCGGCGACAATCGCGGACAATGTGGGTGACAACGTGGGCGATGTCGCGGGTATGGGAGCCGACCTTTTCGAGTCGTTCGTCGCTTCTGTGCTCGGTTGCATGATTCTCGGAATTGCCGTCGATGCACCCAGCGAAATTCGCACTCGCCTAGCCATGATTCCGTTGGTTCTTGCAGCTGCTGGAGCCCTCGCCTCAGCGGTGGGTATCGGTTTTGTCCGGGTCAAAGCGGGAGGGTCACCCCAGGCGGCGCTGAACTTAGGATCCTTCATCGCTTCCGGGCTCGCCGCCGCCCTATCCTACCCGGTCTTCCAACTGTGGTTGGGAGCTCAGACCTTTGGGGGGGGCGCCACTGGACTCCGGTTGTTCTTCTGTACACTCATTGGCATCGTTGCAGGCACCCTTATCGGTTCACTCACCGAGTACTTCACAGGCACCAATAAACGCCCGGTTAACGCCATTGTTAAGGCCTGTAAGATCGGAGCGGCGACCAATCTTATTACGGGGATGGGAATGGGAATGATTTCGACCGCGCTCCCGGTAGTCACCATGTGCAGCGCCATCTTGATGAGTTATCACCTGGCAGGTCTTTTTGGAGTCGCCATCGCCACCGTCGGACTTCAGCTCACCCTTGGGATCCAACTCGCGGTCGACGCCTTCGGACCCGTCGCTGACAATGCCGGCGGTTTGGCCGAAATGGCTGAGATGCCTCCCTCGGTCCGAGCCACGACCGATAAATTGGATGCGGTGGGAAACACCACGGCGGCCATCGGCAAGGGCTTTGCCATTGGATCCGCTGCGCTAACATCGGTGATCCTATTCTCCGCCTTCAAGGCCGAGGTGGGGATTGCCTCAATTGAGCTGACCGATCCCAAGGTGCTGGTGGGGCTGTTGCTCGGGGGCATGGTGCCTTACCTCTTCTCCGCCATTTGCATGCTGGCGGTGGGTCGGGCGGCGTTTAGTATGGTCGAGGAGGTTCGCCGACAATTCCGTACGATTCCAGGCCTCTTGCAGGGCAAGGCGGATCCAGATTATTCTCGGTGCGTGGACATCAGCACAACTGCCTCTCTGAAGGAGATGATCCTACCTGGGTTGCTGGCGATTCTGTCGCCCGTGCTCGTAGGGTTCTTGGGTGGACCGCCGATGTTGCTTGGTTTTCTCGCCGGCGTGACAGCCTCTGGGGTCGCCCTGGCAATTTTTATGTCCAACACCGGCGGTGCCTGGGATAACGCCAAAAAATCGATTGAAAGCGGTGTCGGGGACGGCAAGGGCTCGGACTCGCACAAAGCAGCGGTCATCGGCGATACGGTGGGTGATCCGTTCAAGGATACTGCTGGACCGTCTCTGAATATTCTCATCAAACTCATGGGCGTGATGGCCGTAGTCATCGCACCGATGCTCAAACACTATTGGGGACTATGAAACCGTCCTATGAAAAGCGCCTGTACCAAATCCTCTTTCCCAATCAGGCATTGGTGGCATCGCAGCTGGGTCCGGAGGATTTCGCCCGCCACTATCTAATCGGTTCCGTCCGCCACTATTCGGGAAAATTGGTCTTTGCGGACATTGATCCGGATTTCCGCCATCCGCATTTTGATATCGAAGGTGGCATGAAAGGTTTGGTGCCCCATGCCGACGGGACGCCTAAGCACACCCGTTTCATCTGCTCCTACCGGGTGATGGAGCACATGGACTTCGACCGCATTCGCAAGCTTTACTTATCGACCTCCGAGGCCACCGTGCTGGAACTGAGTCCGGCCGAGTACGACAAGGTTCATCAGCCTGGGTTCCTACGGACATTTGCGCAAATAGCGCCGCTGTCGATGCTCGTGATGACCCCGTATGACATGTTGGAATTCGGTCGCTACATCACCACCCCGGGCAACCCGAAAGGGTGTCCGAGCTTATTCTATACGCAAATCGAACTCAAAGTGGAGGAGTTCCTGGTAAACTTTGAGCAGAATCCTTTCATGCAGGCGCCATTCTCCTTTCTGCATCCCTCCAAGTTGCGCGACGCCATCGTCCAACTGAAGGAGCGCCCTGAAAAAACCACGAAGGGGTTGTCGCTTTTCTGTCCATTGGATCAGATATCGTTCAAGCGGATTCGTCACGGGTTCATGTTCGCCTCACAACAAAAGTATCGATTTTTCCCCATGCCCAGCCTGCAGGACATCGAGGTGCGAAATTTCAAATTCTGGCAGGGGATGTAAGGATTCAATCTGAATGATTGTCAGTTTGTTTAATGATGTGATCGGCCCTGTCATGCGAGGGCCCTCCAGCTCGCATTGTGCGGCAGCGCTGCGCATTGGACGATTGGCTCGGGATTTGATGGGAGGAGTGATCGAGGACGTGTTGGTGGAATTCGACCGCAATGGGTCACTGCCGACGACTCATGATTCTCAGGGTTCCGACATGGGGTTATTTGGCGGTTTGCTGGGATGGGAGACAGATGACGAACGATTGACGCGGTCTATTGTGGCATTAAAGGAGCAAGGCGTTCGACTTCGGGTTGAGATCGTGGATGTCGGTGATCCCCATCCCAATACCTATCGGCTCACGTTGGCAACGGCCGGAACCACGCATTCCCTCGTGGCGATCTCGACAGGTGGGGGCATGATTGAGGTGCTGGAGGTGGACGGGGTTCGTCTGGAACTGTTTGGAGACTACTTTGAAACGCTGGTGTGGGTGTCGTCGGGTTCTGGCGCGACACTTCAATCGAATTTGGCAGAGGCCATCGAGACAGATCAGATCCGAGTGCACCCAGGCTCGCGATTCGATCTCGTCCAAGTCAAAGCGCAGGTGTTTGTCCCCGAATCATGGCTTGCAGCCGAAATGAAATCCGGGCGCGTCTTGTCCTGGAGCCGATTGAATCCAGTGTTGCCCGTCTTGTCGCGGGCTAGTACTTCGGTTCCGTTCACGACTGGAGCCGAGATGCTTCGGTTTGAGGGGGCGCGCGGTCGCTCTCTTTGGGAATTGGCGGTGGATTATGAAGCCGCCCGGGGCGGGCTTGAGCGCGAGGTTGTCCTCGAAAAAATGATCCACCTGGTGAGAATCCTCCGGCGATCTATCGCCCAAGGGCTGGCTGGCACTGATTTTGATGACCGAGTTTTGGGAGTTCAAAGTGTCGGGTTTCAGAAGGCGATGGCAGCGGGCCGATTGCTCCAGGCCGGTGCTCTGAACCGGATGGTGCTGTACGTCACGGCCATGATGGAGGTGAAGAGTTCCATGGGCGTGATCATTGCGATGCCGACTGCAGGAGCGTGTGCGGCGCTTCCGGGAGCCGTCATTGCGATGGCCGAGGAGGTGGGGTTGGGTGAGGTGGAAATGGCCAAAGCCTTTTTGGCGAGTGGTATCATCGGGGTAATTATTGCGACGCATTGGACGTTCGCTGCTGAAGTCGGCGGTTGCCAGGCGGAAGGTGGATCGGCGGCGGCGATGGCCGCGGCGGCATTGGTGACCTTGTCGGGGGGTACCGTCCAGCAAGCGGTCGCCGCTTCATCCATGGCGCTTCAGAGCATGCTCGGCCTGATTTGCGATCCCATCGCCAACCGTGTCGAGGCTCCTTGTCTCGGGAAAAATGTGATGGCCGCAAGTAACGCGCTTTCGTGCGCGAACATGGCCCTCGCAGGCTTTGATCCGTTGATCCCCTTGGATGAAGTCATCGAAGCGGCAAAGCGCGTGTCGAGTCAGATGCCTCGCGAACTAAGATGCACGGCGTTGGGTGGACTTTCCATCACACCGACGTCAATGGCTATTGAGCAACGGTTGGCGGCAGCCACAGCGAAAAAATGTGGTGCCAGTAGCTGTGGTTGCAGTTGAGTGGACACGATGCCGTTGCCGCCGCAATCCATCGGCGGTTTGCGTCAGCGCCAGGGGGGTCGCCATTTCGCAAACTCAGAGTTCCTTCCACCGTTGGGCTACAGGGATCCGTCTACCAATACCGAAAGCTTTGGTGGTAACCTTCAGTCCTGGGGCGGCCTGACGACGCTTGTACTCCGCGCCATCGATGAGACGGATGATTCGGCGGACAGTGGTTTCGCCGAATCCGGCGGTGATAATGTCCGCGGCGGATTTTTGGTGGACCACGTAGGCCTCCAGAATGGCGTCAAGAATCTCGTAGGGCGGTAGGCTATCTTGGTCGGTCTGGTTGGGACGCAATTCGGCGCTGGGCGGTTTGGTGATGCTGGGTTCGGGGATCAAACAATCCAGGCCGAGACGCTGTTGGGCGTTTTTATTGATCCAACGGGCCAAGCGGTAGACTATGGTCTTGGGGACATCACTGATCACCGCGAGCCCTCCGCACATGTCGCCGTAGAGAGTGCAATAGCCCACAGCCAATTCACTCTTGTTTCCGGTAGTGAGCAGGAGGGAACCAAACTTGTTCGACATCGCCATCAGCAGCACGCCACGCAACCGGGCCTGAAGGTTTTCCTCGGTGGTATCCTCAGGTTTTCCATGGAACAACGGTAGCAACTGCTGTCTGACGGCGGTGAAGGGTTTTTGGATGGCCACCACGTCGTATTGTATTCCGAGGTTTGCGGCCAGAATTCGTGCGTCGTCCAGGCTTCCTTGGGACGAATATTGGGAAGGAAGGGACAGACCACTAACATTATTTGGGCCGAGGGCAGCGACGGCGAGGCACGCCACCACAGCGGAATCGATTCCGCCGCTCAATCCGAGCACCGCCGATTTGAAGCCGCATTTGTGGAGGTAATCCCGGGTGCCAAGAACCAGGGCTTGGTGCAAGAGTTCCTCGTCCAAGATGGGTTTTCGGGTGACTGTGGCGCCAGACGAGAGATCCACGACCACGAAGTCTTCATCGAATGCCTTGCCGGCGGCGATGAGTTTGCCGTTGGCGTCGTAGGCGACGCTCTGGCCGTCGAATACCAATTCGTCGTTGCCACCAACCAGATTGCAGTACAGGACCGGTCGGGCCGCTTTACGTGCCAAACTGGCCAGCATTTGGTGTCGGGTGGTTTCCTTGGAGAGATGCCACGGAGACGCGCTGAGATTGAGAAGGATTTCGGCGCCCCTTGCCGCCAAATCCATGGCTGGGTTGGGACGGTATCGACGTTCGTGCCAAAAATCTTCGTCGTTCCAGACATCTTCACAGATAGTGATTCCGATGCGGTGCCCGTTCAGATCTATGGGCAGATTCTCTGGTGCTGGTTCGAAGTAACGATCCTCGTCGAAGACGTCGTAAGTGGGCAGGAGTGTCTTGGTTCGGATGGCGATGATTCGGCCTCGGTGGAGCAGGGCGGCGGCGTTCGTGACGGCACGTCCTGGGCGCTTTAGGTTCTCGCCAACAAAGCCCACCAACATCGCCACCTCCCCGGCGGCGGCGGCGAGACGCTCAATAGCGATTCGGTTTTGGCGGACAAACTCCGGCTTTAGAACGAGGTCGCGAGGCGGGTAGCCCGCAAGGGCGAGTTCCGGAAACAACACCAAGTCGACTTGCGCATGGCAGCCCTTCTGGTAAGCGGCCAGAATGCGTTGTTCATTGCCGGCTAAATCGCCGACTGTTGTGTTGATTTGAGCGAGGGCGACACGCATGGGGCTCAATGCAATTGGGCACGCCGGGCCAGGGCTTCACGTAAACTGGCGCCTTGATCGGTGAGAATGAGGGTCCCCACCCCTATGCCATTTCGAGTGAACCAATCGGGGGCGGTTTCCAGGACGAATTGGATGTTCTTGGAGGCGGAGGGGACTGGAGATTCATCGCGCTTCCTTAGGGTGACGATTTCCTGAACGACTCCTTCGGTGTCGATATAGGCGGCGTTGATGTCGAAATCGACGTTGCGCATATAAAAGGATCGTTGGGCAGCCCCGGCGAAGACAAAGAGCATCCCTTCCTCGGGACCGATGCCTGGGCGGAACATCATTCCGGTAGCGACCTGGGTCAACGTGCTGCAGACCTCGGCCCGCAATGTCTTGGCTCCGATTCGGAGCGAGACAGTAGGCAACTTGGCCTGCGCCTTGTCCAAATGGTGACGCGGCCCGTTCGATTCTGATTTGGGTGATGGTTGGGTGACGACCGAAGGCGCTGAGTTTGTCGATCCTGCGGTTGGTGCGTTGGTGGAAACGGGCGGCGAAGAACCGGGCGAGGTGGGTTGATTCCCACAGCCGCTCAGTACAAGAGCCAAAATCACCGATAACCGCGCAGTCAGCGAATTCACGGGCTCAGCCTGTGCCGATTGGCAGCGGCTTTCAACGCGCGAGTTTGGCCGTGTCAAAAAGTCCTGCGATGTCGCACACATAAGACTCCAAGAGGCCTGTCAAGCGCTACGGGTCTGGATCGGTTCTAACGCCCGCGAAACCGGTAGCTCTTCCCTCACGATCAAGTGAGCTTTGTTTGGGCGCGCGCCGAATTTCTAAGGAACATCACTTGATCCTTGGCGGCGAATCTGGCAATAAATTGGGCGATATGGCTACTTACGTTTACGAAACGATTCCGACCAAAGCCGGACAGAAACCGCGGCGGTTTGAGGCGGTGCAAAAAATGAGCGACCCTCCGCTGACAAAGGATCCCGAGACGGGGTTGAAAGTTCGACGGGTCATTGTGGGCGGCAGCGGTTTGGTGACGCACGGTGCGAGCATTTTGTCCATGAAAACGCGAGCGAAGCGTTAACCTTCATCGCTGGTGCTCTGAGAGATCAGAACGCCAATGCCAGTCCCATGTAATAGTTCCTTCCGTACGCCGGATCGATGCCGTCGGCTCGAATTCGTGCATAATAGTCCTCGTCGAAGAGGTTGTTCACCCCGGCGAGGACACTGACATTCGATCGGTAGACTTTCCATTCCAGTGTCAGATCCCAGACGGCATACGACGGGATGGCAAACGAAACCGTGTTGCCGTCGTCGGCGAAGTGCTTATCGGTGAAGGTGCCTAAAAACGCCAGTTTGACCCGGTCTTGCCATCGATAAATGACCCCTGTGCGAATCAGGTGTTCGGGAGCGTACTGCGGCGTGTTGCCGTCGCGTGGACCGCTAATGAATTCCGCGTCGAGCCACATCAAGTTGCCGTAGAGGCTTACCTGATGGTCGCTGGCGATGTCGGATTCGCCCCGCAACGTTTGGGCGAGACCGAAGAGTTCCACCTCGCCGGAAGCTTCCCAACCGAGGTGACGTGCCCGTCCGACATTTTCGATCGAGACACCGTTCGGCACGGCGACGGAGCCAATCTGGTCATCAAAATCGATCCAGAAAAGACTGGTGTCCCAGTTCAACCAAGGGCGCGGTTGGCCTCGAATACCGACTTCATATTGCCAACTGGAACCTGCATTGAGGTCGGCGTTGACAAAATTGTTGGCGCCTGTGGGCACGGCTTCGGTGAACACTTTCGGACGATAAGATCGGGAAAGGTTACCGTATCCGGTAATTTCGGGAGTGACTGCGTATTCCAAGCCCAATCCGGGCAACGGGACGAACTCGTAGCTGCTTTGGTCACCCAATGCAGTGCCGACAGCCGTCTTGTCGAGGTTCAATTCTTCTTCGACCGATTGGTGGATGTTCTCGAGCCGAACCCCGGGGGTAATGGAAAGTTTGGAAAGGACAAAACGGTTCTCGAGGAATACGGGCGCATAAAACAGCTCGCGTTGGCTTTGATGGCGAACGAGACCGGTGGTGGCGTCCGGCGTCGTGCCTCGTTGATCCATGCGCGGGGAATCGTTATGGAACAGCTGAACCCCGGCCGCAACCGTGTGGGTGTTGCCGCCAGCGGTCCAATCATGACGCAAACGTGCCTCCAGGCCTTGGGTATAAAACTCCTGATGCTCGATGGTATTGCTTGTCGCGCTGGCACCTGAGGGCAAGGTACCAAATCCGCCGCCGCGCTGGCGGCTGCTGTATCGGGAATAATAGCCGCCCCAACCAGTAACGGTGAGCGCTGTATCCTCGGAAAAATCGCGTTCATAGGCCAAGGATGCGAAATAGCGATCGAGTTCAAATCGGTCGAATGGACGCGAACTCGAATTGCGTTGAACCTCATAATTAACGGAGTTCGGGCCACTTGCCAGAGTGAGTCCACCGGGTTCTCCGTGATTCTCGGCGTATCCATCGAAACTGAAGACCCAACGACTATCCTTGTCGGCATCAAGAACCAATCGGGCGTTGCCGGTATTCAGTTCGAAATCACTGTTGGTTTCGCGAAACCCTTGTCCTTGGCGGCGGTTGAAACTGGCGTAATACCCGACGCGATCGATGGTTCCGTCTACCGAATTGAATGTGTTGTAAAGGCTGTCGCTGCCCAAAATGTGTTGGGAGCGTGCGGAAAATTCGCGATCGGTGCGGGGGCGATGAGTGACATAGTTCAGAGCGCCACCGGGCTGCGGACCATACATGAGCGATGCGCCACCACGCAGGAATTCGATCCGATCAACGGTGTCGAGTGAGGGTGTATAATAGGCCTCTGGGTAGCCGAACGGATCGGCGTGTATTGGAATTCCATCCTTTAACACTTGAGTAAATTGAGCGCGATGCGGGTTCAACCCACGGTACCCGATGCTGACCAAGGGAGTCGTTTCCTCGCTGAGCAATAGGCCGGGAGTTTTGGTGAGGGCTTGGCGATAGTTGTTGTTACTGATGCGCGGCAACTCGTCGAGATCGAGCACGGACGATTTCTTCCCGGCGTAGATCTGGGTACCCTGAACTGGGGGAAGAAATGGGGCTTGAATGGCTTCTGAGGCTTCGGACTCGGCGGTGACCAATACTTTGGGCAGTTGCTGAATCTCGTTGGTGGCTGTTTGGGCCAGCGCGATGGGCATCGGCAGAGGCGTCAGGGTGAGGAGAATCACCGCTGAAGAGATCGAGAAGCGGTTGGGAGGGATCCGCGTGGGTGAATGGAACAGACAAAATGGGTTGGACTGCATGCCGAGTTCATATGGCACAACCCATTTGGGTTCGCATTCGGCTCCTTGCCAAATCTTGTCGTGTATTTGTGGTCCAGTTTGAGGGAACGAGTTTGCGGGGCAGGTGGATTTGGGTGCGTGCGTGACATCCCTTGGCAACGGGGCTATGGATACGAGGAATTGCTCCAAAACAATGAATACCACGTCGCGTCGAGCCTTTTTGAAGTCAAGTGCGGTTGCGGTGGCTGCAACCACCTGGAGTGGGGGTGTCCCTTCTGTGGTGGCTGCGGGCGCCAACGAACGTATCCAACTTGGGATCATTGGTCCGGGTGGCATGGGCATGAATCTCCTGCGTTCCTTTGCGCCGATGCCGGATGTGCAGGTGGGCTGGGTTTGTGATCCGGATGAGAATCGGGCTCGAGCGGCGGCTCGGGAGGTTGAGGACAGGACGGGTCGGCCACCCCGTGTGGTTGCAGACCTTCGGCGTGTGCTCGAAGACAACTCGGTCGATGCCGTGATCATTGCGACGCCGGATCACTGGCATGCGCCGGCCACAATTCTTGCCTGCGACGCTGGCAAGCATGTTTATGTCGAAAAGCCGGCCTCGCACAATTTGAGAGAAGGGCGGCTCATGATCGACGCCGCACGAAAGGCGAAGCGAGTGGTGCAGGTCGGCACGCAGAGCCGCAGCTCGCCTCATGTCCTGCGTGCGATGGAGTTGCTGAAACAAGGCGTGATTGGAGATATCCTAGTGGCCAAAGTTTGGAATAGCCAACTGCGAAGGGACATCGGTCATGCAACGCCGACTCGTCCTCCGGCCGAATTAGATTTTGATCTCTGGCTCGGACCGGCTCCTGCGGTACCGTATCGTTCCAATCTGCTCCATTCTCAGTGGCGTTGGTTTCGGGCTTTTGGGACCGGTGACATGGGGAATGACGGAGTTCATGATATCGACATTGCACTTTGGGGACTGGGGGTGGTCTCCCATCCGAATCGGATTGTTGCGTCTGGCGGGAAGTATTTCTTCGATGATGATCAAGAGTTTCCCGATACCCAGACCGTCATTTTTGAATATGGACCGCCGGTGGTTGGCGGGCGTCCACGACAACTGATCTTCGAGCAACGAATCTGGTCACCCTATGTTCAGGAAGGACACGAAAACGGCAACGCGTTTTATGGGACAAAAGGCTACATGATCTTGGGCAAAGGCGGTGGCTGGCAGATCTTTGGGCCGCGGAATCAACCGGGTGAATCGATGAAGGGCACCGTCAACAGCCAGGCGCATCATCGCAATTTTTTGGAGTGCCTTCGGACAGGAGCCCTGCCGAATGCGGATATTGAGATTGGCCACCTTTCCTCGTCATTGTGTCACTTGGGGAATATCGCCACGCAAACGGGACGCGCTTTGACGTTTGACCCGGTGAAGGAGCGGTTCAAAGGGGATTCCACCGCAACTCGACTGTTGCATCGCCAGTACCGCAAGGGGCATTGGGCGGTACCTGTGGGCGCGAGTTGATTCTTGGATACTCGTCAGAACGCGGCTTTTAGAATACCGAGCAACTCGGATTCTGTGGGCAATCTGGGGTTGAGACGCATCAGCCGTTTGATTTCAAATGATTTTTTGGCAAAGACCGGCAATTGATCGGCGCTCACGCCAATATCCCGGAGGCGGTCTGGAATACCGATCCGGCTGCGGAGTCGTCTGACGACGTTCACCGCAGCCATTGCAGCGTCCATTTCTGACATCGACCCTGTATCCACCCCGAGTCGTGCTGCGATCTTGGCGAATTGGGGAGCCCTAGAAGCCAAGTTGTATTCCATGACGTAGGGTAACAGCAGGCCGTTCCCGGCACCGTGGGAGACGTGAACCGCGGCGCCTATGGGATATTCGAGAGCATGCACGACAGCGACCGCACAGTTGCTGAAGGCCATTCCCGCGAGGGTCGCTGCCAGTGCCATGCCTTCCCGGTCCGGCAACGACTCGGGTTGATGCACGCAATGCTCCAAATGCTTGCCGACGAGTGCAATGGCCTCTTCTGCCAGGAGATCTCCCAGCGGCATTTTTCCAGAATAGGGAAACGGCTCTCCCGGGGCCGCGTCGAGTTGGCGATGGTCTATGGCTGTGAAGGCTTCGATGGCGTGGGTCAGTGCATCAATGCCGCTGTCTGCCGTCGCTTTGGGCGGGCACGTTAATGTCAGCTTCGGGTCCACCACAGCCAGCGTTGGGCGTAGAAACTGACTGAGAGTGCTGACTTTCACGCCGTTGATTTCATCTGTGAGAACTGATGAGTGAGACACTTCGCTTCCGGTGCCTGCGGTAGTTGGGATGCAGATCACTGGCGCCACGGGGCCCGGGACTCGTTCATGGCCAAAGTAATCCTCAGGCTTCCCACCGTGAGCCATCAGGATGCCGGACATCTTTGCTAGATCCAGGTTGCTGCCGCCGCCCAATCCGACGAGGACATCGGGAAGAAACGCTTGAGCGGACGCGAAGGCGAGGTTTGCAGTCCGGATATCAGGCTCATGACGGCCCCCGTCGAACACACTCACGTTCAGCCCAGATTCTCTCAAGATGCCTTCGATGCGACTGGAAATGCCAGCAGCAACGAGGTTCCTGTCGGTGATCACCAACACCCGTTGCCAACCTCTGGAGGCGATCCACCGACCGAGCTGTAAGGTGCTGTCAGAGCCGAAAGCCAGGTTGTCGGCGCTTGCGAAATTCCAAAAAGTGCGCATGTCGCCGCGCGGCATAGCATTGCCGGTGTTCGGAAGTCACGACGGTTCGCGCCCATGCCTCAGATCGGAGAGTCACCGCAAAGCCATTTCTCTGCCGACGTAGTGACCTGACATTTTGGAGTGTCGGCAGCCCGCTGCCGCTTTCACTCACCACGAGCACGCTTTTTCGTAGTCCGTCAACCGGTGGGCATCTTCAAGAAGTTGACAGAATGTTGCTGGCAAGTCTCGCTACGGCTTCCCAAAGTTGGGGGTGATGAACGCATCTTCGGTTTCTCGATGGTTGAAGGGGTTTTTCCTGGCGCTATGGACATTCCCGCTCCTGGCGGATTCCCCGGCGGAGTCACTTCGGGAAGCGGCCCGGACGCTCCATGGGGATGCTTGGAAAGGCCAAAAGGTGTTCTTCGATGTTCAGCACGGCGGCTGCATTCAGTGTCATGCCGTCGCCGGATACGGCGGACGGCTTGGCCCAGATCTGACGACCGTAGGCATGCGACTCAACCGGTCAGCCCTCTTGGAGGCCTTGTTGGAGCCATCAAAGCAAGTCGCGCCGGCCTGGCGGTTGGTGGAATTGGAATTGCCCGGTGGGGCACGGTTGGAAGGGCTGATCCAGGAGTCTTATGCTGGCGGCATTCGGCTGCTGGACCGCCAAGGGCTCGAGCACATCGTCCCTAAGGGGCAGATCCAGCGCCGGAAACGTACGTCACGTTCCTGGATGCCAGAACGGTGCGCTCTCTCGTTGGCACCGGAACCGTTTGTGGACTTGGTGGCCTACTGTGACTCCTTAAAGAGCGATCCCCGGAAGTTTGAACGAAAGACACCGCCGGCAGGATTCAAATCCTGGTTCAATGGCCGCGATTTGTTGGAGTTCAAACCAACTTCGGGATGGGAAGCACAAAACGGGATACTGCGGCATCTCGGACGAGGCGACCATTTGTGGCATCGCACGGATCTGAGAGACTTCGAACTGCGGTTTGAGTGGCGTTGGATGGATGCCCCCAAATGGGAATCCTTCCCAGTCATTGCCTCGTCCGGATATGAACTTCAGGACAAGGAGGGGAAGCCGATGACGGAACGGGTGCTGGATTCTGGGGACAGCGGCGTCCTGCTCCGAGGTTTATTTAAGGCCCAAGCCAACTTGTTCTGTTATCCGGTGGGGAGCGGGGAGTTTTGGGAATACCGTGAAGCGGCGGTAGGCAAGGATCGGGTACCGTTTACGCCACGAGTCCGGGCGGACCGCCCCGTCGGTCAGTGGAATCAGATGACACTGCGCTTAGTGGGAAACCGGGTGAGCATTTGGCTGAACGGCATTGAGGTGGTGAACGAGACGGAGTTGCCCGGATTGCCAGCCAAGGGACCGATTGGGTTTCAACACGAACATGGCCGATTTGAACTGAGACACCTCTGGGTGAAGGAATTCTGAAGGGGGTTCGCAGGTCGCCAGCGGGTTGGGTATCGGAGCTATTTAGGATTTGGAGTGGATGTGATTGGCAAGGCAAAGCACCAGTACGCATTGCCGGGGCGGGTTTCGGGTTTGCCGCCACCCCCGGCGGCGAAAACGAGATATTGACGACCGCCAACCTCGAAGGTGGCGGGGGTGGCGTAAGCGCCGGCATCGAGTTGGAACTCCCACAGAGTTTTTCCGGTGCGGCTGTCGAATGCCCGCACTCGTTCGTCCATAGTCGCACCGATGAAGACGAGACCTCCGGCAGTGACGATGGGTCCGCCGATATTAAACGTGCCGGTGGGTGGCAGGCCGCGCTTTTCCAGGGTTGGATAAGTGCCCAAAGGGACTTGCCAAACCAGTTCACCGCGGCCGGGGTCCAGGGCCGTGAGCGTGCCCCACGGGCGTTTGTTGGCTGGAAAGCCTTCGGGATCGCGCAGCTCATTGTGACCACTAGAAACGAAGGGGATTTCATCAGCCCAGAGCGAACCGATCTCTGAGGCTCGCACGGTTTGCTCTCGGCTCATCTCGAATAGAAAGGATTGAAGGGCCCGTTTTTCCACAGGCGAAAGCGCACTAAAGGAGGGCATCTGCCCTCGGCCTGTATCCAATAGCATCAAAAAATCTTCCGGCTTGAGCCGTTGTTTCAACCCCACCAGGGAAGGGCTTTGCGGAATTCCCGCCACGGCGGTGCCAGCTCCCCCATGGCAGGTGGAGCAAATTCCCCTGTAGAGCTGGGAGCCCAGTTCTCCCAGCGTGATGGTGTCTTTTGGTTTAGACGGCACCATGGAGATCCATTCGGCTTCGTTGCTGGCGTTGAGGATCACCAAGCCCGTGTTGGGATCAAAGGCAGCACCGCCCCATTCGGCCCCACCATTGAATTGGGGCAAAACGACCGTGGCTTGCAATCCGGGCGGCTCGTAAAGCGGGGCGGGGCGAATCGTTTTGAGGCGTTCGCGGATGGCGGCCGTCGCTGTGGGTGAAAGATCGGTAATGTCCGATTCGGTGAATCCTTGTTGAGCAAAGGGCGGCGGTTTTGAGGGGATCGGTTGGGTGGGCCAGCTTTGTTCTCCAGGAATTTCGGATCGAGCGACACGACGTTCCACCACTGGATGCAACGGTTGCCCACTCAATCGATCGAGCACAAATAGAAACCCGGTCTTGGTGGGCTGTGCCACCGCGTCGATTTGACGCCCAGCGTGCAGGGTCGAAATCAGCGTTGGAGGGCAGGGGAGGTCATAATCCCAGAGGTCGTGGTGAAGAGTCTGGAAATGCCATTTCCGCTGACCCGTAGCCGCATCCAAGGCCAGGACACAATTGGCATACAGATTCGCCCCAACACGATTGCCGCCGAAGTGGTCGTAACTGGCGGATCCGGTACCACAGAACACGATGCCTCGGTCGGCATCCAGTGTTAGTCCACCCCACGCATTGCACCCTCCCAAGGTCTTCCAGGCATCGGGCGGCCAAGTCTCATACCCGGGTTCTCCCGGATGCGGAATGGTGTGAAAGATCCAGCGACGTTTGCCCGTTCGGACATCGTAGGCTCGAATGTGGCCCGGAGCTGCCGGAGCGGGGCCTTCTCCTACGCTGGACCCGAAAATGATCAGGTCTTGGTATACCACACCCGGGGAGGAGGTGCTGACGGAGAGGTTAAATAAGTCCTGATCCATACCCTCTCTCAGATCGATCCGACCCTGAGTGCCGAACGATTCAATCCGTTTGCCGGAGCGAGCCTCGATAGCGTAGACATAGCTGCCAGCAGGTAGGAAGAGACGGCGATCGTCGCCAGATTGCCAGTAGGTGATCCCGCGGTTCACGCCTCGTCCGCCGGCACCCTGGAACGGATCGAACCGCCATCGTTCCTTTCCGGATGCCGCTTCCAACGCAACGAGCTTGAGCCCCGGTGTCGTCAGGTAGAGTGTGCCATCAATGGCCAACGGATTGCATTCGATGGTCGTGGCAGGACGTTCCCGCATATCGTCGCATCGATAGACCCAAACGGGCTTCAGTTGATGGACATTCGTGCGATGAATATGGGTTAGTGGCGAATATTTGGTGCCCGCAGGGTTGCCTCCGTACACGGGCCATTCCTGACCCTGGGAAACAGTCGCGGCATGGCAAAACCAAGCCAGCCACAGCCACAGAGTCTCGTGGATTTCTCGGACCCAGCGCCCCAACGCCGCTAAGAGTCTTATAACAGAGGGTTGCGTTGACTCAGTATTGTAGGCAAGCACTCGGTAGGTTCGAGCGGTCCGTGGAGTCCCTAGCTGTGCGTAGAGTGCAGGCATGGAATGGTGCTGTGCGAAGCTACTCTTGAATCGGTTCCACGCGCTAGGAAAAGGCTGTCCCGTTTTCCGGCGAGAATCAAGTAGCGCCGGATTCATCCATGTAAGGGACACCGGGACGGGTCATTTGCCGCTTTTCTAATTTCGCTCTGGCGTCTTTTTCCCGAGGCGCTTTCTCTTCCCTACATGGAATCGTGTCATCGATACCGGAACTCGCAGAGCTATCGAGAAGCTGCTGGGTTCACGTTGATTGAACTTCTCGTGGTCGTGGCGATCATCGCGATCTTGGCTGGCATGATCCTTCCGGCGTTAGCCAGCGCCCGCGATAAGGCGCGAGCCACCGCCTGCAAGAGCAACCTTCGCCAGATCATGCTGGCCGCAACCTTGTATGATCAGGATCACACGGTGTTCCCTGTTGGTTGGCCTGGTAGCCTGACAGCACCCATTCCCCCGATCTGGTACCGCCAATTGCAGCCGTACGTCGGGCGCGACACGAGAACTGCCGGAGAAGGCGTCTTCATTTGTCCGTCAAGCTACCAGAAGTCCGGCAGCAGTTCGGCGCTCAGACTGGGTGGATTCTGGGGCTACCTGGCATACGCACAGAACGGCTACGTCAACAATGGCGATAACAAGATCGGCTCCCGCAATGTGGCGGATCCCACGGGTACGGTGCTCTATGGGGATACCGATGGCTGGGATGCCTGCCTGTACCCCGATGCGGACCCCAAGTTGGGCACCAGCGCTGGGAATGTCTGCTACCGCCACAGCGGTGGGACAGAGAAAAGTTCGGAGACCGACCGGGGCGTTAAGGTTCTGAACAACGGCATCAAGCGGAAAGGCCGAGCGAACCTGGCGTTCATCGACAACCATGTCGATATGGTCCGCAAGGCTCCTAAACCACTGTTTACTCTTGAGCGGGATTAACCGATGTACCATCGGGAGACATCGGACGATAGTGTCCTCAAAAAGGCCGCCTCACCTGATTGCTCCAAATGAGAGAAATCGCCCCTGTCCGAGGACTAAACCTTCTACTTGCTCTGGTTGGGGTGGTTCGTTCATATTTTGACAGTGGCCTGAACTAACTTGGGCCTATTTGAATCCGCCAACATGCTGACCATTCTTGGACCAAAACCGCCGGGATCCGGATATTGCGATGGGGTTTCCCGCCGCAATTTTCTGAAGATCGGCGCCTTGGGTTTGGGGGGAATGTCGCTGCCGCAGGTGCTTCGGGCTGAAGAGGCGCTCGGGATTCGGAGTGCTTCTAATCGGCACAAGGCGGTGATCATGATTTTCCTGCCCGGCGGTCCGTCGCACCATGACATGTTTGATCTGAAGGTCGATGCGCCCCGGGAAGTGCGCGGCGAATTTAAGCCGATTGGGACGAATGTCCCGGGCATCCAGATTTGTGAGCATCTACCCAAAATGGCCAAGGTCATGGATCGATGCACCGTCATCCGGTCCATGGTGGGTGCCTTTGATGACCACGACGCCTTCCAGTGTTTGACGGGACGCCCCAATCGGAATCAGCCACCTGGGGGATGGCCCGCTTTGGGCGCTGTGCTTTCCAAGTTGCAGGGCCCAGTTAATCAGACGGTTCCACCATTTGTGGGCTTGTCTCCCAAGATGGGCGAGATGCGATGGGCACGGACAGGCGAACCGGGTTTCCTGGGCGCTGCTCATGCTCCTTTCCAACCCAACAAAGGCGGTGGCAAGGATGACATGGTGCTCCAGGGTGTCACCTTGGATCGGTTGGCGGATCGGCGAAACTTATTCAGCAGCCTCGATCGATTTCGTCGCGACTTGGACAGCAGCGGCATGATTGAAGGGTTGGATGCCTACACCCGACAAGCCTTTGGTATTTTGACCTCCAGCAAGTTGGTCGAGGCGCTGGACCTCAAGCGGGAAGATCCCAAGATCGTGGAGCGTTACGGCAAAGGGGATCCGCGCAATCGCGACGATGGCGGCCCTAAATTAATGGAGCATTTTTTGGTGGCGCGCCGGTTGGTGGAGGCTGGTGCCCGTTGCGTGACCTTGGCATTCAGCCGTTGGGACCACCATGGGGACAACTTTGGGGCATTGCGCCAAGATCTGCCGCTGTTGGACCAGGGCCTTAGCGCCTTGATTGAGGATCTACGTCAGCGCGGTCTCGAGAAGGATGTCAGCGTCGTGGTCTGGGGGGAGTTTGGCCGAACACCAACCATCAACAAGGACGCAGGTCGCGATCATTGGCCGCGCGTTAGTTGCGCGCTCCTGGCCGGAGGCGGCATGCAGCATGGGCAAGTGATTGGCGCCACCGATCGGTTGGGAGGCGAGGCGAGTGAACGCCCGGTAAACTTCGGCGAGGTGTTCGCGACGCTCTATCACGCCTTTGGTATCGACGTCAGCAAGACCACCATCAACGACTTGACGGGACGCCCACAGTTCCTTGTGGATAATGCGTGGGCTCCCATCCGAGAGTTGGTAGGCTAAACCTACTCTACTCGGCGGGACGCGGGCGTTTACTGGGGTGGCCGACCAAAATTCGGGGGTGGAATCACGGCATTGAGGCCCGCGACCACGTCCTCTTGCTTAAGGGATCCCGACTTGGATTTATCCCACTCGGTAAACCAACGATGCGCGAGTTGCTTGAATTCGTCAGCGCTAACCTTGCTGTTGGTGTCTTGGTCCGCTGCTTTGAAGACGACCGGCCCAACGAAATTTCCGGGACCAAAGCGCATCCCGCCGCCTGGGCCACCGCGTCCACCGCGTCCACCGGGTCCACCCGCCAGTGGGGTCCCTTCGTCTTTACCGGCCAGTTGGTCAGCGACGGCTTGGTGCCGCTCTTTGGTGAACAGCTTAACCGGTTTGGCTGGCATCCCGAAGCCGCGACCAAAACCCCCACCGGGGCCACCGGCCGGAGGCGCTGGGCTTTCGCCGGCGACAGATCGATCAAACCGCTCCAATTTCTTCGGGTCTTCCTGTTCAACAACGGGTCGGGTGACGGCGGCCACTTTGTCCACCAATGCGGCAAACCGTTCCGGTTTAAACAGGGTGTTTTGGAATTCCGTCATGCGTGCGACATACGCCTGCTTCACTGCGGGGACTTTCATGACGCGTTCTAGGAAACGGTTATCCTGAGCCCAGGCGTTATGAATGCTCATACGTTCCGGGGAGGGGCTAAAGAAATTGCCAAAGGCACGGTCCAGGTCCCAGGGAATGAAGAGGAACTTGTCAGTTTTTGGATGCAAGTAGACCACGAAATTTTGGCCCATCATGAGGATGGAATCGGTATTGCTGAGCCAGACCGTGACGGCCAAGAAACGTGAGAATTCGTCAATATCCAGGAACTCAGGGAGTCGTTTGGCGAATTCGGAGTCATCGGCATCGGTTACGAGTTTCGCGAAGTCGAACACGCGTTGCTGTTGTTTGGGTGTCGGCTCGGTTTTGGCATCGTAGACCTGCTTGTACTTGGCCCAATCCGTGCCCTGGAATTTGAACAGTTCCCGGGTGACTGGCTTTAAGATGGCCCCCTTCTTGGAGCCGAAATGATGTTCCGCCCAACTATTGTCGAGGTTTTCAACGATGGAGTAGAGGCCCAGGAAGCGGTTGGTGTGCACTCCCGAGGCATTGAGTGTCAGACGCGCGTAGGTGGTTCGCGGTGCAGGCACACCCGCTGCCCGATAGACTTCATAACCGAGCGGTTCATGCATCGAAGCCACTTCGGTGATATTGTTGTGAAAATTGAGTTTGGTGAGGCCCGCAACCTTTTGAGCCTTGTTGAACTCGTTGAGATCGACCTTCAGGGATTTCTTATCCGTGTTTTGCGCGTCCATGAAGGTTCCATTGCCTTTGTAACGGACCGCCACCTCGTTGAGTTGGACTCCTTCAAACTCGAGACGGCCCTTGGCATATTCAAAATTGATGCCGCGTGCAGCGCTCAGCCCGTTCCTCTGGCCTTCGCGGCCTTGAAGGCCGAAACCGGGACCGCCGGGACCGCCAGGACCGCGACCACCAGGTCCTCCAGGTCCACCAGGTCCACCAGGTCCACCAGGTCCTCCGCCCGGGGGAGGTGCTGTGAGGACCTTGGTAAACCCTTCTTGAACCTGTTCACTACTGAGGGACCCGTTTTTTTTGCCATCCCAGTCTTGGAACCACCGGTCGAATCCTCCCGTGAATTCTGCTTCAGTGAGCGACCCATCCTTGTCTTGGTCAAGACTGGCAACAAATCCGCCCGCCAGAAAATTACCGACACCAAAACCGCCGCGCCCTCCACCGGGGCCGCCAGGACGCGGCCCACCGAATGGAAACCCTCCGCCTTCAGGCATCTTGGGTTGCAATTGTTTCCACTGATCGCCTTCCAACGTCAGTGTGGCACTCCACACGTGGGTGAGTTGGAAGAGTTCGCTGGATGTTTTGGGTGGCTCGGCGGAAACTCCGGTCGTCCCTAAGGCAGAAGAGATACCCAGAGCGAGCAAGGTCACATAGTTGTGCAGGCGCATGCGAGTATGGAGACAGTGGGGTTACCAATTGGTTACAATGATGTAAACCAATTGTCTTTCGGCGCGCCTGCCCGTTAGTTGCCCGTTTTGCGTCGAAGTTCACCCAGCTATCGGAGGCCATTCCAAGATCAGTCGCGGTTGCGGACTGCGCGTTTGAGGAGTGGCCGGAGAATTTTGTCGAATTGGTCGGCTTGGCGCATGAAGCCCAAGTCGTTGGGATGGGAGCTGTCGACGGTGCCTTCGTTGTCTTTGCCGAGCAGGGAGGCGCCAGAAATGTAGTACAACTGCTGGACTCCCTCGGATTTGAGTCGTTTGAAGGCAGCCTGGAGTGCAGCACGACTGGTGTCGTTCCGCTGGCGCTTGGATTGGATCAGAAAGGCGTCCGAATAGCTCCGGTCCTCCACGAAGACAATCGGTGTTTTGGGATGGGCGATTCGCAGGGTTCGGACGAACGGTTCCACACGTTCAGTGACTTCTGCGGCGGACATGTTTGGAAGGCAATCGAGAACGTACACACTGGGATCCAGTTCAGCGAATAACGATGCCATGGAAGCTTCCATGCGGCCACTCCCGGAAAAGCCTAGGTTTATGTGCGGGAACTGGAACCGTCGTCCGAGGATCGCACTGTGAACGAGGCCGGGGCGAGACGCGCAAGCGCCCTGTTGGATACTGGTCCCATAAAACAGAATCGGTTTCCGAGTCCCAGGACCCCAAGCGCCGGCAGAGGTGATGGACGCGCTGGTTGGGACCCCGATTTGTACAGCGTGGACGCCATTGTAGAGTGGAAGATAGAGCAGGTATTCGCGAGTGGCTTGCGGCAGACTATCAGCCAACGTCACTTGATTGGTCTGTCTTTCGGGCCGTCCGTTCGCGAGCCAATTCCAATTTCCGCCGGGCATTTTCACATAGAGATCCAATCCGCTGACTCCCGTGGCGGGCATGTGCGGCATGGCCAAGTTGGGGGAAGTTAATTCCCATCGGGCCAGGAGCTTGGTGGCGTCTGTCTTGAAACGCATGTGGAGACCCGAGGAGCTGCGACTCAATCCCCAGACGGAACTGGGCACGACACCCTCTGCTTTTGCGGGAAGCCGGTCGAAAGGCGCTTTTGTGTCCTTCCAACCTTGGCCCTCCACCCCCAAGTTTCCGATGTCATGCCAGGAAACCTCGGAAGCGGTTTGTCCTAGTGCAACCAATTGGAGCAGGACACAAAAGCTAGCCAAGGTTGG
The DNA here is from genome assembly GCA_005793375.1 of Verrucomicrobiales bacterium. Classification (GTDB taxonomy): domain Bacteria; phylum Verrucomicrobiota; class Verrucomicrobiia; order Limisphaerales; family UBA9464; genus SXSK01. Next base: position 36,880 of record SXSK01000417.1, on the reverse strand, counting down.
GATCCTTTGAAGTGGGGTCATGGGAGCGTGGGGGTGTTTAGGGTGGGACGATCACCGGCAGCCTATTGTTCGCCCCAAGGGCGGCCGGGTGGAGGAGGGGGTGGAGGGGACCAACGCCAAATGGGCTGATAGCCGAAATTAAGGTAGGGTGTCTCGAGACGAGAATTTTTGTTGGCGCGCGATTTGAGCAACGCATCCAGCAGTGCACTGGTGAGCAAGGTGCGCTCGACATTCCAACTCGGTCTGCCGGATAGCATCATACGTTCGACACCGTTGAGAAGCAGCGTGAAGTGCGCTGCCGGACGGGCCTCCTGGGTCCAATATTGAGTCGATTGAATCTCCTTGGAGTCGCGATAGCGCCAGGCTCCAGCCCATTCACTGACAGCCCCGTTCAGTTCGAGAACTGCGGCGCGGAGCCCGTCGGCGTATTCGACAAGCCAAAGGATGGGCTCTTTCACGGCATCGCGCAGCGTTAGAGTCGGGTTGTGGCGTGTCACTCTGGAGAGGGCCGCCTGGAATAATTCGGGATCGAATCGTTTGTCTTCCTGAGCCTTCCAAACGGCGTCTCCCGTCAGGCACTGCACCGCTCGCACCCCAGTTTCGCCTCCGTGTCGTTGTTCGACGGTGGCTTGCAGACTCTCCAACGCATGGAATCCGTAGTGATCGGTGGAGCCGAAAGTGAGGACGACGATTTCCTGGACCGCGGAATCACGCTCCACATCGGCGGCCGGCCGTCTCCAAGAACTGGGAACCGACGATCCTGCCATGAGTGGGATATTCAGGCTTTTAGCAGAATCATAGATGTGTTTCGCATCCTCCCAGTTATCGGCGAGATGTTTGTCCACGAACACAGGAACTACCTTCCCACTGGACCGAAATACCTGAATCATTTCATCCCAAAACCTTCGTTTTGGATACTGCGTATTGCCGGTGGTGGATTTGGGATACTCGCCGTGCTCGGCGACGAGCAGTACACCGTCGACTGCGAGCTTGCCGGTCCCGAGGGTTAGGGTGTCCGTGATGTTGGTGTAGATTTTGAACCGGTGCGAGGCGGCGAGCAGGCGACTAATATCGTTGGGTGGCCGTTGGTCCGTGTAGAGCGACACGAGTTTAAGGGGCGATTCCTTGCCGGTGCCGTCCAGCATGTCGGTCAGCAAGAGGCGGCTGACGATGACGTCTGCGTGGGAATTGTGGCGATAAACTGTGGTCAAGGCGGCGACACGTTTGGTTGGGGATTGTGCGCCGGCAGGCTCGATCGTTCCTGAAACTATCAGGAGTACGCCGAGGAAACGAATGATGTGACAGACTGTGGACATGGTGACGACGGAGAGAGTGCACGATTCAACCAAACACTCAATGCCGCACATTCTGGACGAGCGCGGGTGGACCCGTCACATTCCGTCCATGTCGCAACGCTCTGCGCGGTGGATTCGGCCGCTCATCCATCAGCTACATGCCTACGTCCCGGGCGAACAGCCCAAGGTGCGCGGGCTCATCAAGCTGAACACGAATGAGAATCCTTATCCGCCGTCCCCCAAAGTGCTGTCAGCGCTGCGCGCTGCAGTGGATGGCCGGTTGCGACTGTATCCGAATCCCACCGCCGAAGGGTTGCGTGAGAAACTCGCGGTGCTGCATCAATGCTCTCCGGAGAACATCGTTGTTGGAAACGGCTCGGACGAAGTGTTGGCTTTGGCCTGCCGCACGTTTGCAGAGCCGGTAGCGCCGGGTGACGTCCCAGGGTCGAGCAATCGGGTTCAGTTTTTTACGCCCTCTTATTCTCTGTATCCCGTGCTTTGCGACATTGCGGGTGTCGCCAAAAATCCGGTTCCATTGCAACCGGATTTTGATCTTCCATCGGTCTCGGCGCTTAAGAAAGGAGGGCAATGGGATGCCCGTGCTGCCTTGACGTTGGTGACGACGCCAAACGCGCCCAGTGGTCGGGGCTACAGCCGTGCGCAACTAGAGGCCCTTTGTCGGTTGCAGAAGGGGGTCGTGCTGCTGGACGAAGCCTATGTGGATTTTGCGGATGAAAATGCTTTGGATCTCGCGTTGACGTCCCCGCATGTGCTCGTGACCCGCACCTTTTCCAAGGCTTATTCGCTTTGCTCTCAACGGATTGGTTATGGCGTGGGAAATCCGGATCTGATTGCGGCACTGATGAAGATCAAGGACAGCTACAACGTGAATGGATTGGGGCAGGTAGCTGCCTGCGCCGCGTTGGATTCCCTGCCTTATTTTCGGGCCAATTTTCGCCGAGTGAAACGGACTCGAGAGCGATTGCGACGCGAATTGACCGGGCTGGGATTCTCGGTCCTGCCCAGCCAAACCAATTTTCTTCTGGCCAAACCTCCGGGGCCGCCGGCGAGCGAGTGGTTGGAGCGACTTCGGGATCGAAAGATTCTGGTGCGTTGGTTCAGCGCGCCGGAGGTTTCCGAGTACCTGAGGATCACGGTTGGAAGCGACACTGAAGCCGACGCCTTTCTAAAGGCGGTGTGCTCCATCTTGCGTCGATCGGCTTGACGTTCCTGTTTCGGTGTTGAAGTTAGGGCTTGCATGAAACTGACCTGGAAAGATTGCGATGAAATCGCTTGGGCTTTGGTGGACAAATTTCCGGACCAGGATCCCCTGAAATTGAGTTTCCCCAAATTGCATAAGATGGTTTGTGAGTTGGAGGACTTCGGTGACAAGCCCGAAAATTCAAACGAAAAGGTTTTGGAAAACATTCAGATGACCTGGCTCGATGAACGGAAATAGGTCGACGAACCACCACCCACTTTCTCACAAATTCAATGACGACAACTCCCATGAAAGAAGCAGTAAATCCCGCCGGAGCGGTTCCGCCACTAGGCCCATATAGCCATGCCATTCGATCTGGCTCCTTATTATTCTGTTCCGGGCAGGTTCCTATCGATCCGGCAAATCCCGGCGGCCCGGTGGCGGGCGATATCAAAGCGCAAACCCGCCGCGTCCTTGAAAATGTGAAGCTCATCCTGCAGAGCCAGCAGTTGGATTTCCGACATGTCGTTAAGAGCACGGTGTTTATGACCAATCTCGCCGAGTTTCAGGGGATGAATGAGGTGTACGCCGAATACTTCCCAGCTCCATTCCCAGCGCGCTCCACCGTTCAAGTCGCGGCTCTCCCTCGTGCTTCCTCGGTCGAAATCGAGGTCGTCGCGGTGATGTCTTAATCGATAGCATCACCCGGGCAACCTACCCCCCATAAGGGCAGGAACATCCAACTGGATGGGTCGCGAAGGTTCAGGGGGATGGAGTCATTTGGAATGTTTGACCTGAATCTTCCCGCTTTTTTGCTTCTTCCTGAATGGTCTTTTCCGAACCCTACTCATTGTGCGCAGGGAATTTGGCAATACGAAACGGTTGGTGATCAAACTCGGAACGGGTGTCTTGACCGACGCGCAAAAGCGTCCGGATCCGGCCCAGTTTACTCAATTGGTGGGACAAGTCGCAGCGCTTCGACGGCAGGGCCGGGAAGTTGTCATGGTGACATCCGGCGCCGTGGGTGCTGGCATGGGTGCCCTTGGATTTGAACAACGACCACGGGAGGTTGCCGCGCTACAAGCTTGTGCTGCGGTTGGGCAGTCACGCCTGATGAGCCTCTATGAAAAGCTCTTCGCCAAACACCAACTCGCCGTTGCTCAGATCCTACTCACGCACGAGGATCTCGAAGATCGGGTCCGCCATCGGAACGCCCGGGAAACGTTGCTCACACTGCTCCGGCAGGGAGTCGTGCCCATCATCAATGAGAACGACGTCGTTTCCGTCACGGAACTCAAGTTCGGCGACAACGATCGGTTGTCGGCATTGGTCGCCTGCCTTTTGCCAGCGGATCTGTTGGTGATCCTGACGACCGTTGATGGCGTGATCGAGAATTACGGTCAACCGGACGCCCGAGTCCTACCCCTCATTGAGCGTATCGATTCGAGTGTGGAAAAAATGGCCGGTGGAACCACCAGTGCCACCGCTGTGGGCGGCATGACTACTAAAATTCTCGCTGCTCGAATGGCGGTTCGGGCGGGGATCCCGCTGGTGATTGCTTCAGGGCGCAAGCCGGAAGTGTTGTCGCGAGTGATCGGCGGACAAGACGAGGGCACCTTATTCCTCCCGCGACGCGACAAACTCAAAGGGCATAAGCGATGGGTTGCCTTCTTCAATCATGTCCGCGGCAAAGTCTGCGTCGACTCGGGGGCCCGCCAGGCCTTGCTCGATTCGAAAGGAAGTCTGTTGCTTAAAGGTGTGGTCAAGGTCGAAGGTGAGTTTGGGCCCGAGGACGTGATTTCTATTTGCGACGACACAGGGATGGAATTTGCGCGGGGTCAAATTCACACCAGCGCGGCGGAACTTCGAAGCCTCCTGAGTACACCTCCTGAAGTGATCAACCGGGATGACTTGGTGATCCTTTGAGACCGGCATATCGGGACATGCTTTGGCGAGCAGGAGGCCATGGAGCTCTTGGGTGTTGCCGTTTCCGCCTGCCACGGCGTCTTGCCCCTCCATTTTGAATTTCGGTTTTCCTTTCAGCTGGGGCAAGGTTTCCGCACATGCGCGCTCCGCCATCTCGCAAACTAGCCCCGATTCGACAAGTCCTGGAAGTTATGACCGCGTTGCGTGCGCCGGACGGGTGTCCATGGGATCGGGAACAAGATCATAAAACGCTTCGTTACCACGCGGTGGAGGAGGTGTACGAACTGCTGGATGCCATTGAAGCAGGAGACGAGGGCGAGATGTTGGAGGAATTGGGAGATCTGCTGTTGCAAGTGGTGTTCCATAGCCAGTTGGCAAAGGAACGGGGAGTCTTTGATTTTAACCAAGTTTGCCAGACGCTTGTTGATAAGTTGGTGCGGCGCCATCCCCACGTGTTTGGTGATGCTTGTGTCAGGAGCATCGATCAAGTCTGGGCGAATTGGGAGAAGATCAAACGCGCCGAGAAAGCGGGGACTCATCGCGAGCGATCCTCGGCGTTGGACGGTGTGCCCCGTCATTTGCCAGGGCTGATGCGTGCACAAAAGGTGGTGAAGAAGGCGATGAAAGCTGGTTTAGAAGCACCGATTAAGCCGCAGCGTGTTCCGCGTCGGACCCTCGCGAAACAATTATTTGAAATCGCTCAAGTGTGTCAAATTCACGGTTGGTCTGCCGAAGAATTGCTCCGTCAGGAGACGGCACGTCGAGAAGGCCAGTGGCGCAAGAAGGAGAAGGCAACCGCATGAACACGAATCGAATTTACTTCGTCCCATTCGGTTTGGCATTTGTGCGGGACTACTTCGAATGGTGACGGTTTCGTGCGATTCAGGCGTGCACCGGGCGAGGCTTTTTGGTGGAGTCCGCCCATGTCTGCTTACGACTTGTTTGTTGGGGAAGTCCATCGACAGATGGCTTTGGTCGAGACGACTCAGCGTGGCGCCATAGAAAATGCGGCTCGATGGGTCTCAAAAGCCCTCCAAGGCGACCGGTTCTTTTGGGCGTTTGGCACCGGCCATTCCCATATGGTGGCGGAGGAAATATTTTATCGTGCCGGGGGGTTGGCTCGCGGCGCTCCGATCTTGGAGGACAAACTGATGCTCCACGACCATGCCATTGAAGCAACTTACCTGGAGCGTGAGTCGGGTTATGCGGCGCGAATTCTGGCGAACTATCCCCTAGCCGAGGGCGATGTGTTGTTGGTGGCTTCAAATGGCGGGCGGAACGCTGTACCCATCGAGATGGTGTTGAAGGTTCGTGAGTTGGGGGTGCGCACGGTGGCGCTAACCAACCTCAACCAAAGCCGCAACTGGCCATCACGTCACAGTTCGGGCAAGCGCCTGTTTGAAGTGGCGGATTTGGTCATCGACAACTGTGGTTTGGATGGGGATGCGGCAATTCAGATACCCAGTTTCGACTTCCGCATCGGGCCCCCCTCCAGCATTACCGGAATGTTGATTATCAATTTGATTGTGGTTCAGGCCATTGAAGACGCCGTTCAAGCGGGCACGAAGCCTGAAGTGTTCATCAGCAGCAATACAAAAGGAGACGACCACAACGATCGCCTCTTGGAAAAATACCGCAGCCATATCCGGCATCTCTAACGACTCAACCTCCGGCGAACCACGCGGGGCTACCGTCATATGGACGGATGGCTTCTTCTCGGGTCTTCAGGTTTTTGATGCGAACCTGAATGGTCCCATCGGAGAGACGTTCCAGGCGGACGGTACGGGCCGCGCCGAGTTCGAGCGCTTTCTTAAATTGCCTGTCGGATTTGGCGGGCGTGAATGTATAATCGGCAGGAGAGTCGGCGTCGCGTAGTTGTTGAACGAGACCTAAGGACTGAAGCCGAAGCGATTCGTCCTCAATGAGCACGACCGTGTCGATGGTGCTGGCGAAACTGGGGACAAGTTGGCGGGCTTTGAGGAGCTCAGCTAAAACCACGTCTCCCATGCCGAAACCAAGGGCTGGTAGATTCACTTTGCCCTCGCTGACCTGGTGAATGAGTTGGTCGTAGCGCCCGCCGCCGGCGATGGCGCGAAGTTCGCCCTTGGTGTCGAACGCTTCGAAAACGACCCCGGTGTAATATGCGAGTCCCCGAATGACGCCGTAGTCCACCTTCACGAAGGCCTTCAAGCCACGGGCTTCGAGGTTGTCGAGTACCGACTGCAACTCGGGCTCGGGAACGCTCGAGTTGATGAAGCCCTGGACCTCCGTCAATGCGATGCCGAGAGCGGCTAGTTTTTGGGTGCTGACTTCTGGCTTCTCACGTTCGATCTTGTCCACGATCTGGAAGAACTCGTACGCCTGCTCCGGGTTGCCGCCACGGGAAATAAAGAAGCGTTGCCATGCTTGCCGACTGCTGAGCCGAACGACGAAGTCTTCAGCGGTCAAACCCAAGGAACGCAAAACATCGATCAGCAAGGCGACGATTTCGGCATCGGCACTGACATCGGCTTCTCCGAAAATGTCGCAGTTCAGCTGAAAGTGTTCGCGCAGACGCCCCTTCTGAGGTTTTTCGTAGCGGAATAACTGGGGCAGGGAGAACCACTTGATCGGCTTTTTGAACGCACGTTCGGATGTCGCCACCATGCGCGCAACCGTCGGTGTCATTTCTGGGCGCAACGAGACAGCGCGGTCTCCTTTGTCAACGAAATTGAACAACTGGGCGACGATCTCGGCTCCAGATTTGTTGGTGTAGAGCTCGAGGGGTTCTAGAGGAGGACCATCGTATTCCCGGAAGCCGTAATTGCGTGCGGTTCGACGCCAGCAACCGAAAATATGCTGGCGCAAATCGCAGCTCCACGGCTCATTGGCCGGAACTGGCTCGGGGTAAAAATCACGAAACCCAGTCAGACGTTCCATAGGCCGGTGAGCCTATCAGACCGGGTGAGCTGGGTAAATGCCCGCTAAGTATTTAGGATCGCAGATCGACAAAACGCGGGGCACACAATCTGCGGATTCATCTCAGTGACGAGATGAAATATCTGCACCGGCACCGCCTGCACAGGGTTGGGCAGGCAGCCGGCGGATCAGGCCTTGACCGGGGCTGCGGGAGATGCCAGGCCACTCGCCGACGGCCCGGGTTGTCCCGGTGTCAGACGAAGTACGGCATCACGCATCTCTTTGCCTGGCTTAAACTTAACAATGGCTCTGGGAGGGATAGGAACGTCCTTTTCAGGCGAATTTGGATTGCGTCCGATGCGGGCCTTGCGGATTTTCATTTCAAACACACCGAAGTTTCGAAGTTCGATGGTCTCGCCTTTTGCAAGCGCCTCACTAATGTAATCGAGCGTGCGTTGGACTACGGAGAGCACTTGCTCTTGGATTAGTCCAGTCTCTTCACTAATACGCACAACGAGGTCGCGTTTCGTCATAACTCTGTTGGATGGTTGAGGTTACGGCAATATTTCAGTCTGTAGCCTTATAGTCGCAGACGCCAGTTTGGTCAAGGGGCGAGTCGAATCCGTAATTTGGTTGTTTCGGTCATCTGATGGTGTTTTTTGATGAAAGCCGACTTTGGGAAAACCAGCATTGTGCCTTTGCGTCTAGTGTCTATAAATCCGTCCGTCTTTTTGTCGGAAGATTTGGAACGCGCGGGTTTTGGCCCGCCAGACCGGCGACATCGAGCGTCGTCAGCGAGCCAGTCACATGATTGTCCATCTTTTAAAGTCGAAAATTCATCGGGCGCAAGTCACCGCTGCCAGCGTTGACTACGAAGGTTCCCTCACCATAGCCGAGGATCTGATTGAGGAGGCTGCATTATTCCCAGATGAGCGCATCCTTTGTTCCAACATGACCAATGGTGCCCGTTGGGAAACTTACGTCATTGCCGGCCCCAAGGGTTCGGGGGCGATTGAATTGAACGGCGCTGTCGCGCACCTCGGCAAGGTCGGGGATCGCATTACCATCATGTCCTTTACCGAAATTGAATCCGAGTGTGCCACGGGATGGCAGCCTCGGGTGATCGTCTTGGATACCCACAATCGAATTGTCAACTCTCGCGGAATCTGACCTGTCATGCCCACGTTCACTGCTGCCCAGATCGCCACCAAACTCGGGGGGCAGGTCATTGGAGATTCCGAGTTGATCTTGACCGGTTTTGCGCCTGCAGATAGCGCCAAGCAGGGTGACCTTACCTTCGCGGAAAACAGCGCTTATTTCTCGCGAGCCGACCAGAGCGCGGCCGCGGGGATACTGGTGGAGGAAGATTTTAAGAGCCTGACTGGCAAAACGCTTGTTCGGATCCCGAACGCGCGCCTGGGTTTTGCACAAATCCTTCCCTTGTACTTCCCCGATCCTGTTTTCTCTCCGGGAGTGCATCCATCGGCAGTTGTCTCGCCGTCGGCGAGCGTGGAACCTTCGGCACATGTCGGCCCTGGCTGTGTCGTTGGCGATCGGGCCAAGATTGGCCCGGGTGTGGTCCTCCAAGCGAGGGTGTATGTGGGTGAGGACTGCCAGATTGGCGACCAGTGCCGACTGTTTCCCAATGTCACCTTGTACCCCCGCACTCAGCTCGGACGCCGTATTCGTATCCACGCAGGAACCGTTGTTGGTTCCGATGGTTTCGGCTACGTGTTTGACCAAGGCATGCACCGAAAAATTCCACAGGTTGGTCATGTGATCATTCACGACGATGTGGAGATCGGTGCCAACGTCACCATCGATCGAGCAGCCTTGGGTGCGACCGTGATTGGCAAGGGCACCAAGATCGACAACTTGGTACAAATTGCCCACAACGTGTCGATAGGTGAACACTGCATCGTCGTGGCGCAAGTCGGTATCGCGGGGAGCACCAAGCTTGGCAATTACGTGACACTGGCAGGTCAGGTCGGATTGGCAGGGCACCTGCGTCTCGGCGATCGGGTCACCGTCGCGGCACAATCCGGGGTCATGCATCATATCCCTGAAGGTCAAAAGTGGATGGGCTCGCCGGCGCAACCAGACCGAGTCACTAAACGGATGCTGCTCGCCATGGAACGGCTGCCCGAGTTGCTGCGGCGGGTCAGTGAATTGGAGAAACGTGACCTCCCCAAGCCTTAACCCATCGGTCCCCGCGTCGATTTCCTCGAACGGTCCCTCCCGCAAACCCCGCATCGTCGTGGGAATGTCCGGAGGGGTCGATTCGTCGAGTACCGCCGCACTCCTTCAACAGCAGGGCTATGACGTGATCGGCGTCACCCTGAAACTCTGGCCCCAAGACTGCGTCTCGCGGGCAGAGGATAAATGCTGTGGGCCCCAAGCCGTGATGGATGCCAGAAGCGTGTGTGCGAAACTCGGGATCCCCTATTACCTCGTGGATGAATCCGGGGAATTCCAACGCCGCGTCATCCAGTACTTCGCCGAAGAATATAAAGCGGGGCGCACACCGAACCCCTGTGTGATGTGCAATCAACACCTCAAATTCGGGGCCTTATTGGATCGCGCGAAGCAGTTGGGTGCGGAGTGGATCGCGACCGGCCATTTCGCGCGACTGGAGCGCTCAGCCGACGGGACGCGGGTTTTGCTCAAAAAGGGGCGCGATGTCCGCAAGGACCAGAGCTACTTTCTGTTTAGCCTCAGGCAAGACCAATTAAAGCGAGCGGTCTTCCCCTTGGGAGAGCATACCAAAGCGGATACCCGCGATGTCGCACGACATTGCGGCCTGAGGACCGCCGATAAGGAAGAGAGCATGGAGATCTGTTTTGTGCCGGATAACGATTACGGCGGCTTTCTCAGACAGGCAGGGTTGGTGCATCCGCATCGAGGCGACATTGTGGACCTTTCCGGTGAGAAGTTAGGGGAGCACGACGGCATTGAGTTCTATACGGTGGGACAGCGGCGTGGTTTGGGCATAGCGGCCGGCAAGCCGTTATATGTCGTCGACCTCGACGTCGCCAGAAACCGTGTCGTGGTGGGCGACGAATCGTTGTTGGCGTGCTCGGAGTTTCAGGTGCAAAACACCCATTGGATTCCCTACGACACGCCGCCTGCATCATTCGAGTGCTTGGCTCGAGTTCGTTATAACCATCCGGGTGCGATGGCTACAGTGACTCCCACCGGTCCATCGTCCGCTCGCGTCTGGTTGAAAGAACCGGCTCGTGCCGTGACACCCGGTCAGGCCTGCGTTTTTTACGACCAAGACCTCGTTCTCGGTGGCGGTTGGATCAGCCGCTAATTGGCCTTGGCGGTTTTAATTTTTTTGAAGTGATCGCTTGTGTGGCTTGCACAACTGAGGCAATTCGAGTCATCTTCCCTGTATACCAATTGATGAAAACCACGCGTCGCCAGTTTCTTTGGCACTCTTCTTCAGCAGCCGCCGGAACTCTGTTGCTAGGCTGTTCCACCGCCAAGCCACTCCGTCGTATTTCCGCCAATGAGAAACTCAATCTCGGGATCGTGGGTGTTGCCGGACGCGGCGGCGAGAATCTGGAGGGAGTTAAATCTCAAAACATCGTCGCCTTATGCGATGTGGATCGGAAACGGTTGGATGGTGCCGCCGCGCGGTTTCCGAGTGCCAAGACCTACTCAGATTTCCGTCGCCTATTGGAGCAAGGGGACATTGATGCCGTCGTGGTCAGCACTCCTGATCACTCTCATGCGGTGATCGCTATCGCAGCCCTGCAAAGTGGGCGCCCGGTGTATTGCGAAAAGCCGTTGACCCATACGCTTTCGGAGCTGCGACGTGTCGAGGCCGTCGCAAGAAAATCGGGACTCCCGACGCAGATGGGCAACCAGATCCATGCCACCAGCAATTACCGCCGGGTCGTGGAACTGGTGCAGTCAGGAATCATCGGCCCGGTGGCCGAGGTTCACCATTGGGCGGGTTACGTTTGGGAGACCAAGCCGTTTCCCACGGGAGAGCCCATCCCGGCGACCTTGGATTATGAGAATTGGATTGGGCCGGTGCAGCCGGTTCCTTACAGCTCGGAATGGGTGCATTTCAATTGGCGCCGCTGGTGGCATTTTGGCGGGGGCACTCTCTCCGACTTTTGTTGTCATCACATGGATCTCGGATTCTGGGCACTGCAGTTGACGCATCCGACCACCATCGAAGCGGAAGGACCGAAACCCGACGCGCATTGTGCGCCGACTTATATGAAAGTGCGGTATGAATTCCCCGCTCGCGGTGCTATGCCTGCGGTCACCATGTTTTGGTATTCTGGTACGGCGCGTCCTCAGGTCGCGGGAACTCCGGACTTGAGCAAATGGGGAGGCGGCACGTTGTTTGTGGGGGCCAAAGGGATGCTGTTGGCAGATTATGGCCGTTATCTCCTACTTCCGGAAGATCGATTCCCCAACGCTTCTTTGCCGCCCAAGCGAGTGGGGGATTCCATCGGGCACCACGAAGAATGGATCCGCGCCTGCAAGGGCGAAAATCACGCGCTGCCGCAGTTCAGCGCCCATGGCGGCACGAATTCTCCTTTTGCCTACGGCGCTCGCCTGACCGAGGCCGGATTGTTAGGAAATATTGCCTTTCGGTTGGGTCGCCGAATTGAATGGGACGCCTTAAAGCTCAAAGCCAAGGGTCTTCCTGAGGCGGATCGCTTCATCCACCACGATTATCGCGCCGGCTGGAAGTTAGGCTGACGGGTGGTACTATCGCCCGTTAGTTCCCTTCGGTTGGTCAGGCCAAGTGATAAACAGTGACCATGGTTCCGCTGGGAAGTGTCGTCTCCGGGGGGACATCCATCACGCCGTTCGCTCGTGCCAACGAGCTCAAAACATGTGACGCTTGAACGCCAGTTAGGCAGACTCGCCCAGCTGCATCGACCTGGACACGCATAAAATGGCGGCGTTTATCGCGGTTGACGACGGGTTCAACCAGCAGTCCCCGAGTTTGCGGAGGCGATACGTCGGCATCCCCCTGTAATTGTCTCAACGCGGGGTGAACCAGCATCAATGCGGTGACCACTGCAGACACGGGGTTGCCGGGGACACCCAAGAGTGTCTTTCCCAGCCAGCGCCCATGAAAAAAGGGTTTCCCGGGCTTCATGGCGATCCGCCAGAACTCCACGCTGCCACCGATGTCGGTCAGGGCATCCCGGACGAGGTCGTGATCGCCGACAGAGGCACCCCCTGCGGTTAATACGACATCCGCTTTTTCGAACGCTGTGCGAAGGGCTGCGGCGATCGCTCGGCGATCGTCCCCGACGTGCGGTTGTGGGACCGGAATGCCACCAGCTCGTTGAACCAGGGAACCGAGAGCCACGGAATTGCTCTCGTAGATTTCCCCTGGCCCCAACAGTGTGCCTGGCGGGCGCAGTTCTGTACCCGTTGTCAACAGGGCTACGCGGGGCTGCCGGCGCACTTCGAGCGAGTCGATGCCACACGCTGCCAGCAAGGCGATATGCCCGATAGACACTCGGGTTCCAGGGGTGATCACCGACGCGCCGAGCTTGACGTCCTCGCCTTGAAATCGGACGGACTCCCACGGAGTGATTGCCTCTCGCACCCGAATGCATGACGACGAATATCGCTCGATATCCTCCTGCATCACCACGGCGTTGGCGCCTTTGGGCAATGGGGATCCGGTAAAGACTCGGACGCTGGTCCCAGGGATCAGTTCTCCTGCAAAGACGCAGCCAGCTGGCGCTTCTCCGATGAGTTGGAGGGTGACGGGAGACTCTGCTGAAGCCTTGGTGGTATCTTCGGCCCTCACCGCATATCCATCCATGGCCGAGTTGTCGAAACGCGGGAGGTGGATAGCGGAGCACACCGCGTCAGCGGCTACTCGTCCCAAGGCTTGGTTCAGCTTGATCCGTTCTGTCGGCAATGGGACAAGCAGTTTCAATAGCCGTTGTCGGGCTGTATCGAGGTCGATCATCAGGGATTACTTTCTCACTGGGAGATTCGGGGGTGTGGAGAAGTCCTCCCAGGCCTGTTCAAAAGCGTCGGCGACGGCACTCCAATCCTCAGTTCCTCGGGAGTTTGGCGAAGGGTGTAACACCAAGGGTGGTGGTGGATTCCCAGAAGCCCATTGTTGCATTCGCAAGGAAAATGCCTCGGGGCCTGGATCGGCAACGCACTGAGGAAGCTGTGGTGGAATCCATTGTCCAGAAATCGTCGTTCGGCAGGCAAGTATGGGTGTCCCGCAGGCGAGAGCTTCGGCGGCGACCATGGAGCCACTCGGGATCACCTTGTTTGGGATGAGCACGGCGTTGGCAGCTGAGTAGTGTTGAATCAACTCAGCGTCCGACAGAACTCCCAGCCGGCGTGTCTGGCCTCCAATTCCAAGTTGGGCAATGCGCCGTTCAAGTTTTGGCCCTAGGCTGCCCCGACCGGCAATCCATAGTCGGGCGTTGGTTTGGGCCCTGAGAGTGGATCCGAAAGCTTCCAGTAATTCGTCCAGTCCGCACTGCGATTCCAGGCGGCTCACAACCAAGAAAACGAAATCCGACGATTGAACTCCCAGCTGTGCGCGGATCCCCGAACGATCCCCTGGATCGTGAAACCGGATGGGATTGACGCCTGGTACCACTACTTGGACGCGGGTTCCGAGTGATGGATGGGTCGTGCGAATGGATTCTTGCGCTGAAGGGCTTGAAACGAAGATCCGATTGGCGTTTTCGAATAAATGCCGCTCAATGGCCTTCAATCTCCGACTCAACCAGCGAAATCGAATCCGGCCGAATATTGTATCGGAGTGTCCTGAGGAAGTGATCTCGCATTCCTGATGCCAAGGACGATGCGCCGTTACGGCGTAGCGGTATCCGCGAAGAGTCCGTTCAAAATAGGCATGATGCGTGGCGAGCAGCGTCTCCAGATTCGTTTCACGGAGCAGCTTTTTGACCCAGTAACGAAGGTCGCGGGTGATTTCCCCCCAATTAGACAAAGGAGCACCTCGATGGGTTCTGATTCGATAAATTCGGGTTCCATTTCTGAGTTGGATGTCGGTGAGGGCTGAATCTGGATCCAGAGTTAGCACGTGGACCTCATGGCCGCGCGAAGCCAATAACTCCGCCGCCTCGGTGGCGTAGCGGGGGATACTCCCATGATGATCGGGATGGAGCCCTGGAGTTAAGAAGAGAAACCTCATGTGCCCGGTCTGTCGGTGGACAAGGATACTTGCTCGAAAAGTGACAGGCAACACCGTGATTTTGGGGCCACGACCCCGCTGGCCCCTCGGAATCCAATTGCCGACAACGACTCAAGCGATGGGTTGGCTTGCGTTTAATGAGAAAAGCCCCGTTCGTCTTCCGGGAGAGGTTCGCCGCGTGTTTCGGGCGCGAATGGCAAGGCAATGAGGCCGATGAGAAATACCGAGCACATGGCCAATCCGGCGTAACGCATGCCCTCCGGATATCCGCGGTCGACAGTAAAGACCCGACTGGTGAGCAAGCCGAGTAAGGTCGGACCCGAAGCCGCGATAAATCGACCGACGTTGTAGCAGAACGAAGTTCCTGTACTGCGGAGGTTGGTTGGGAAGAGCTCGGGAAAATAAATGGCGTAACCGCCAAAAACCGCAAGTTGGCAGAAGCCCATCAGAGGAATGAGCCAGAAAATTTGATGGAAGCAGGCGATCTGCTGCCAAAAGTCGAGTCGGCCAGTGACCGCCCCTGGGCGCAAGAACCAGAACACGGCGGCGGTAGTCAACATGGCGAGCACGAACGCCAGTGCGAAGGCGGGACGCCGTCCGACCCGTTGCGTGAACACGCCGAAGGCGTAAATGCCCAAGAACCCGCCGACGTTTTGCATGATCGAGGTGACGCCGACCCAAACGGTAAGTTTTCCGGCAATTTCGGCTTCGGAGTAACCCTGTGCGGTGAAGGCGGTGCGGAACACGAGGCGGACGAGGTCGAAACTGAAGAAGGCAATTCCCCAAAGCCCGATGACACCGGCGAGAGCGAGGCAAAGTCCGACAACGGCGCGCCGCCGCCAGGGGGTGGCATGTTTGTTGCCGCCGCCGTAGACGGTCCACAATCCGAACGCGATGGCGCCGAGAGCGAGGCCCAGCCCGATCTCCAATTTGGGCCATGACTTTGGGCCGGCGAATGCCATGGCGATGATCGAAGCGATACAAACACCCGCAAGGGAGGCGGGTATTTTCCAATGGGGATTGCCGAACAATTCACCGTAGGAACCCAGGCGCTTGCGGGAATCGACGTTCGACTGCGCTTGTTGCCATCGTTCAGGTTCCTTGAGACGTGCCCGGACCACCAAAGCCAGGAGCGCGGGGAGTGCTCCCACCAAAAACATCCATTTCCAACCCGTGCCAGCTTTAATGATCCCTGAGGTTTCCAGATCACCAAACGCAATGCTGATCAACGCCGCGGAGATATTGCCGACGGCCGAAAGTGCCTGCAATAAACCCAAAGCGTACGGCCTGGCGCGATCAGGCATCACCTCGGCGACGAGAGCGACCCCCACCGCGAACTCACCGCCAACACCGAGACCGGTGAGGAAGCGGTAGGCGGCAAAATCCCAGAAACTGGTCGACAGAGCGCTGAGGCCGGTGCAGACGGAGTAGATCAAGATGGTGAGCATCATGGTACGAGCACGCCCAATGCGATCTCCGAGCACGCCAAACGTGAGGCCGCCGGTGGCCCAGCCTATCAGGAAGATCGAGGTGGCGTATCCGCTGTACTCCGGGACATTCATCCCGGGCAACAGCAGCGACTTCATGGCCGGCACGCGTGCCAAAAGGAACAGTTGTTGGTCCAGACAATCGAATAGCCATCCCAAGGCGGCAACGATCAGGACGAACCAGTGATACCGGTTCAACTCTCGCCACCATGGAGGTTGGCCGCTGGATGAATTTGAGTTCATGAAAGAGATTCTCGGGCCAGGGTGCGAAAGAGTCGACATTCGCGGCAAGCAGGGAAAACCCTTCTTGGATAATTTTAGTGCGCCGTCATGGGAGGCTTGTCCACAGGAGCTTTCCACCTAAGCTCCCGGAGAAATGGACGATGGTGGAACGAGTTTGATCAAATTAAATAACCTGAAAGCGGCGCGCTCGGAGTTGCGACTGGCCTCGGCCGAGGGTCAAAAGCAGGGGGATCTGCTGATGTCAGGGGGCTTTGTAGAGAAGCCTGAGACCGTCAAGGCGGGTTCAAAGTACTCCATCCAGGTCGGGGGCGAAGACCCAAGGCGGGTTCAGATCCGTTACCACCATGGACGGGGTCGATGGGAAACTGGCTGCGATTGCTCGGTTGGCGCAAGCGGTGAGCTTTGTCTTCATGGCTACGCGGCGCTGAAATCGTTGATTGAAGCGCACGGTTTGGAGAAGCAGCCCAAACCGCCAACCCAGGGGTCCGCTGACGTTCCGACGGCTGAGTCGAAACCGCCGCCCGAACCGGAAACGTTCTCTGCCAAAGTCGAGCGCACGCTAGGTAGGCCGCTGGAGCACACAGAAACCCAATTCCTGGAGCGCCTTAAGCAACTTCACTCAAGCCTAAAGCGGACCCAGTTTCTTCACAATGCCGACCTCTATTCCCTTGGGCTTCGAATTCCAGGATTATCCTGGGATCGACTCAACATTTTTCCACAGATCCCTGAAACCGAAGAGCTACTGTGGCTATTCATCGCCCATCATTTGGCTCAGTATGGCCTCAAGGGCCCGCCCTTTCTGGAGAGTGCCACCGACTTCAGCCTCATTGAATCTCAACTCGAGCACTGGCGTCGCCAGCGTGAAGTGAAACAGTGGAGCGACCTCCTGGCTCGAACACCTTACGAGGAACCCCGCCAAGTAGAGACACCAGCACGTCTCGAGTTGCGACTTCGACTGGGCACTTCCGAGGCCGTTGTGGAATGGCGAGAAGGTGCCAAAGAAGAGTTCGCTCCGATCAAACCAAGGAAGTTTGTCGAATTCGATCAACGCCACGCCGATCAACTCGTTCCCGAAGTGGGTGTGTTGTGGCAGACCTTTGTTCAACGGGCCAAAATGGGCTATTCTCTCGAGCTCCAGTATCAGGATGTCTTCACCCTGGATGCATTGAATCGATTGTTGCGTCTGCCGTTGTTGAATCCCTTTATCGTCGGAAAGTCGGGAGCCCCACTGGAACGTGTGCCCGATCCATTGTCGTGGACCATGTCACCACCCGAAACCGCTGGAGGATATTATGTCCTCCAGCTGGTCGCGCCAGGCGGTGGCGAACTCAAGGAAGTTTACCTGCGGTTGCCGGGGCGACCCATGCTGTTTGTGACCCCGGACAAGATCTACAGTGGCCCCGCGGTGCCGACCCTGGGTTTCGATCCGCTTGTCCAAACTCGGATTCCCGCGGCGGCATTGGAGACCCTGCAAGGCTTGAAGTTTTTGCAGCAAATTCAGGCGCCCTTGCCGGAGCGATTAGCCAGTCGCATGCGCAAAGTGACTCTTACACCGCTGTTGCGCGCCGAGATCTCCGCACCCTATGCAGGCAACGACGCCGAGTATTGTTTTCTCGATATCCTCGCCGAATCTCCTCAAACCAATGTCCGAGAACGGTGGAATGGATCCCACTGGACGCCGGTGATTCAAGAGCCGAACGTACCCCGGCCGCCCTCGGACAACCAGTCCACCCCCGATAGTGTTTATGAGATCCTTGACCATTCCAAGCTGGGCAATTTGCCGTCTTTGGTCGAATCCGGAGGTTTCCGTTGGGACTATACCTGGCAACGGTGGTCGATGCGGTTGACCAAGAAATTTCCGGAAAGTTTCGTTCCCTTCATCCAGTCGTTGGCTCCGGAAATCCGAGTAGAACTGAGGGGGGAACTGAACTCCTTCCTGCATGCCGAGGTTTCCGGGGAGATTCGACTGGATGTTCAGGAGACTGGCATTGATTGGTTTGATCTTAAGGTGTTGGTCAACGTCTCCGATACGACCTTGTCGCCGGAAGAGATCAAGCTGCTGTTGGATGCACGTGGCAAATGGGTACGCCTCGGTGAAAAGGGCTGGCGCAAGCTCGAGTTCCAATTGTCCAAAGAGGAGGATGCGGAACTGGCTCGACTGGGGTTGAACCCGCATCAACTCACCAGCGAACCCCAACGCTTGCATGCGCTACAATTGGCGGATCCCAGCGCCAAACGGTTTCTTGACCGAGAAAAATTCGAGCAGATACAGCGGCGTGCACGTGAACTCCAGGCTCGTGTCACTCCGGACGTTCCGAAGTGCATTCGGGCAGAACTGAGACCGTATCAAATGGAGGGTTTCCATTTTCTGGCCTATCTGAGTTCCAATCGATTTGGGGGCATACTCGCGGATGACATGGGGCTGGGTAAAACGATTCAAACGCTCACTTGGTTGACATGGCTGCGCGAGCGAGCGGCTGCGGAAATTAAGGGTCGCTCCAGTTCGGTAGCCCCCACACTGGTGGTCTGCCCCAAGTCGGTGTGCGACAACTGGCGCGCTGAAGGCGAACGATTCGTGGATGGCCTCCGGATCCGCGTGTGGGGTGGTGACGAGGTGAAATCACTTCGCTCCAGCACGGGTTCCGCGGATATCCATATCATCAACTATGCGCAGTTGCGCACGATTGGCGAATCCCTCGCCAAAATAGAATTTCTGGCGGTGATACTGGACGAGGGGCAATACATCAAAAACCCCACCTCAATGACGGCCATTATCGCGCGCACCTTGCAAACGGAACACCGGTTGGTCCTCAGTGGCACACCCATTGAAAATCGCCTGCTCGATTTGTGGAGTCTCATGAGTTTCGCGATGCCGGGTGCCCTGGGTGGTCGGACCGAATTTTCTCGCCTGTTTGATGTCAAAGGCGATCAATTTGCCCGCCGCCGTCTCTCGGCACGCGTGCGTCCATTCTTGTTGCGCCGAACGAAAACCCAAGTCGCGAAGGATCTGCCGGATCGGGTGGAGGAGGATCTATTCTGCGAACTTGAAGGCGAGCAGAAATCGATGTACCGCGCCGAGCTCAAACGTGCCCAACAGTCCTTGCTCGGCATCAATAGCGCCGCAGCCCTCAACAAACAACGATTCAACGTCCTGACGTCCCTCTTGCGGTTGAGACAGATCTGTTGTCATCCGAAACTCATCCATCCAGATTCCAAGGCTGGCAGTGCGAAAATGGAAGCACTGATTGAAACCATCGAGCCCTTGATGGAAGAGGGGCAGAAGGTGTTGGTGTTTTCTCAATTTGTCGGTGCTCTCGACCTGATTAAGAAGTCGGTGGCGGAGCAGGGGTGGAAGAGTTTCTACCTGGCTGGTGAAACCGAAGACCGCGGGTCCCTCGTGAAGTCATTTCAGAGTTACGATGGCGCCGCGGTGTTTCTGATCTCGCTCAAAGCGGGTGGTTTCGGACTCAATCTCACGGCATCCAGTTATGTGGTGCTATTTGATCCCTGGTGGAACCCAGCCGTCGAAAACCAAGCCATTGACCGGACACATCGCATTGGCCAAAAACAGAAGGTCATCGCGTATCGTCTGCTCATCAAGGACAGCATCGAGGAGAAGATCCGCAAACTGCAACAGACGAAGAGTGATCTGGCGGATGCCATCTTGGGCGAAGAACGTTTCGCCCAGGGACTTTCGCTGGAAGACCTTCGTTTCCTGTTTTCGGACTAAGGGCGGTACCTACCACTTTTCAGTTCACGGACGAGTGCATGGGCGTCATAGACCTTATCCAACGCTTCCAGAATCGCCGAACTGTGCACACTGATACAGCGAGCCTTGGTCGAGTCATAAACGAAGTCCAAAACCAAACTGTGTATATTGCCGTCGAAAATAATGCCAACAAACTCGCCCGCACGATTCACGACTGGGCTTCCAGAGTTGCCGCCAATAATATCCTGATCGCCAATGAAGTTGAAGGGAGTCTTGAGATTCAGGGTTTCTCGGCGCTTGAGCCAACGTTCCGGCAGATCGAAAGGTTCACGCCCACCCATCTCCTGGTGTCGAGCAAACAGGCCGCCCATATCCGTCATGGCCGGTTGCAGAACACCGCCGTCATTAAGGCTTCTCACCGTGCCATAGGCAAGGCGCAGCGTGAACGTGGCGTCCGGATACGACGAGGCCCCATCCAAGGCGTATCGAGCCTTTGCGATGACAGCGTGAGCCTGCTGTTTGGATTCGGTCTGTGCCTCGACGATTTTGCGAAGGCTTCGCGCTTCTTCGTCCACCCGTCGGGCGAGTTCAATCATCGGGTCCTTGGTCTCGCGGATGGCCCTGTCGCCGCCCTCATACAGTTTCTTCCGAACCGCAACTTCCCGAACCTTCGTGCCACGGATCAGTTCAAGTGCTCGATCGCGGGGAGAACGTCCAGAGAGTATGGCGGTCACCAGCGGGTCTTGAACCCCCAGTTGTTCAGCCAGAAACGTCAGCGAGTCGCTCAGTTGCAAGAGTTCGAGGTCTTCATAGACTGGGCGCTCGGAGAAGAGATCCAGCTCGAATTCTTCGCGGTTCGAATCATTGTATTCGCGCAAGCGATCACCATTCGGTTTGCTGCGTTCTTCGGCGGCGCGCAAGAGGGCTCGCGCATGACCAAAGGTGTCCCCTGCAAAGGCGTGTCCGCCTTCGAGTAGCCGATGCCTCAGCGCCACCTTGCTGATGGCGATTTGCGCCGAGGCGATTCGTTCGTAAGCCTTGAGGGTCTCGGCCAGTTCCGGACGGGCAGCCACGCGTTTTTGGAACTCCGCTTCCCGGGTGGCCTTGGCGCCCATGAGGACTGGGTCGAACAATCCTGCGTGTCCACCATCCAAGGCTTTGCGAGAATTTTGAATTCCGAAAAGTTCGTCTTTGGCACGCCGTCCGTTCTCTGAACTGCGCGCGCTCCAGGAAGAGAGCAAGACTTCCCGGCGTTTCAAGCGTCCCAAGGAGTAGGGATATTGAATATCTCGTAAATACTCCAACTCCGGCATCGTGAGCAAACGACTGGTCCGTCCAGGATGGCCCGACACAAACGTCAGTTCGCCTTCCCCAGCACCGGACTTGGACCACTTCAGGTAATGGTCGACATGGATGGGACGGTCGTTCTCGTAAACTCGGAACAAGCAGATATCGAGGTTGTATCGCGGAAACTCGAAATTATCCGGATCACCCCCAAAGAAGGCCGCCTGCTGTTCCGGAGCGAAGACCATGCGGACATCGGTATAGCGCTTGAAACGGTAGAGGTGGTATTGGCCGCCTTGATAAAGGGTGACGACATTGCTCCGAAGATGGGTACGGTCTTGGGATTCCTTTTCGATCTCTGCGATCACACGTCGACGCGCCTTGAAGGATTCTTCCGGCGTGGCACCCGCGGGGATGGCTTCATTGACGCGTGTGGTGACATCCTCGATGTCCTGGAGAATATTCAGCTCCAGGTCCACGCATTTGAGTTCCTCAGCCTGGGATTTCGCATGAAACCCATCGCGAAGAAAGTTTCGATCCTTCCTACTCAGCTTCTGGATGGCATCCGCTCCAACGTGGTGATTGGAGATCACGAGACCATCCTCGCTGACAAAGGATCCAGAACCGCCAGAATTGAATCGTATAGACGCCCGTTTAAGGTGGTCGAGCCACCCGGAGGTCAGTTCAAATCCGTATTTCTGGCGGATCTGCTCTTTGGGCGGGTTGTTGTAAAGCCACATTCCTTCATCGGTCAGGGTGGTCATCATCGGAGTAGTCACTGCCAGCAATGCCAGGAATTGATGACGAAGTTGAGTGGGGAAACGGCCCGGAAAACGTGGCATCATGTCGTGAACTCTGGATTCGAGTGAATCGGGTGTGAGGTTTGTCAGCGGAGAAGATTTCGATCAAAGGGACCCGCCTCGGCAATCTCTTTTTGCGCGAGGAGATACTCCCGCCGCAATCGGACGAATTCCTTGAGCGACTGGAGATGGGCGTCGAGGCGGCGTTGGGCGCGGCGGGGATCATCCCCGGTGGCTTGCGCTCGGATTCGGACTTCATCTTGCAATTGGATGCGCATCCGGTCGATCGCGGCATTCATCGTTTCCTGGGTGAACTCTCGGTCGAGCAACTCCCGAATGCGCGAGTGGTACAGTTTTTTGGCCATTGGATTCGCGAGAATGGGTTTGCTGAAGGGACCGCCAGGGCGCCACCAAGGGCTCCCGCTTTCATGGAAATTGCGAGGTGGCCTCCCAGTCCAACCTGGCGGCTTGTCGCCTTCTGCCCCGAAGGTTAGCGGCAGTTCATAGAAGATCCCCATGCCGACCCCGTCATGAAAGCCACAGGCCTTATCCAAATCCCAAGGATAGATTTCCCATTTGCCCGACTGAATATCGTGATAGATGAAGTGATTGTTGAAGTAGCCATCCCAGTAGGCCGCCAGCGACGTAACAGCGAAATAAGTCAGGATCTCCTCGACATTAAATTGGCGTTTGATGACTTCCCATTGAGCCGTGCCTTTAGTCTTTTGAAGATCGGAAATCGTGCTCAGCAGATCCGCGTGACCCTCGCGGCGGCGGGTCTTCTTTTCGTGCTGCTCGACCACGGAATTGCCGAACCATTGCAGCTTGTAGAGGTGGCCGTTGTCGTTCCGACCCTGATGGCGCAGAAAGGCTTTGTTGGGTTGTTCAACCATGAGGTGGTAGCCGAGATTCCGATTGTCGAAACTTAACCGAACGAACTCGGTACGGGAGGCTGGAACCCCTGCGCGGCGATGGAGATCATAGGCGAGTGGTTCCGCCACCACGAACCGCTCGTGGTCCTCAAAGGTGAAATTGAGAGTGGTCATCCCATCCAGGGTATTGTCGCGATGGAGATGGACTTTCCACCCGGCGGTGCGCTCATGGACCGTGACGAAATCGAAGAGCTTGGCAGGTTCGCCGTTGGTCCCGATCCAGAGGAATGCTGTGGAACCTTGAATCGGTGGAGATGGTTTCGAGGGACTGTTCCAACTGCGATTGTAATTCCGTTCTCCAGAAAGAGGATTCTGGCCGAACTGCAAGATGAACGCTTGGGGTATGCGCGCGGGTTGCGCCGGTTCATGGACATAAAGGGACACAGCGGGGCGCGGCTCATTTGGGCCTGGAAAGAATCGCTTGCCGCCGTTTTCGCCTTCAACCGCCGCCCGAAGCCGCAAGACCCCCGGCAGTTTTCGAGCGGGCACTTTGGCCTTGAATACGTTGGTTCCAGCCCGTTCCATAGGCAGGCGTTCCTCGGTGCCGTTATACCCGGAACGCGCATCGCGTGCGAGAAGTGTGACGGATCGAACGTTCGGGTTTCCGACCAGGCGGACGGTGACGCTGATAATCTCTGTCGGCTTGGGCGCAGACGGTTCGGCGGTCAGACTGAGGACTCCCGGGGCTAGGGCAGGGGAATAGCCGGCATTGCGCTTTCCTGGGGTGCCACCAGGGCGTTGCCCTCGAGCGGTCAGAGGGGATGCCACCCAATTGTGTGGAAGATTGGCAGGCTCCGACGGCGTCACACGTTCCAGGGAGGCGCTGAAACCGTCGGGAGCAATAGGCCATGGAGAGCTGTCTTGGTACGCCACGGAGTCGACGGGTTCGCCCCGGGCATTCTTGAGGTCTATTTGTTCGCCGCTGGTTTTGAGTTTGCCTTGAAAACTGTCGAACGGCGTGACACCGGGGTAGACCCGTTGGAAGGCACCAGCGTCCCGGCATAAAACCAGATAGCCGTCCTTGGCCAATTTGGCGCCTGCTGGAAAGGTAAATTTCACCCCAGCATCCAGTGACCAACCGTCGAGGGTCACGTCTTGGGGACCGGTGTTGTGGAGTTCGATCCATTGAATCTCCTCGGCCTCGCCGGGTGGATGGTACATGAGTTCATTCAGGACCACGGTGGCCTCCACTCGGAGCGCCATGCCAGTGCCGAGCAGCGCGAAACATAGCCACAGGAAGCTCAGCCAATGGCGTCGATCCATGATCCCATTGGTATTCATACCTAGGTTGGATGGGATGGTTGCACGAGAGAGATGCGCCAATCGTTAGAGCCGCCGGAGTTTGGCGGAAGCCAGGTCAAAGGCGACGTCACCCTCATTGGCTCGCAGTTCTAACACCAAAACGACTTCGCCAGGTTCCTCTAGTTCGAAGTCGTGTGACAAGAGGCGCCAATCCGTGGTTCCCATCAGTCGATTCGCCCGCCTGTCGCCGCTGATTCGAACGCCCGCACCCGTACCTCGTGTGCTGTTCACCGCGCGAACATTGGAGGCTTTCGCTGTGGCTTCCAATCGATAGACACCGGGCTCGAGGCGCAAGGTGGTTCGGAAGGAGCCCACGCTACTCGGTTGCGTCGCCCGGATTGCTAGGTACGACTTGCCTTGGTCTGCCTGCCGGGACAAATCGGCACCGGCTCCTTCTAGGTGCTCAGCCCAGTTGAACTTGGCCAGTTCCAAGGAATTGTTGGAATCAAACTTGAGGGGTGCCGTTGCCCCGGCGGTCACCTTTTGCAAACGTTGCGCGACCCGGCTTCGGAAGCCCTGCCCTTGTCGAGCGACGATATCGGCTTCACGGCCTCGATCAGCCAACGCTTCTTGAAGGCGCAACTTCGGCGCCGCTAGAACCTCATCCAGGGCCGCCATTGTGAAGACCGAATTCGTGAGTTCCCCGACCCGTTTCAGCAGCTTGCCTTTCATTCCAGGGATGGAGAAGACTTGCCGGGCAACCAAACCTCCCACCGGCCTCAACAACGGACTGTTGGGAGTCTCGAACATTTGGTCCATGCCATGGGGTAGAAACACCATTTTGTCCGTTCTTGGATCGTGGTAAATGCGGTAATTGTTTCGATTCCGTATATAACCATCCCAATCGTCGAACAGGAATTGAAGGGCCGAAAGGGTCAGGAAACGATCGATGTCCAAAACCTTTTCGAGCTTGTTGAGCCGCGCTGTGGGGTCACCTTCCAGAGCTGCTTCGGCTAGGTCACGTAGGTCTTTCCGGGTCTCAGGGCCATCCCCGGAATCGCGCTCCAGGTCGTTGTCCACATCTTGCACAAAACCGCCATCATAGAGGTTTCCGGAGGCATCGCCGAAGTTTCGGCGAAGGAAGGGTTTGTCGAAACCCTCCTTCAAAACATACAAACCGAGATCCTTCCCATTGAGCGAAACCAAAGCGTGGGTCGCCCGGGTCGCCGGAACACCCGCGCGGCGGTAGATCTCCCCGCAGAACAGCTCGCTGAGACGGCTGGGATCTTGAAGGGAGTTGTTGAGATGGATTTTGCGCATCCCGTGGAACTTCTGGGCGTCGTTCAGTTTACCGAAGTTTAGGGTGAAGGCCGGGTTCCCACTGGAGACGCTTCGAAAGCTTCCAGCGGCGCCTTTGAGGTGGAGGGACACCTTTTCGTACATGTTGGTCCCGACCTGGACGCTGGCGGAAACATGTAGCTTGGGACCTCCCCAGCCTTGAACGGAGTTGAGCTTGTTCATTTCGCCCCGAGTCAGCGTGATCTCGAAGCGCTGAATGGGGCCCATGAAGAAGTGGGTGGATGCCAAGTCGTCTGCCGCATTCTTGGCTGCTGAATTCTTGGACTTTGGTTTTTCGGCGTCCTTCTCCGCGTTGGCGCCGTTTTCCGCGGCGTATAGGGTGAGAGAAAGGAACGCCCCGATGGCTATGCGAATCAAGACTGGGAAGATCATGGTCAAGAGTGGCTCAGGGTCAAATGAGCCATGCGACCTAAGACGAAGCATCCCACAGGACTGTTCAAACCAGGAACAGCCGAATGTCGCCGAAGGGTTGCCGTTGGTTCGAATCATCCGAATGGGACCGCGTTGCGTTGCACCGTAAAGTTCATGCGTTCCAATTGATTCTGTCGATGGCAAAACCCATGAAGTTCGTGTAGGTTGTGGCTGAGATCGGAAAGCAGTCAGCCAGTGGTCTTGGTTTTCGCGTCCGGTTTCGAACTGCGGTGTCCATTAATCAATTGGTATGAAGCTCACATCGGCACTCTCTCGGGCGTGTTTGTTCGTCCTGTCACTCTGGCTTGGCTCGTCAGCGCGTGCACTGCCTCCGATTGAGCCAAGACTTCAGTTGGTCTATCCCGCTGCGGGTCAGACCTTCAAGGCCTCGGAAGCCATTGAGATTGCCGCAGTTCTTGCAGTGGACAGCCCGGCGGATTGGGTCAAGGTTGACTTTTATGCGGGCCAAACCCGGATCGGCGAGGTTAAGCACGTGCCTGACGCTGCTGGTGTGCTTCCGAAGCTGAAAGCTGTCTGGAAGTCAGCCCCCGCGGGGGTCCATCTCCTGCGGGCGGAGGCCCACCATAAAATCTTGGACGTGCTGCTGATTTCCGAAAGCGTCGCCATCAAGGTCCATTCAAGCGAAGCGCCAATCGCGCCCAAATTGACGCTCCTGGAACCAAAAGCCGGTGCCCGTTACGCCGTTGGAGATACCGTCTCCATGGTCATCGAGACGGTCGATCCCGACGGGTATGTGCCGTACGTGGCGTATCACGTCGATGGCAAAAAGGTGGGCGAGGAAACAATTCAGTTCCTGATCCCTCCGAAGCCCGGCCAGGTCCAACAATTCAAGTGGCCTTGGCACAAGGCCACCGCTGGAGTCCATCGCATCGCCGTGGTGGTGGAAGACAATGCAGGAAATAAGTCGGAGACTGGGGTTTCGATTCAAGTGGGGGAGACGCCGCGTTTGCAGCCCTTGGTGAAAGCGGGATCCACTTGGCGCTATCACGCCAAGAATCAGAATCTGGGTGATCGTTGGTCTCAGAGCGGATTCTCGGACTCAGACTGGCCTTCAGGTCCGGCTCAATTGGGGTTTGGCGAGAAAGACGAAGCCACACTGATTCCTGCCACCAAACCGTTGCAGCCTACCGTCTATTTTCGGCGCGCATTCGAGGTCTCGTCCCCGCTTGATTTCAGTTCACTGGTTCTGCGTTTGGTGCGCGACGATGGCGCTGTGGTCTTCATCAATGGCAAGCGGGTGATGTCTGATAACATGCCGGATGGACCGGTGACCTTCGGCACGCTTGCGCTGGCGAATGGCGAGGACGAAAACGCGTGGCACGAATTTCGGTTGCGCCCGGACTGGCTCACGACCGGGTTGAATGTTCTGGCGGTAGAGGTTCATCAGGTCAGCCTCACCAGTTCGGACCTGAGCTTCGACCTCGAACTCTTTGGGGTTTTGGAGTCGGATCCAACAGGGCTACCGTTGGTGTCCATTGAGGCGACGGCCCCCAACACTGGCGAACCCTGCCCGGTTTGCCGGATCGCCCCGGGTCGGTTCACGGTGCGCCGGACGGGCGATCCTAAGGCGGCTTTAGTCGTTTACCTCGACTATTCTGGGACTGCCACCCCAGGAAAGGACTATGAAGAGCTCGCACGCCGTGTGGAGTTGCCAGCCGGAGCGGCCTCGGTGGAATTCCACGTTGGTCCATTCGACGACCTACTCATTGAAGGGGAAGAAACGGTCACCTCAACCTTGGTGTTTCCGACCACCGACGCGGCACCGACTTATCGCATCGATCCACGAGCAGGCACTGCCACGGTGGTGATCCATGATAACGAAACCAACACCCCTACGGACACCCCTGTGGTAAGTATCCGGGCGACGCGTGCCGA
This sequence comes from Verrucomicrobiales bacterium, assembly GCA_005793375.1. GTDB lineage: Bacteria > Verrucomicrobiota > Verrucomicrobiia > Limisphaerales > UBA9464 > SXSK01. The sequence continues at coordinate 9,023 of SXSK01000417.1, read as the reverse complement.
GACACGCGAACCCTTCTTATGCCTGAAGGATCTTTGCCCCGACATGCCGGAACCAGCCCCTGCGGTATTGACGCTCAGTCGAACAGCCAGCGACTTGAGAGGACCATTGACCGTTGCACTGGGTTTCTCGGGAAGTGCTGTCAACGGGGTGGACTATTCGAAGCTAGGGTCGGAAGCCACCATTCCTGCTGGCAAGAGTTCGGTGGAAATCTGGGTTGAAGCGCTGCCGGATTCTCTCCTGGAAAACGACGAAATGGTGGTCGTACAGATTCTGATCCCGCCTGGCCTGCCCACCTTCCCGCCGCCGTTCTTGGTGGAGCAAGGAGAAGCCAAGGTGGTGATCCATGATTTCCCGTTCAACACGGCGCCGGTTGTCAGCATTGAGGCGTCGCAGCCTAAGACCTCCGAGCCTTGCCCAACTTGTCTGATCCTACCTGGATTGTTTAAGATCAGTCGGACTGGAGATTTAAAGAAATCCCTGATCGTGGGTTTGGACTTTTCTGGATCGGCGTCGCCTGGTTTGGATTACGAGAAATTGCCCGAGCGAGTGACGATCCCCGAAGGGAAACCTTACGTGGAGCTCAAGGTCCTTGGAAAAATGGATGCCTTGACCGAAGGGGTTGAAACTATCGTCGCGACTCTGCAGGCGTCAACCGCAGATGGTTTGATTCCCCATTATCAGATCGATCCGAAGCGCGTTTCTGCAACGGTTTCCCTGCACGATGCCCCCGTTACGAGGTTGGTGCCAGTTATCGGCGTTAAGGTTTCCAGGACGGAAATTATGGAGTGCCCTTTGGGGGTCGCCTGCAAGATTCCGCCCATTGAGATCACCTTCGAACGAAGTGATGCTCGTTTGGCCGAGCCTCTCGTCATACCCGTCCAATGGGGCGGTTCCGCCACCTGGATTGAGGATTTTGGATTGTCCGAATTCGAGTCCCTTCCGAAGACCATTCAGTTTGCGGCCGGTAGCAGGAGCACCACCGTTCGGCTGTATTCATTCACTGATTGTATGATCGAAGAGAATGAAACCGTGACAGTGGAAATCCTTCCAGACGCATCCATGGGGCCCATCGCTCGCTATGAAATCGCACCGGATCTGGCTGCCGCCAAAATCAAAATCCTGGATGGGAGCGCGTCCATGGCGGAATCCTTGCCTACGGTCCAAATTCGAAGTTCAGCGAATGTTCCGGAACTCTGCCCCCCCAATGCTTTTTGTCCCGCAATCGAAATAGTTTTAACCCGCAAAGGCGGTGATCTTAAGAAATCACTGGAGGTCCTGTTTCAAACATCTGGCAGCGCCACGCCCGGTAAAGACTATAGAGACTTTCCCAAATCCGCTGTTTTTGCGCCCGGCGAATCCACCACTCGGCTGACCTCCACTCCCATCGACGATACCTTGGTGGAAGGGGATGAAACCATCGTCGTGAGTTTGGTTTGTTCGGATTCGGCGGTACCCAACTATTTGATCCAAGGAGCCATGGCTGCCGCCAAGCTGGTGATTCTAGATAATGAATCCAAGCCTGCCAAGGAAGCGTTCGTAACGATCATTGAACCGAAGAGTGGCGCGACTTTTGAAAGACCGGAGGCGATTGTCTTTAGAGCCGATACGTTGGATCCCATGGGTACCATGACCCATCTGGATTGGTATGGGAATGGCGAGAAGATTGGCGACAGTAACATCGTGTTTATCCGTCCTCCGGACCCAGGAATGCCGCTGCAGCATGAATTCCATTGGAAGAATCCACCGTTGGGCGAGCACAAGGTGTTTGCTGTGGGGGTTGACGCGGCGCTGAAGCGCGTGGTGTCCCGGGCGGTGTTGGTGGTGGTGAGAGGGGTCAATGCTCGCCCCGTCGTCACGGTGACTGCGGGTGTGGCCGAGACGCATGAAGTCCCGCCAGGCAGCAAACGAGCCCTGATTCCGGCGACGCTGATCCTGAAGCGGACCGGGAGTACGGATCATTCTCTGAAGGTGCGTTACACGGTGGGCGGTTCAGCCAAAAATGGACGCGATTATGGATTCCTGGATGGCGATGTGACTATTGCCGGCGGCGAACAGGAACGCGTCGTATTTGTGTCCCCGATCACCGACGAGGAGGTTGAAGGGGATGAATACGTCGAGTTTACGCTGAAGTCGTCCGAGGCCTATTCGGTCGGCGCTCCCGGCGCGGCACGCGTCGTTATCCACGATGCTCAGCAACCTACCGAGCCGCTGGTGACATTCCTGGCTCCCCAAGACGGGGCCAAATTCAAGTTCGGGCAGGATATTTCGTTGCAGGTTCAGGCAATCGATCCTGCTGGGTACTTTGGCCAGATGGATTTTCTCGCGAACGGAGAGCTATTGGGAACCGACTGGTTGGTAATATGTGCCGGCCTGGGATGTGAGCCTAAACCGGGAACGCCCATTCGCTTTCAGTTTCAGTGGAAGAATGCCAAGCCTGGTGAGTACAAAGTCCAGGCCGCGACGCGGGATGGTGCTGGGAAGCCGGTGCTCTTTGCGACCATTCGAGTGAGCGTCGGTGCCTCGACGGCACAACCGATTTTGGTGCGCCACTTGCCGAAGGCCTATCAACCTGGAAAAAACTTCGGTGTTTCACTCGCCGCGACGCTGCCTTCAGATGCCCAAGGATACGCTGTCGAGGAATATCCGCCCAAGGGGTGGACGGTCAGCAACATCAGTGACGGTGGCAGTTGGGATGCCTCCAAGGGCGCGATTAAGTTTGGTCCGTTCTTGGATGGTCAGCATCGGGTGCTTCGCTATGACGTCCTGCCGTCCAAGGGATTCACGATCAAAGCGGCCTTTTCGGGATGGATCTCGGTCGATGGCAAGAGCGATCGAACCCAGGGCGATCAAACCGTCTCCGTCGAAGCCGATGATATGCACCCTGCGGATCATTCCCCCGCAAACTGGTCGTTAGGAGTCAATGAAGTCACTGCTTACGGCGCTGCCTGGAGAACGGGCAAGTCTTGGGAAGTGGGTCCCAACCCGATTCCGATCGATTACGTCACCCGAGCAGGAGCCCTCTGGCGAGGGGGAGAAGCCTATCGGGTAGATTCACTGGCGGGACCAGCCCCGCTGCATTGGGTGAACCAATCCACGGACGGGGTACGGACGGTTGCGTTGGATTTCGATCTTCCTGAAGCGGATCTTGCCACAGCGCTGGTGTGGTTGCGCGGTCGCCAGAGTTTTGCGGTAGCCAAGTTGGAGCCCTTGGCAGGATCTTCCGCTTCGGTGTATGCACTTCGGACGCTGCCTGGCGATCATGTCCGCGCTCAGGCGGTGGAGGCTTACGTGCCGGAGGGAGCCGCCGTCGCTGAAATAAGCCATGACGGCGTCTATGACAACGTGAGAGGAATCATCCACTGGGGACCATTTTTCGACCAAGAGCCTCGAATGCTCAGCGCCCGCGTCCAGGGCGTCCTGCCGCCGCAGCTAAAGGCAATTGCCTCGTTCGACGGTCAGAACTCCTCAGTTGCCAACACTCTCCCGTCCACTTCCGCCGATGCTGGGCCGCGTATTGTTCAGGTGCGTCCCTTGGTCGATGGCACGGTGCAATTACTGGTTGTGGACGAGGGCGCCGCGGGTTGCGACGTGGAGTTCTCGGACGATCTCAATTTTTGGCATCGCGTGGGAACCATGGCTCCAGGGACGGATTGCCAGGTGCATCATGATTCCGATGCCAACGAGAGCCGCCAACGGTTCTATCGAATTTCCCGGAGGAAATGAGGCGGGTGAGTGGGGTTTGGTTGTTGGGTGGTCTACAGTTGGTGAGCCAACGGAGAAGCCGGTGGTGCCTCGTGTGCCATCGGCTTCTCTTAGGTTCGAAGTGTTCTTTTAACGGCCGTGGGCGCGCATCCAGGCGGGGTCGGCGATTTGGATCAGTCGCTCCCCGGCGGCTTGCAGTGTGTTCTCGTTTTTTGCGAAGTGGAAACGAATGAACCGCTGCTCCAGTTCGCGGAAGAAACTTGACCCAGGCACCCCTGCGACACCGACATCGCGCACGAACCATTCCGCCGCGTCGGTATCCCGCGTAAAACCCAGCGACGAGATGTCGAGCATGACGTAGTAGGCGCCCTGGGGCTCAGTAAACGGCAGTCCGAGTCGACGCAAATAGCTGAGAAACAGGTCGCGCTTCTTCGTATAAAGCCCTTGCAGGTCGGCGTAGTAGCTGTCGGGAAATTGGAGTGCCGTCACCGCCGCTTGCTGCAATGGGGCAGCGGCTCCAACTGTCAGGAAGTCGTGAACTTTTCGAGCCTGTGCAATGACTGTTGGCGAGGATTGGATGTAACCCAATCGCCAACCGGTGATGGAATAGGTTTTGGACAGGGAATTGCACACGATGGTCCGCTCGGCTGCACCGGGTAACGCCGCAGCGTACTCATGGCGATGCGGCCCGTAGACAATGTGTTCGTAGGGTTCATCCGTAATAACGAATGTATCGTACTGCTCCGCCAAGGATTGAATCTCCATCAATTCAGCCCGAGTGAAGACCTTGCCGGTGGGATTGGATGGATTGCAGACAATGATCGCTTTGGGCTTCTGTTCGAAAGCACGTTTGAGTTCGATGGAATCGTATCGAAAATCGGGCGCATGTAACGGAACGTAGATCGGCTGAGCACCCGAGAGAATCGCATCGGCGGAATAATTCTCATAGAAGGGGGAGAAGACGATGACGCGGTCACCGGGATTGCAGGCGGTCATCATCGCTGCCATCATGGCCTCGGTACTGCCACAGGTGACGACTAGGTGTTGCTCGGGATCTACCGGCATCCCACTGAACCGAGTGATTTTGCGCGCCAATGCTTCCCGAAAAGCCGGCGCACCCCAGGTGACCGCATATTGGTGAAAAGGTCCGCGAACAGCCTTCTCGAGGGCGACTAGAAGCGGTTCCGGTGGGTCGAAATCCGGAAAACCTTGTGAGAGATTGATCGCGCCGTGACGGGCACAAAGACGTGTCATTGCCCGTATGACAGATTCGGTGAATCCGGTGAGACGGTCCGCGGTTTTCGGCATAGGAATTAGTAATTCAGGGGGTAGCGCGCGGCAGCAGGCCGCGCGCGCTCTGAAAATCTACGGCTTCGCCCGGAGTTCACTCAGAAGACCGTGTTGCAGGGGGGCGTCTCACTCGTAAACCGGCGATGTCGGTTTGGGCATTTTGCCCCACTTTTCCCACCCGCGGATGGGATGCTCCTTCATGAGCTCTTCGATCATGTAGAAATCTGTCCGATCCTTGGTCTTGGCTCGCCATTTGGCGACTTGCGCTGGCTTGATGGCTGGCAGATCGTTGCCGAAGGATTGTCGAACGTAAGTAATGGCCGCCGCAATTTCCTCATCGGTCAACATTCCAGCAAACCCAAGCATGGGAGGCACACCGTTAGTCGGGGAGAAATTCTGCCCATTGAGTTGCATTGGGCCCCAAAGGCCTTTGAGCACTAGCTTAATTAGGCGGTCGTCGTTGGCGAGCCAGGGGTTCTTGAAGCCGCTCAATGGTGGGTAAATATTGGGCAAACCATTTCCGTTCGGCTGGTGACACGTCGCACAATGGGCGTCGCGATGAAAAACTTCGCGGCCTTTGGCATAGATCGCTAGTTCGTCCGCGTTTAGCTTGCGGGTTGGACCATAGCTTTGGTTTTCGGCGGTGACGGGCGCAGCCCCAAACTTGTACTTGCCGTCAACGTAATCGCGGGCATTGGGATTGTCGGCCAGGCTCAACGATCCTTTGGATTTTAGGGACTCGATATCATCCTGGAGCGTGTGCTGGAGAATCTGCTTCGTGACGGTCGCCATCCAGCGATCCAGCGGATAGCGCATTGCTTCGAAGATGATTCGAACACCGTCGGCATTGTCGAGCCAGGAGGCAGCGACAATGGCTTCCAACCGGACACGTGCATGGGTATCGTTGGCCGCCTGTTTGAAGAGCGCTAGGGCGTTCGGGATCTGGTGGGCTGAATAGCGCAACACACTCACGGCTGCCGAACGAGCTTGGTGAGAACGGGCATTTAGGCATTGCTGGAGCAGAGTGGCATCGGGACGATGTTGAGCCCAGGTCGCCCACAGCGCTTCGCAAAGATGATGTTCGTATTGCGGGTCTTTGCGATCCAGTCGGGCGGCCCAGGTGCGGACCGCTGGCAACACCTCGGAGGGGGGGTGGGCGCGCAGCTCGCGGCGCGTGCGATAGCGGGTTCGATACTCCGGCAATTTCAGATTCTCCAACAACTCCGCAACCTTGGCTCCAGCGACCTTGGCGGGCGTTACCAACGGACGCCCCGGGTAGGTGATCCGATACACGCGGCCGTGATCTTGATCCCGTTTCGGATCGCGCGCATTGTGTTGCATGTGACCGATCAGCGCATTGTGCCAGTCGATTAAGTACAAAGATCCATCCGGCGCAAACTCCAAATCCACAGGCCGAAAATTTGGGTCGCTGGAGCTCAAGAGATCGCCAGCCAATTTACCCGTGAATCCAGAGCCGTCTTCAGCGACCGAACTGAAATTGAGCCCGAGGAATCCAATGCTGTTGCAGGTCATGAAGTGTCCTTGAACCTCGTCGGGGAAATGGCGGGATGAGACAAATTCCGAACCGGACGTGGGACGAGAACGTTTGGGGACGAACGTTCCCACTTTGTCGATCTCGACGCCATAAGGCATCTTGGCGGACACCGGCAATCCCCAGAAATTATCGCCGCTGGAGGCGTCCGAGATGAAGCCCTGTTCCCAGTAGTCAAAGGCGAATCCCCATGGGTTATTGATGTCGAGCTGGCTGTAACGCTCGAGCCGGAACGCCTTGGGATCAAAACGCCAGACGCCACCGTCATTGACACGGCGCGGACCATAGGGCGTTTCGACTTGGCTGTGGAGGAATCGACCTTCTGAAAGGTAGAAAGCGCCCGAAGCGTCGGCGCAGTATGCCGAAATGGCGTGGTGCGTGTCGTGGGTATCAAAGCCGTGCATCAAAATTTCCAATCGATCGGCTTTATCATCATGATTGTCGTCCACCAGAAGACACAGGTTGGGTTCCTGCGAGAGGTAGACACCTTCAGGTGAGAGTTCGAATCCAATCGGCAGGTGCAGTCCATCGGCAAAGGTCGTCACCTTATCGGCACGCCCATTGTTGTCGGTGTCTTCCAAGATGATGAGTTTATCATTGGGACGCGCGTCTCCCGGCCGATAGTGCGGGTAACCCGGCATGACCGCGACCCACAGACGCCCCCGGTTATCGAAGGCCATCTGCACCGGATTTCTCATTTCAGGGAACTCTTGCTCGGAGGCAAACAATTCCACCTTGTACCCAGGTGCCATCGTGAAGCTTTCAATGGCCTTGGCACCGTCGAGATAGGTCACTGAGCGATTGAAATTGGAGGGAACGGCGGGCAATGGCAGAGTCGATGAATCGTCAACCGCCAGGTCCTTCTTAATGCCTCGCCCCAGGTCATGAATGAGCGCGTCGCGCAGGCTCATCATTTGCCGGGTCTTTTGGATTTCAGACGGATAGTTTTGGGGACCGTATGGATCGTAGCGCTGTCCGTGTGTGTGGACGCCGTTGACGAGGTTGTAGTCATTGTTCCAGAAGAAATCTTTGTCTTTCACGGCACCATTGAGCAGCGAAGGACTTGCGGGGGATTGACGAGGGGTTTTGCCATACAGGTTGTCCGCGAGCAGCACGGCCAGTTCCTGATAACCTTCTGGCGTGGGCGCGAACCCATTGATCGTCAGTGCAGGTTTGGATTTGTTCGCGTAACGTGCCTGTGTGGGCGCGAATAGATCCACGAAGGTTAAGGAGTGCACTGCGGCTACCTTGCGCATGGCCTCGGTATAAAGGGCAAGATTCGCATTCTCCGTACGGCCATTGGGCAGATCGCGTTTGCCCGAAAGATCCTCAAAGGCAATCGGCGACACCAACACCAATCGCGGTGCCGCTTGGCCATTATACGCTTTGCTCAGTGTGTGGCGAACGAAGGCGTCCAATTCGGCTTCGTAGTTGGCCACACGTGATGGCCCGTCGAAGGATTCATTGTACCCGAAGAAAGCCACAATAGTGTCTGCCTTCAGATGTGTCAGCCATTGGTCCGGCGTTGAGAAGAATCCTTTGCCATTGTGCGAGGACAGTTCGGGATGGAATTTTTCGGCCCCAGGAAAAGCCCACTGAGAGACGCGGGACGGGTGCGGGCGAAACCCTGGGGTATCACCGGGTCGCCCCATGTTTCGGACAAGCAATTGTTCCTGCGGAAACCTCAAGTGAAGTTCGGTCTCGAGCCAACTGTAATAGACATCCCGCTCAGCGAGGCCATTGCCCAGGAAGACCACCCGTTCACCCGCGGAGGGTTTGCTGACGGATTGTGAACGACTTGAGTTGGCAGCAGCGGGCTCTGCCGTGGGGGCGTGCGGCCGTTTCTTGGCAGCGTCGGCACTGTCTGCGGCGGCAGCCCGATAAGTGGTCAGGCACAATGGCGCGGCGACACACGTGCCTACCACTGCGGCGATCAATGCGGTTTTGCGGAATTGCATGTGCCCTCATCAAACCTTAAACTGGTGCGTTAGGCAATGGATGGTGTGCCGGATACATCAATAGGGGCGCATCTCCGAATTGTGGGAATTTTGGAGATCGGTCGTCCCTGCAATTCCCCAAAAGCGGTGGAGGGCCCTGCACTCCAAAAGTTGCCGTGTTTTTTGGAGTGCGGCAGCCCGCTCTCATCTTTGCCGCTAAAAAGGGTCGCGAGTGTGTCAGTTCCGCCAACGTTGGCATCGGACGACTCATCAGCCGAGAGCATCCGCTGCGCGGAGCTCCGTTGGTGGGCGCTCAACTGCGCTATTTGATTTTTGCGGGTGAAGAGGCCATCGGGGCCTTTGGGTTCGGACCGGCCTCCTTTTATCTCTCGGCTCGAGATTCCTGGATCGGTTGGGACTCTGCGGCCCTGGAACAAAACCGATCGAAGGTCCTCTGTCTTTCCCGCTTTCTGCTACGTCCAGGAGTGTCGTGCGCCAACCTGGCCTGCCGGTGTTTTCAGTTGGTGTTGAAGCGGATTGG
>SXSK01000005.1 GCA_005793375.1 Verrucomicrobiales bacterium | reverse complement strand
GTGGTGGTCCAGATCAACACGAACGTGTTGGGTTCGCCCTTCACCCGAAATTTCACATAAACACTCTGGCTGATGTGGTCCTTGTACTCCACCTCAGCCTCGGCTAGAGCCGTCTTGAACGGGATGCTCCAATAGACTGGCTTGCGCCCCCGATACACATACCCGCGCTCCACGATGTCGGCAAACAACCGCAGCTCCGCGGCTTCATAATGCCGATCGAGAGTCAAATAAGGGTTACCCCAATCTCCAAAGACACCCAAGCGCTTGAATTGAGTGCGCTGCAAGTCGATGTATTTCCGCGCGTAATGGTCACACGCCGTCCGAACCGTCGCCGCATCGGAATCCCCCTTGCCGGCAGCCCGCAATTCTTGAGTCACTTTCGACTCGATCGGCAGCCCGTGACAGTCCCATCCGGGAACATAAGGCGCATGAAACCCTCGTATGGATTTCGACTTCAATACGATGTCCTTCAACACCTTGTTGAGAGCCGTGCCAAGGTGGACGTCACCATTGGCAAAGGGTGGCCCATCGTGAAGTACATAACGCGGCGCCCCTGCCCGGGCTTGCTGTATCTGCCCATAAATATCGGCGGCTTCCCATTGCGCCAGTCGTTGCGGCTCGCGTTGAACGAGGTTGGCCTGCATCGCGAAGTCGGTCTTCGGCAGATTCAGCGTATTCTTGTAATCCACTTTCTGGCTCATGGCAGTTGGTTCCAAAGGGGCCGGAACCTAGGGGTTGTCGGCAAATTAGGCAATCTGCGGTTTCCTTTAGGATCTACGAGCGCTCGAATCGGTCAGCAGACCCAGTCAGCTTTGGTCTAACCGATAACGAATGCCCCTGGAATCCCAGTACAAGGGTGAGTCCAGAAGTCAAGTAAGACGGTCTTACCCGAGAGGTTTCCACAAGTTTCACCGCACGGAGAACATGCGATTGGTGCGACCCAAATCTTCAGGAAGAAACCACACCCGACCCTTAGAAATCGCCATGCCCTCATGCGCCAATTCAATTCCCGCCACTTCCGGCAACAGAATCCATTGAGGCTCCTGTTTCAAATCGAATGTCAGAACACCTCGATAGCCCACGAGTCGACTGCGCGCCTTGGTACTTTCATCACCACCCTCCACCCGGGGACCCCCGGATTTCCACAATCCGGAAGCCATCAACTCGTTCCCAACCCATTTCCAGTCCTGAACAGTCAACCCAGCGCGCGGGCCGTCACCACCCACAAATCCCAAACCCCATCGAGCCAACCCAGAGGCACTCACTTTGCGGATCAACTTCCCAGACAACTCCCACACCCATACCGTTTCCGTATCCCAACTGGCCCCAAAGACTCGATTTCGCTCGGGCGCGACGGCTATAGCACCGATATGGTCAGCGACCTCAAACTGCCGTGCCGCACGAATCGGTTGCCCTGAAATCAACGAATCCAAGCGGATGAGGCGAACCACCGAACGACCATTCCTACGGCTTTCCGCCAAGGGAATCCACAGGTGAACCCCATCGGATTGCATGCCACCCGGATGATCCAACAGATGTCCACCGGCCCCGACATCCGACAGGGCAAGATTCCAAGCGTCCCATCGAGCCGCCCCCAAGGTCGTGCATAGGAGCAATGGCTGCTTGGGTGTCACATCTTCCCTCCGAGCGGTCACCCAAAGCGTCGATCCAACCCATTCGATCCCCTGCGTGTGAACTCGGGCAGGGACGCCGTCGATCCGCAATGCAGGCAACGCATTCACTTGAACCGCCCCGGCATCCGATTGGGCTCGGCCAGTAGATACGAACGCCATGAAAAGAATCTCGACCAGGCAGGTCCAACGCTTTCGATAAAACGACAACCGCATGGTCCTTGTTACACGAGGCAACGACGAATGAGAAGACTCGTATGTCGGTGATTTGGAGCGCAATGGTCATCCGCCGTGTTCTCCTATTTTCCCAGACCCGACAACCGACCGCCAAGAATCCACGGGCTCAACCCCAAAGCGGCCGCGGGCTGCCGCGTTCCAAAGAATGAGGAGATTTCTGGAACCGGTTCCGGGCATTTGGCAGGCTAGCGCGCATGTCCATGTCGACCTTAGAACGGTTTTCCTTTGGTGTCGGTGATCGATTTGCCCATCAGGCGAAGGCGCAGCTTCGCACGTTCCAAGAAATCGCACGCGATGGCTTCGACGTTGTCCCAGTTTGGAACAAGTCAAACCGTGAACACACGTTCATCGGCTCGGAACCTCAGAGCGTCTTCGACGCCGCCCAAGCTGCGGTCCGCGCTCTGGATTGGAACCATGGCTGGCACGTCGATGCCGATCACATTCGACTCGATACCGTCGACCGATTTTTGCCCTGCTCCGACTTCTTCACGATCGATGTTGCGGATTCCATTGGTAAACCCGCGACCGCTGAAGCTGTCCAGGCATTTGTCTATCGGCATCCAGAACTCATTGGGACCGTGACCATCCCGGGCGTGAGTGCCCCGTTCACGACTACAAGAGCGAACGTTGAACGGGTTGCCGCAAAGTACCTCCTTGCCGTCCAAGACACTGGCAAGATCTACCGTCATATCGCCGATCGAAAGGGTGAAGGTGGGCTCATCGCCGAAGTGTCCATGGACGAGACCGACTCGCCCCAGACGCCGCCCGAATTGCTCATCATTTTGGCGGCGATCGCGGATGAAAAAGTTCGTGCTCAGACCATAGCACCCAAGTTCACGGGACGTTTCAACAAAGGTGTGGATTATGTCGGTGACCTGGCTCAATTCGAGAGAGAATTCAGTGACGACCTGGCAGTGATTGCCCATGCGATCGTCTCCTATGGCCTTCCCACCAATCTCAAGCTGAGCGTCCACAGCGGCAGCGATAAATTCAGTCTGTACCCAATCATCCGACGCGCGCTGGCGCGCACTGGTGCCGGCGTTCACCTGAAGACCGCAGGCACCACATGGCTCGAGGAACTGATCGGGCTGGCCGAGGCGGGCGGCGATGGGCTGGCGCTCGGCAAGGAGATCTACGCTTACGCACTCGCTCATGTGGACGAACTCTGCGCGCCATACGCCAGCGTGATTGACATCGATCATAGCCGCTTACCCAGTGCCGAAACGGTTCACCACTGGAGTGGCGCCCGATTCGCCAACGCCCTGAGGCATATCCCCAATCATCCCGAGTTTAACGCGCACGTGCGACAACTCCTTCATGTCTCATTCAAGCTGGCCGCCAAGGCCGGCAACCGCTACACGAACCTTCTTAAAGCCAACGAAGAAATCGTTGCCAAACAGGTCTCTGAGAACCTCTATCAACGCCATATGCGCCCACTGTTCATCGGTTGAACGATCCCCATTTTCACCCCACTGGCCATTCATCTCTCGTCCCCTCTATGGAAACTCGTCTCCTCGGAAAAACCGGTCTCCGACTGCCCATTCTCAGTTTCGGCGCGTCCTCGCTGGGCGCTGAATTCCGCAGTGTTAAAATCGAAGAAGCCCTTGAGAGCGTTCACGTCGCTCTCGATTGCGGTCTGAACTTCATCGATACGTCTCCATTCTACGGACGTGGCATGAGCGAGGTTCTGCTCGGCGTGGCACTCAGGGGCATTCCACGCGATCGCTACACGCTTTGCTCCAAACTGGGTCGCTACGACCTCGCCCATTTTGATTTCAGTGCCAAGCGTGTCGCGGAAAGTGTCGATGTGAGCCTGCACCGGTTGGGAACCGATCATCTCGATATCATGCTATGTCACGACATCGAGTTCGTGCCCATGCAGCAGATCGTCGATGAAACCCTGCCGGCGCTCCGCAAGATCCAGAAGGCCGGCAAGGTTCGTTTTATCGGATTTAGTGGTTATCCAATGAAGATCTTCCGCTTTATTCTGGATCAAACCGATGTCGATTGCGTGCTTAGCTACAATCAGTACACGCTTCAAAACACCCGGTTCGCCGACGAAATCGTTCCCCTACTTAAGGCCAAGGGGGTGGGTGTAATGAACGCCGGCCCCTTCAGCGCCCGTCTACTCACGAACGCCCCGTTACCGGTCTGGCTCAAGGAACCCGAGGCGGTCAAAGCCGCCGCTCGCCGCGCTGCCGAACACTGTGCCAGCAAGGGAGTCGACATCGCCAAACTCGCTCTACAGTTCAGCCTAGCCAACCCGGATATTACGACAACGGTCAGTGGCAGTGCGAACCCCAACAATATTCGCAACTGGGCTCGCTGGGCAGACGAAGCCCTCGACATGCAGCTCCTAGCCGAGGTCCAGGCCATCTTTGCCCCGGTGAAGAACATCGGCCACAAGGAAGGACTCCCCGACAATAACTGACCCGCGAATTCCCCATGAAAGCACTTCAATTGGAAAAACCCCTCTCCTGGAAACGCGTCGAAATCCCCGAACCCAACCAACCCGGGCCAGGCGACGTGCTGCTGCAGGTTCATCGCATCGGTATTTGCGGCACCGATCTCGGTGGCTATCTCGGCAAGATGCCGTTCTTCAGTTATCCCCGCATCCCAGGGCATGAACTTGGCGTGGAAGTTTTGGCCGTGGGCGCCGGGGTCACCCATCTCCAACCCGGCGACAAATGCTCAGTCGAGCCCTACATTAACTGCGGTCACTGCTATTCGTGTCGGCGCGGCCACACCAATTGCTGTGAAACCAACCAGACTCTTGGCGTCATGTGTGACGGCGGCATGACCGAACGGATCCTCCTACCCGCTCGCAAGATGCATCCCTCCAAGAGCTTGACCTACGCACAGTTGGCCCTGGTTGAAACCCTGGCGATTGGATGCCATGCCATCCAACGAGGACGCGCCACTTCAGGCGAAAACATTCTTGTCATCGGCGCCGGTCCCATCGGCCTTAGCGTCATCGAATTCGCCCGCCTCTCAGGAGCGCGAACCATCGTCATGGATGTCAATGAACAGCGCCTCGATTTTGTCCGCGAACGCATGAAGGTGCCGGACACCATCCTGACGCGCGGCGATGGCGACGAATTGAAGCGTCTTGCAGAATTCACGAACGGCCAATTGGCCGATTTCGTTGTGGATGCGACCGGCAATAACAAATCGATGGCTCAGGCCTTGAATTATTGTGCCTTCAAGGGGCGACTCGTTTATGTCGGTATCACCCAATCAGATATCAGCATTCCCCATGCTCCCGCCTTGCATCGCCGTGAACTCGACATCCTCGCCAGCCGCAACGCGTTGCCCGGCGATTTCACTCGCATCATCCAACTGATTGAGACCGGCCAAATCGACACGGTGCCATGGATCACTCATCACGCATCGTTCGACGGCATGATCGATGTGTTCCCGACCTGGACCAAACCCGAGACCGGAGTCATAAAAGCGATAGTGGAACTGGATGTCGTATGATCGATGCGCACCAGCATTTTTGGCAACTCAGCCAACCCTTCAATTATGGCTGGCTCGATAACCCCAGACTGGCGAGGATTCGTCGCGACTACTTGCCTGACAATCTGAAGCCCCATTTGGACGCTACCGGCATTCAGGGAAGTGTGTTCGTCCAAACACAACACGACGTGGCCGAGAACCGTTGGGTGCTGGGATTGGCCGAGCGCCATGACTTCATTGCGGGTGTTGTCGGCTGGGTGGATCTAGCGAACCCGGAGTGCGAGGCTCAGTTGCTCGAATTCAAGGATCACCCCAAATTCGTCGGAGTTCGCCACGTCACGCAGGACGAACCCGATGACGACTTCATCATCCGCCCCGAAATTTTGAGAGGGCTGAAGGTCTTAGAAAAGCACCAAGTGCCCTTCGATCTGTTGTTTTACGTCAAACACCTCAAGCACGCCGCGACGCTGGGGAGATTACTGCCCGACCTGCCAATGGTGGTGGATCATCTCGCCAAGCCGCGCATCAAGGATCGATCCGTGGACGATTGGTTGCCACACTTGCGCGAGGCCTCCAAGTGCCCGAACATTTACTGTAAACTTTCCGGTCTGATCACGGAAGCCGACTGGCAACAGTGGAAACCCTCGGATCTCATACCCTACGTCGAAGCCGCTTTGGACGCGTTCGGCCCCGAGCGATGCATGTATGGTTCCGACTGGCCGGTCTGTGAACTGGCAGGCAGCTACGAGCACGCCTTCTCCGCACTCAATGCAGCGCTCGGAACGCTGAGCGTGTCGGAATCCAACGCAATCTTTTCAGAGACAGCCCGTCAGTTCTACCGACTGAAATAATAAGCCTTAATCCCCCGCCACTTTCTCCAGGAATGCGTAGCACCACAAATGGAGAAGATTCATCTGCACATCCTCAACTCGGCCGTAGTGGGTGTCTTGAATGACGATCAATTGGTCGGCAATTTCCGCCATGCGCCCCCGTTTGGCGCCCACCAGTGCGATTGTGGTCACGCCATGGGCCTTTGCCCATTCCATGGCTTTCACGCAATTGGGTGAGTTACCGCTGACACTGATCGAAATTAGTACATCGCCCGCTTGCGCATAGTTCTGCAATTGACCGACGAACACATCGGCGTAGCTGTAGTCATTGCCGAGCGCGGTGATCCAACCGACGTTGTCGGTCAACGAGAGAACTCGGAATCGTTTACCCATGGCATCACTCGCACCCTTGCCCAGGTCCACCGCGAAATGACTGGCGTTGCAGGCACTGCCCCCGTTGCCAATGGCAAACACCTGGCGGCTCTCGCGGTGCACGCGCTTCAAGGTCTCCACAACACCGGCGATCTGCTCCACGGGCACTGACTCCAAAGCGCGTCGTTGGGCATCGACATAAGACTCAATCCATTGCTTCATGTGTAGGGATCAGTGTTAAGCGAGGAAGCCCGACTTCCGAGCGAAAAATCAAAGCCCCGGAAGCATCGCCCAAAGTCGAACCCGGGGGATTCCTTGCCCTAACGCTTCCGCAGCATCGACATGTCCCCCACCCGCCAAGACTATTCGGTAGATCGAGGCCGACCAACCCGTGCCCCATGCATTATGAACCAGGATTTTGTGCCAGATCTAAATGCCTACTTCGATAGGATTCACTACGTGGGCTCACAGTTGCCCACCCTGGACACCCTTCACGCCATCACGGCACATCATGCCTCGGCGATTCCTTTCGAAAACGTCGACGTACTGTTGGGCCGCGGCATCGATATTTCACCAGGCGCCGTGCAGCAGAAGATCGTACAGGAACGCCGAGGAGGGTACTGTTTCGAGACCAACCAACTGTTGCTTCTCGTCCTGAAGGCAATGGGTTTCCAGGCCGGCACGCTCAGCGCCCGTGTGTGTTGGCAACTCCCCCGCTCCGTCGTCCCACCGTTCACACACATGTTCGTCCAGGTGGAGATATCAGGTGAACAATGGATCACGGACTGCGGCATGGGCAGCATGTCCCTCACGGCAGCACTCCGATGGCAGGACGGTTTCGTTCAGGAAACGCCTCACGACAGACGTCGAATTGTCGCCGAGGATGGAAAATGGTTTCATCAAGTGTGTTTCGCGGACGAGTGGTTGGATGTTTGCCAGTTCACGGGCGACGAAATGCCCGCCGTCGATTGTCAAGTCGCCAATTGGTGGACTAGCACGCATCCGGATTCGAGGTTTCGAAACAACCTCGTTCTGTCGCGCGCAGGGTTGGATGGCATTCGACGCACTCTGTTGAACACCGAGTTCACCCGCCGATGGAAACGGGCATCGCCAGAGACGGTAGAGATTCGAAGCGAACCCCAACTACTCCGTGTGCTGGAGGAAGAATTCGATCTCATCCTTCCCCAAAACACGCACTTCGAGAATCTCCAGTTTCCCAGGAATTCTTAAGCAGCCCCACTCGCCGCGAGAGCCAAGGCACCTATCGTCACCGAATCTTCCTTGAGACCTGCAAGCACGATACGCGGGCCGGGCCGAAAGGCTTCCATAAGATATTGGGGCAGGGCGCTCGCGATGACGGTGCGAATCGAATCCCCTACCAGAGATAAACCACCACCCACCACGATCGTCTCGGGGTGCAGAAGGTGCACCACATGCGAAAGTCCAAAGGCAAGATCATCGCCAACAGCCTCTAATAGATCCATCGCCACCAAGTCGTTCTCGGCCAACGCAGCTTTCAAAAAGCGCGCTTCCCCTTTCATGAAACCCATCACTAACGCGGCGAGCCGGCACTCAGGATTCTGAGCCACTGCCTGACGGATCCTCCGATCCACAGCCCAACCCGAACAACGAGCCTCAAGCGTGTCACCAGATTTATCCAATCGCAGGTGGCCCACCTCGGTTTCGCCAGGGCGGAGGCCATGGTAAACACGGCCGTCGACCACCAACCCACCTCCAATACCACTCCCCATGTTGATCCAAAACACTGGGTTCGAGCCCCTGCCACTGCCGTGCAGCGACTCACCGAGCGCGGCCACATTCGCGTCATTGTCCACAGCGACCGGCAATTGCGTTTCTTCACGCAGCCAGGCTCCCAACGGAAAGTCGTGCCAACCCGACACTTGGTGGGAACAACAAATCACACCGGTCTGCCAATCCACTGGCCCACCGAAGCCCACGCCCACTGCCTTGGGTCGATGCTCCCGAATCAAACCAGGCAACGATTCCGCCATCTGGCGCCGAATTCCCTCCCCACCTGAAGGGACATCAATCTCCGCCCGCACACGGGAAAGAATCTCCCCTTCAGCCGTGCCGACGACGAGCTGGAGTTTGGTGCCGCCGATTTCAATGCCCAGATACGACATGCACCGAGTCAACGTTACCGCCACCGGCTTTGACAAGCTTCGGCGGGTAGACAAGCGCAATTCGCAGGAGGAAGTCAGAAACTGACTCAAGGCGGAACTCAGAACACCTTACGGACGGCAACTCAGTGTGCTTTGGGTTCCGCCTTGAGGCGGCCAGTAAGCAATCTCCAGCAAAATGAGAATTGCTGGACAGGCAGGACACTGGCACTCGGACTATTTTATTTCTAGGACCACCGCCACGAGTTGATCCTGGCTATTCCAGTCCACTTCGAGCGTCTGTGTCCCAGCCTTTCGGTGAGTGAATTCCAACAAGTATTTCCCGAATGGAAGCCCGGTCGGCATTTCGAATTCACCGTGGGCGTCCGTGACCGCGAAGTAGGGATTATCGACGACTCCAATGTAGGCGAACATCCAGGGATGCACATTGCATTGCAAGGTCACGAACAACTCCGGTTTGGTGAATGTCCGAGTGTCTACTTGACCCTTCCGGGTTTGAGCCAAATTGAATGTGGGATTCCCAACTTTCGACGTCGCCAGTACGTTGTGCATGATCGCATCCGAATTTCGAATCTGAATCGGTTCGTTGGTGACCACGCCAATCATGTAGGGCTCGTACAGACAACCCACTTGGTCCAAAAGAGGCGGGGCCTTGGATGTCGCAGGTGGCAATGACACATCCTCCGGTTTTCGGAGGATACGCACAAAAACATTCCCCAAACCATGAACGTTAGAATTTGGCGGAAGCGCATCAAGCCACTTCGAGAGCTCAGGACGACGAGTCGACGAAATGAGGTTCGTGCTGAGGACGTAATTTCGCGTGAACACCAGATCAGGCCGCAACGGGCTGCAATTGAGATCCGCCTTAAAAGCCAACAACTCACGTTCAGGTGGAGGACTCCCCACGAGCAACGCCATCCCATGCAAACCGCCGACACGGGCGCCCGGGACGCCCAGCGAAACTTGGGACCCGTGGAGTCCACCAGCGTTTGAGGGAATCGCCGCCGCCGATGCCTCGCCTTCTGGCACAGCGGACTCCGAGGGTGATGGCTTCAAATCCTGGTCGTTGACACCATTGGCCGCACTCCGTTTTTGGGGCGCGCTGTTGTCACGAATCCTGAGTTGGATGTCTCCAGAGTTGTTCATGATCCTGTCCACAGCCTCCGCGAGCCTTGGGGCTTGTGGATCGGATTTTTTGCGAGATGGGAGGAGTACCAGAATAATGACCAATATGTTGATGGTTACCAAGATTACGGTGGCCCACAGGATCGTGCTCAATGACCTGGGTGGCCTTGCCTCATTGGAATCCGACGACATAGGCAATCACTAAAGAAGGAACATCCGCAAATCAACCAAGGATAACCGCGGGACGTGCCCCCAGGGAATGTCAACCATCTCTACCGCGCTGTCGCTGACCTTAAATCCCTTCTGGAGGTTTTGATTTGCGGAGTCGCTTCAGAAACACACCGACGATATCCTTGGCCTGCGGGAGGCGCATCCAGAGCGCCACGAGAAAATAGACTCCCGTGGACAACAGGATGGGGACAAACACTGCGCCAGCGCGCAGCGGAATTCCCTGATGACCCAGGCGGCGTTCCCAGGTGAAATGAGCTCCCCAAGCACAGAGACCGGCGAGTACAGCAACCCCAAGTATCGCCAAGAGTGGGGCGCGCATGCTGGCGAACTCGAAACTGGGGAGCTTGCGACGCAACGCATAGAGCAATAGAGCTGAATTGATGCAGGCGCTCATCGAATTAGCCAAACCCAACCCCCCTTGTTTGAGCTGTGGCAACAAGGCCATGGCCAACAGAATATTCACACTCAGACAAAAAATACTGATTCGCATCGGGGTCTTCACGTCGCCTAAGGCGAAAAAGGCTCGCGTCAGAATATTATTGAGCGAAAACAGGATAAGTCCCGGGGCCAAATATTGCAGAGCGAGACTGGTCCGATCGGTCGAATCCGCGTCAAACATGCGATATTCAAACAACAACCGAACGATAGGCTCGGCCAACACGCATAACAATCCAGTGGCTAGCGCATTCAGGAAGACGACATTGAGAATACCCTCCCGGAGTGTCGCTCGAAATTCCGGATATTTCTTCTGAGCCGAGAGATGGCTCAACTCAGTGAGTAAAAATGTGGCCATGGAAATCCCGAAAACCCCTTGCGGCAACTCCATCAACCGCACTGCATAATTAAAGGAGGACACGATACTTTTGCCGTGGGAAGCGGCCATCCACTGGGTAATCACCACATTCAACTGAAAGGCAGCAGCTCCGATGGTTGCAGGCGCCATTCGGGCGGCCACCTCACGCACGGTCGAATCCTCGAGAGGATTCACCCAGACCGGTCGATACCCCTCCTTCCAAAGGCTCGGCAATTGAAAAACTGCCTGCGCGATACCAGCAACCAAAACTCCAATGGCCAACCCAAAGACTTGCGTTGAAAGTTCCGTGCCAAATTGTGGAGCCAGGAAAAAAATGGAACCAATCAGCACGACATTGAGCACCACAGTTCCAATTGCAGGCAGGAAGAAATGCCCCCTTGCGTTGAGCACTCCGATGAATACCGCCGCGATGCACACGAATAGTAGATAGGGGAACATGATCCGAACCAATCGGAGCATGAGGTCTGTCTCGATAGGCAAGTCCACCGCGAACATCAACAGTGTCGAACCAACTGCGGTCAGCACAATCAGAGCGAGGCAGATGGTGATCAGCGCGCAGAGCACCGCGTTGACGGCGCGCCAAAGTTCCGAAGGAGTCTGGGTTTGTTCCTTGGCTTTGAAAATGGGCACGAAGGCCACACTCAACACCCCTTCGCCCAGAAGGCGACGAAAGAGATTTGGCAACGTAAATGCCATGATGAACGCATCGGCAACTGGGCTTGTCCCCATGAATCGAGCCAACGCCCATTCGCGCACAAAACCCAGAATTCGACTTAACAGCGTAGCGATTCCAGCAGCGCCGGAAGCTCGCAGCATTCGTGACATGAGTGGGAGAGCATCGAGATTTCAGCGTTGCGAGCAAGCCCCGGCACTGAGAGACTCGAACAATCACCTTGGGCAACCCGCAGCCGGGAGGATTCCAGAAAAAAAGCAGGCGATGAAACCTGCTCTGAAGACTAAACCAAAAGTTGGGTATTCTGCGATAGCCAGAACCCACTCCCAATTCAAGCCAACCGCTTGCGAATATAACCCAGGCCCACAACCAACGCCCCAACCATCGCAAGGCCTAAGCCGCCCTCAGGAGTTACCACCGTCTGTTGAAACGACTGGATTATCACCGAAGGTCCAGTCAAGCCGCCCCGATGAGCGGCAATATCAATCTGAGTTTTGATCCAAAGCTTTGAAGCGGTTGGATCCACTAAGAGATCGTCCCCCGCCTCAGAAATCGGATCTTCCAAGTCCAAAGTCGGAGGCAACCCAGCCACATACCCAAGGTTCGACATGGCCGTCACGGGCCCAGCGAAACTGCCGGTATGCGCCGTTTCCTCGATAGTGATCGTGCCACCCATGCCTGCCGCCGAATGCACATAAGCCTGACCGATAGATTGAATCAATGACTGCCCAGAGGTCGTTGCAATGGAATAGCTCAAGGCAATACTCGCCGAGTTGCCCAGGCCGAGAATCCACGGCCCTTGAAGTGTCAGCTGATAGGTCCCGTTCCCATCGATCCCGGCAGTCACCGTCGCATCCGACGGATTGAACATCGAGGATGCAAACTCGAAGTCGTCAAAAATCTTATCCCCAATAGTGATAGAATTCCCGCTCTGAACGAGATCGCCCAAATTGTAAGAGATCGCCTGGAGGCTACCCGATGTCGACAAAAGCCCCGCCACCAGCCCCACCCAAGTTAATTTACGATTCATAATTCGTGTGTCTTTCTTCACTCGAAGACTTTCACCAAGAGCAATCATAGGCGGAAAATTGAAGAAAAACAACAACTTAACATACTCCAGCTGAGCAAGTTAGCCATATAATTAATTTGAGGTACCCCCCACGATTAACCGAGCCAACCAGATGGTAATACTAGCATGAGTCTACTCAATTTTATGAAAAACCCTTCTGGGAATTGCCAAGCGGCATACCCGTAGCGCCCAGAAAGACCTCTAAGCCCTTATCTGAAACAGGCAATACTAGGTCGCTTCGACCCAACAACTGGAAACTGGAAACGCGCGCTTTCGTGAAGCGCTTTTGCACGGCTCAATCACGTTTCAAGCTCAACGTCGACTCGACCCCCATCGCTCGCTAAATGGCCAAAAAACCAAGGACTCCTTCCCAACTACCTGTCCCCCAGGGAAATCTGGTTCCGGCCAATCCCGCGAATCCGCGCTATTCAAGGTGTTGTCTCCAAATGTGAGGTAGTGGCCCGGTCGAATCGTGATCTCGGTTCGTTCGTCTGGAAAATTGCCTGTCGGACCGGGTGTTCCAAAATGCTTGGCCCAAGTTTTGCCGTTCAGATGCCCCGAATAGTGGTCCGCCCGCGGCGGCAATTTGGGATCAAATGAGTAAACATTCTCGAACCCAAAGTCATTGGTCTCAAGCCGACGCCCGTTGATATAGACATGCCGGTCGTCCCCAATTCGAACTCGCTCGTTTGGCAATGCAATCAATCGCTTGATATAGTGCGTGTTACGCGTCATGCCCGGATGTTCTTCGGAACGGAAGACGATGGTTTCTCCACGGTGCGGCCGGCGAAAATTGTAGGTGATTCGATTCACCAAGAGATGATCCCCGGTTTGGACCAAGCACCTCACGATGGGCTGCCCCGTCTTAAAATAACGGAGCGGTTTTGGCATTCGCTGTCCTTCGACGGTTTCCAGGAGTCCCAAATGCAGCACGGCGTTTTCGTCGGGTGCTGAAACGCGGTACTCTTCGCCGCCCACGCGAAAAACCGCCTGCTTGTTCAGCTTGAGAGGCCCCAATCCAATTCTCGGAACGATCTCCAACCGACCATCCCACTGCCCGTCTGCGCGGGCGATCGCCTCATGGTAAGTGATTCCATAAATGCAATAATCCCAAACTCGCTTGGGCACCCCGGGCGTTTTCCAAGAAGCATCCTGCCGATAATCGACGTGGGTAATGCCGTTAAACGTCGGCTGAGCTGACCCAGTTGGAATCACCATCGGTTGGAAGAAAAAAGTGCGGAAAGCAATCGCCACTGAGCCCGCGACGACGATCGTATCCACCCAATCTCGCAACCCGGGATAGGAATAGCCTTTCAGCCATTTGTTCGCAGACTCCTCCAGAGCCGTCATTTGCGATTTCAGCGCTGCGGTATTCGCTCCGCTCGCCAACGCTTGATTCATCCCGGCAATGGCCTGCTGCAGTTCCAAAACATTTCGCTCAGGCAAAATGTCGCGCTGGTGATTTAGGATCTTCAGCACCTGGTCATTTAGGTCCTTGGCTTGGCGGACAGTTTTGGAGAAGAACGCACGGATAAACAGCATGGGCGGTTCGATGATGGGTTCAGTGCTGCAACAAATCAATCAAACGCCAAACCCGAGCACTGGCGCCGGTGGGAGACGAGACATCGGTTTCCAAAATGATCGCAGTTGGCAGTGACTTCGCGGCAAATGGTCGATAGGTAACGGACTTCAAATGGAGCCAACTTTCGGCCTTGGCACCCAGGGAGCAGTTTTGAATAAAGGCTTTCAACGAAAGCGGACCATGGTCCGGGTGAGCGAGACGGTAAGCCGTATATTTCTGCCGTATCTCCTCGATAATAGGCTCCACGCTGTCGGCGGCCTGACCAAACCCAGCCACGCCCCTGGCTTTGCGCAAGGCCTTCCCCATCGGCGCCAGCATCAAGGAAGCCAAGATTCCAATGATGGCCATCACACAAAGCAACTCGATCAGAGTTACTCCCGAAACCATGTGACACTGCCGCCTTACCTGACTCGGCTTCCATGCGATGCTGGCAATCGATTTGTCCCGATAGGCCATGGCCTTCTGAAAGGCATTGCGGTTCATCGGGGGAGTTTGACCACTTCATGGCGTTCTCATCACGAGGTCTTCAGCACTTCGATAAAGGCTTCCTGGGGAATATCCACCGATCCCACCGCTTTCATCCGTTTTTTCCCTTCGCGCTGCTTCTCCAACAATTTGCGCTTACGGCTGATATCACCACCGTAACACTTGGCTGTAACGTCCTTCCGCAACGCACTCACCGTCTCGCGCGCGACAATCTTACCGCCGATGGCCGCCTGAATGGCCACCTGATACTGCTGGCGCGGAATGACTTCCTTGAGCTTGGCCGCGATCGCACGCCCCCGGTTCTCTGCTTTGCTGCGGTGTACCAATGCCGAGAAGGCGTCCATCACCTCGCCGTTGACCATCATGTCCAGCTTCACCATGTCACTTGGGTCGTAACCATCCGGCTCATAATCCATCGAGCCATACCCTTTGGTGAGGGACTTGATTCGATCGTGAAAATCGATGAGGATTTCATTCAGCGGAATCCGGGCTGAGAGCATCACCCGACGGGCGTCCATGGTTTCCGTATTCTGAATGCTACCCCGTTTTTCCGAAATTAGGGACATCATGTCGCCAATGGAATCATTC
Organism: Verrucomicrobiales bacterium; assembly: GCA_005793375.1. Classification (GTDB taxonomy): domain Bacteria; phylum Verrucomicrobiota; class Verrucomicrobiia; order Limisphaerales; family UBA9464; genus SXSK01. The sequence continues at coordinate 5,423 of SXSK01000005.1, read as the reverse complement.
GGGCAAATGACGAACGCTTTGACCACGGGCTCCAGGATTTGCTCGATGTAGGTCACGTCGGGCAAAAAGGCGGGATTATCCACCTCCTTCTCTGTCCCATCGGTCATCTGAACGCGATACACCACGCTGGGATACGTGGCGATGATGTCCATCTCGAATTCACGGCGCAGGCGCTCCTGGACGATCTCCATGTGGAGCAACCCGAGAAAACCACAGCGTAATCCAAACCCCAAAGCCGCTGAGCTTTCCGTCTGATAAGTCAGAGCGGAATCATTCAGTTGCAACTTGGACATAGCCACTTTTAGTGGTTCGTAATCACCCGGGTTGATGGGGTAGATGCCACTGAAGACCATCGGATGGATTTCCTGAAATCCCGGCAAGGGTGTCGCCGGGTTCTTTGAATCCAGAATCGTGTCCCCAACCTTCACCTCTCGCGGCGTTTTGATATTAGCCGTGATGTATCCCGTTTCGCCAACTTCCAGCTTCTCGCGGATGTAGGGCTTGGGATTGAAGGAACCCACCTCTTTGATTTCAACGGTCTTCCCAGAGTGAGGCATCTTGACCATCATACCCGGTCGAAGTTCCCCATTGAACACGCGAACCAGCACCACCACACCCTTGTAGGTATTAAAGTAGGAATCAAAGATCAGCGCTTGAAGGGACTTGGCGCCGGTGGGCTTGGGCGCCGGGATCCGCGCCACAATCGCTTCGAGAATTTCTTCAATGCCAATACCTTCTTTGGCGGATGCCAGCAGTGCCGTGTCACCGGGTATAGCCAGCACGTCTTCCAATTGCTGTTGGGCCATCGGCACATTCGCATGTGGCAGGTCGATCTTATTGATGACCGGCAAAATTTGAAGCTCCTGCTTCATTGCCAGATGCACATTGGCGACTGTCTGCGCCTCGACCCCTTGCGCTGCATCGATGATCAGGAGCGCGCCTTCACAGGCACTTAAACTCCGGGATACCTCATAGGCAAAGTCCACGTGCCCAGGGGTATCGATCAGATTGAGTTCGTACTCTTCCCCATTCTTCGCCCGGTACAACATGGTGACCGGATGGGCCTTGATAGTGATTCCCCGCTCACGCTCCAAGTCCATGGCGTCGAGCATCTGATCCTCCATTTCCCGATCCGCAACCGTGCCCGTCCGCTGCAGCAATCGGTCGCTGAGCGTGGTCTTCCCATGGTCAATGTGGGCGATAATGCTGAAATTGCGTATGTGCGCTGCGTCCATCGATTGTGTGGCCTCGGAAAAGTCTCCGCGAGTAAATACCAAGATTCCTCTGCGCGTCGCTCTTCGATAAAGTGGGGGCGAAGATAGTCACGGCCTGTCCTATGGGAAGGGAAATGTTCCAAGGATCCTTACAACCTTTCGAGCAATTGCCACTTTGTCTGAATTTTCGCCGAACGTTTTCTCGCGCCAAGCGTTTCACCTAAGGACGCTGAAATGGATTGGCCCTTTAGAACCTCCGATGAACAGTGGATGTGGCGTGTTCAAAATCTAATTCGGAACATTGGATGGATTATCTCTATGGCGAACTGCCCACCGCGGAACGCGCCAAGGCCGAACTGTATTTGGAGTCCTGCCAAGGATGCCGCCGAACATCGGGAGTGGGCCTCTACCTTCATGTCAGAACTCAAACATGCCCGAGCGCTCGATCGCCACGAGTGGATCGGCGCATTGGATCAACTCGAAAAACAACGCGCAGCCCAATATCTCGCGTTACGGTCCGATGTCGTCGATCTCGCGCGCCAAACACGCTTCGGATTCCGCCAAACGGAGGACAACCTCAATCTGCTCGCATCCTCCCTGCCGCTAGAACCCGACAACAGCTCTCAGCCAAACAACGAAACTTCCACCAAGAACACTCCTTGAATATGAATAAACATTGGATACTGAAATCATCCGCCATCGCCCTCATCGTCATGTCGCCATGTCTGGCGAAGGCGCAGGCCAATACTGACAACAATACCCTGATTGCTCCACCCGAGGTCACAGGAAAATCTCCCACCCGGATCCGGCTAAAAACGCCTCCAGAACTGCCAGAAGCCGATCCTTTCGCCCCGACTCCCCCGGGTACTGAGGAAGAACCGCTTAAGGCCGCACGCCATGAGGCCGAGCCGCTCGCTGGCGCTGCGCGCAACCAGGCAATGACATTGGCGCGCGAGGGACAGCGGATCGCCGCGCAAGTCCAACGTGATGTCCTGCGAGCCACCGAGGACATCAAACGCTCGGCCCGGGACGTGAAGCGGGTCACCGTGTTGATGGATGGACGCCAGCAGACGCGCACGCTGGTCCTGCCAGGCGAACGCACCACGACTGAAGCCACTTGGGAACTGACGGAAGACCTCGACGTGATGCATCGTATTGTCGCCAAGGCCTCGGGACGACGACGGGACGTCGAAGTCGAGCCATACGACGCGGCGAGAGTCGAGAGGCTCCAGACGAAACTAACGGCGGCGTTAAAGCACGCGGCCAATATTCGTAATCTTTATCCAAATGAGACCGTCACCATCGTGGTCACTGGGCCTGCGTTCACCACGGCTCAAGAAGCCCACGACGAGACCGTAGATGGGGATCTGGACCGAGACGCCTTGACTGAACGCGAAGGTCGAGGGGGCAAAGGGAGAGGAAGGGTAATACCTACCAGCAGTGGTGCCCCTCGGATACAAAACCGTGAATCCCGACTCACACTCCGGGCGAAGAAAGAAGACATCGATGCCGTTGCGGAAGGTAAGATCACCGCCGATCAACTGCCGGTGAAGATCACGAAAAGCGGACCCTGATGGGGCCTTTCCGGGTTGCTTGCGTTGCGGCGGTTGCCCGATGCTCCGGACGTGAACCAGTCCAAATCGCCCGTTGGCGTTGAAAGAACCGGAATACCTCCCAGGGCCGCCGGAGCGACGCCAGAAGAGAAGGATCGATACTGGTTCACACACGTCTACCGGGGTGACCAAGAAAAGCAGCTCACACTACGGGCGCTGTTGATGGGCGCAGGACTCGGCGTGTTCATGGCGATGTCGAACCTCTATACGACCGTGAAATTGGGCTGGTCGTTTGGAGTCGTTGTTACTGCGAGTGTATTATCCTATGTGATGTGGAATTCCCTAAGGCTGCTGTCTGGCGGGCGCATCCAACCGATGAGCATTTTGGAAAGCAACTGCATGCAATCCACCGCATCAGCCGCAGGTTATTCCACCGGAGCTACCGTTTCCCTCTGCTTCGGGGCCACTCTGCTGGCGACGGGCGTGCAGCAACCCTGGTACTTGCTGGGCTTGTTCACACTATTGACCGCGGGCTTGGGAGTTTTTCTCGCCATCCCCATGAAACGGCAGCTGGTGAATTACGAAGAACTGCCATTCCCAACTGGCACAGCCGCCGCAGAAACATTGCGAAGCTTATATGGCCAAGGGAAAGAGGCGCTGCAAAAAGCATTCGGTCTGATCGCCGGACTCGGGATGGGCATGCTCGTTGGACTGTTGCGCACTTATGGCACCTTTGTGGCGGAACTCAGCAAGACACCCTGGCGCTTGCCGTGGCTCGAAAACCTGCAAAAGCGTCTATTCATCCCCGAAGACATCGCGCTCGCCGGCGCACTGAATCCGCTGACCCGTGGCTCCATGGCCGGCTTGGCTTTCGAGCCCAGCGTCCTTCTCATTGGCGCCGGTATGATCGTTGGAACCCGGGTGTGCCTCTCCATGTTTCTGGGCTCCGTGCTTCTTTACTACGTCGTCGCCCCACAAATGCTGGCGCATGATGCCGCCAACAGCCAATTGGCAGGGTACGTCCCGGCATTTCGAATGAATCCCACAGGCGGATTCAACCCCATGCGGTGGGCGGTTTGGGGTGGCGCTTCGCTCATGGTGTTCGCCAGCCTCACATCATTGGCACTCGATTGGAAAACCATCGCTCGTGCCTTCCGGACTCTTCGAGGCAGTTCCGTCACCGCCGCCAACGACCCAATGCGCGCGATCGAAGTTCCCAACACTTGGTTCTTCTGCGGCATCTTTCCGTTCGCATTCGGTATGGTTTTGCTGCTTCGGCTTACCTATAATGTATCTGTCCCTCTAGCCATCGTCGCTGTCTTGCTGTCCGCTCTGGTCTGCTTGGTTTCCGCGCGTGCCACCGGGGAAACTGACACCACACCGGCAGGCGCCATGGGCAAGGTCACGCAATTATTGTTTGCCGTCCTGCCAGGAAGCGCCGGCAATGCCACCATCAATCTCATGACAGCCGGCGCCACTACCGGCGCCGGCATGAGTGCCGCAGACCTGCTCACTGACTTGAAGAGCGGTTACCTGCTTGGAGCGAACCCACGCAAACAGTTCTGGGCTCAGTTCGTCGGCGTCTTCGTCGGCAGCCTCGCCATCATTCCTTGCTGGTACCTGATGATCCCCACCAAGGAAGCTCTAGAACGATTCAATCCACCCGCTATCAACATGTGGAAAGCAGTCAGCGATCTCTTGACCCAAGGCGCCCAAACGCTGCCCTCCACCGCCATCAGCCTCATCGTGATCGGGTCCGTCGTCGGAATGCTTATCCCCATTCTCGAAAGACTTTTCCCGCGCGCAAAACCTTACCTTCCTTCCGCCATGGGGCTGGGACTCTCTTGGGCTGTGGTTTTCCAAAACGCCCTCGCGTTCGGCATCGGCGCCTTAATTGTCTGGGTCTGGAATCGACTCAGTCGGCGGGCGTCGGATGTGTACTCGACACCCGTCGCTTCCGGCTTGATCGCCGGTGAGTCATTGGTTGCAGCACTCATCGCCATGAGCTGTACCCTGGTTGGTATTCTGGCCAATTAACCCTACTTCTTTGGAACCAACACCTGCACGCTCGCTGGAATCACCGTGCCATCGGGACGCATGACCTCTGCCCGGATCGTATACACGCGTCCGTCGCCACGGCCGGAACGTTCCGCGCGTAGCAGCGTACAAAGCTCGTTCCTGCCAGGCAGGCCCCAGCCATGTGACGGCGACCGCACCGCCTCGGTGAAGGAATACTGCGGGGTATGACTCTCGGTGAAGATGGGATTAACGCCCGAATTGAAGCTCCAATCCACGCCCTTATCCCCATCGCCAGTACCATTCCATGGCTCATCGCTGCTGACACTTAGGAGGCGAAAACGGAGTTTCTTCATATTCTCACCAGGGACCGTGACTGTTATCAAAATAGACACGTACTTATGATTGGGATTGAGCAGGATGTCCGGCGTTGCAGTAGCTAACGCCGTGGGTGGAGCGGGATTCACAATGTGCACAGAGGAACAGTGTTACTACCTCATTGAGGTCTAGTCTGAACGTATGGCTTGTATAGCTTGCAGGATTCAGTTTAGACGACTCATAAAAACCCACTCGTACACCGGATTGATCGACACTTCGGAAACTCGCCATTCGACCACTGCGCTCCATGGAAACAGAGTTT